>NZ_RBZY01000041.1 GCF_004022425.1 Microbacterium enclense | reverse complement strand
GATGTTCGATGTGGCGCCCGCGTTCTCGGACAACGATCGCGTGACCGGCGGCCGCCTGGTCGGCGAGGTCGTCGCGACGGCGGGTCTCGTCCTTCTGATCTTTGCCCTCGCCCGTACCGGCAAGAGCGCGGTGACCGCCGCCGCGGTCGGTGCCTACATCGGCGCCGCGTACTGGTTCACCAGCTCCACCTCGTTCGCCAACCCCGCCGTCACCATCGCCCGTATGTTCACCGACACCTTCGCGGGGATCGCCCCCGCATCGGTGGCCCCGTTCGTCCTCGCGCAACTCGCCGGCGCCGGCCTGGGGCTCGCGCTCCTGTTGTTCTTCTACCCGTCCGCCGCCCGCGCAGCGGGCGACGTCGTTGTGCCCGCGCACGCCGAAACCACACCCTGAAAGGCCTCCCCATGCACCTCGTAGCCATCGGCGGAAGCGACGCCGGAATCTCGACCGCCCTCCGTGCCCGCGAACTCGATCCCTCCGTCGACGTCACCGTCGTCGTGGCGGACGCGTACCCGAACTTCTCGATCTGCGGCATCCCGTACTACTTCTCCCGCGAGGTGCAGCCCTGGCAGTCCCTCGCCCACCGGACGCACGCCGATCTCGAAGCCACCGGCATGACCCTGCGCTTGGACACTTTCGCCACCGGCATCGATGTCGACGGACGCCGGCTCACGGTGCGGGATGCCGACGGCAGCGAGTCGACCATCGACTACGACGCCCTGATGGTCGGCACGGGAGCCTCCCCCTCCACCGCCGGCGTAGCCGGGCTCGACCGGCTCGGTCCCGACGACGGGGTGCACGTGCTGCACTCGATGGGCGATACCTTCGCGCTCGAGCGCTTCCTCGACGAGCGTCAGCCGGAGACGGCGATCATCGTCGGCGCCGGCTACGTCGGGCTCGAGATGGCCGAGGCCCTGACCGTCCGGGGCCTGCACGTCACCCAGCTCCAGCGCGGACCCGAAGTGCTCTCCACCCTCGACCCCGAGCTGGGTTCCCTCGTGCACGACGAACTCACACGGCACGGTGTCGAAGTCGTCACCGGAACCCGCGTCGACGCCGTCACCCGGGACGCCGGCCGCCTCACCGTGACCGGCACCCGCGGCGGCGACGGCTTCTCGCGCAGCGCCGACCTCGTGCTCGTCGTCGTGGGCGTGCGCCCCAACACCGACCTGCTCACCGCCGCCGGCGCGACGACGGGCGCGGGCGGAGCGGTCGTCGTCGACGAGCAGATGCGCACCGGGCTCCCCGACGTGTGGGCGGCCGGAGACGGCGTCGTGACCCACCATCGCCTGCTCGGTGTCACCTACCTCCCACTGGGGACGACAGCCCACAAGCAGGGGCGCGTCGCCGGGGAGAACGCGATCGGCGGCGACGCCCGCTTCGCCGGGAGCCTGGGCACCCAGGTCGTGAAGGTCTTCGACGTCGTGGCCGCCCGCACGGGCCTCCGCGACCACGAAGCCGTCGGGGCGGGATTCGCACCGCACAGCCACACCGCGATGGCGGACGACCACAAACGCTACTACCCCGGCGCCACGCCGATCAGCATCCGCGTCACGGGCGACACACGCGACGGCCGGCTGCTCGGCGCCCAGCTCGTCGGCGCGCGGGGCGCCGAGATCTCCAAGCGCATCGACACGTACGCCACCGCGCTGCACCACGGGATGAGCGTCGCCGAGATGAGCGACCTGGACCTGTCGTACACGCCCCCGCTCGGCTCTCCGTGGGACGCGGTGCAGGTGGCGACGCAGGCCTGGGAGCGGGCGGCGCAGCTGTCACTCAGCGCGAGCTGACGAGGCGCGGGGCCGCGCGCGGCAGCCCGGCCGCGCGTCAGAACACGTACTCCATCAGCTCGACGCCGAGAACGCGGAAGGCGTCGTGCGCGCGCAGACGGTGCGCGATCGAGAGGTCGTCGAAGTTCACGATCAGTGCGTAGGCGACGCCCGCGCGCGGGCCGCCGAGCACGCCTGCTTCGGCGCGCACCCCCTCCGAACGCCCCGTCTTGTCGACGAACAGCAGGCCGTGCTTGTCGTTCTCGTGCGCGAACGGATCCAGGCCGGTGGCGGATGCCACGAGCGACAGGTCGTGGTTCAGGCTCAACCATTCCGCGACCTGGGCGCTGACCCCCGGCGACACGATCGTGGAGTTCACCAACCCCGCGAAGACGGTCGCCATCTCACGTGCCGTCGACAGGGCGACGTGCGGCGCGTCGTCGGGCCCGCGGTCGTCGCGGAAGCGGTCGAGGATCGCCGTGCGACGAAGGCCGAGCTCGTCGACACGGCCGCGAACGGCGGGAAGCCCGACCCGCTGGAGGAGCGCATTGGCGGCGAGCGCGTCGCCCGTGGAGGCGGCGAGCACCGCCACGTCGGCGAGCGGCAGCGCCGGGGCCTTGAGGTGCTGCCACACTCCCCCGGCGGACGCGCCGTGCACGGCGGCGCGATCGACGATCTCGAGCGCATCGACGCGGCCAGCCTCGATCGCGGCGGCCACCTCGATCAGCAGAGGGACGACACCGAGGCCCGCGACCGGCAGCGTGACGAAGTCGTCGCCCGCGAGCACGGCGGAACCGCCGTCGAGGTCGTCGATGCGCACCGACACCTTGGCTCCGGATGCCGCGAGCTCGTCGAGCGCCCGGAGGGTCGCCGTGAAGGACCGGCGGCCTGCGGCCGCGCGCCGCGGCAGACGCCGGGGACCCTTGCGCGCCGACCCGCGGAGGGCCGGGGCGTCGCGTCGCGACGACTCCACGGGCCCTCCGGCGGGTTCGGGCACGGCAGGCTCGGGAACCGGTGGCATGCCCACGAGCGTGGCTCCTTCCGCGTCAGGAGAACAACAAACGCGACCTCACCAAATGGTGACGCGCTGGTCCGCGTCCAACCAGAGCGCGTCGGCCTCGGTCACCTCGAACGCGTCGTAGAAGGCGTCGATGTTGCGCACGATCTGATTGCAGCGGAACTCGTTCGGCGAGTGCGGATCGATCGTCAGCAGGCGGATGGTCTCGGCATCCCGGCCCTTCTGCTGCCAGATCTGCGCCCAGCTGAGCAGGAGCCTCTGGATGCCGCTGTACCCGTCGACCACGGGACCATCCGCGGGCTCGTCCTCACCGAGCGACAGCCGGTAGGCGCGGATCGCGATGCCGAGGCCCCCGAGGTCGCCGATGTTCTCACCGATGGTGAGCGCGCCGTTGACGTGGTGCTCCTCGCCGAGCCCCTCGGGAACGAGCGCCTCGTACTGGGCGATGAGCGCCTTCGTGCGCTCCTCGAACGCCGAGCGGTCGGCATCCGTCCACCAGTCACGGAGCGATCCGTCACCGTCGAAGCGACTGCCCTGGTCGTCGAACCCGTGTCCGATCTCGTGCCCGATGACGGCGCCGATCCCGCCGTAGTTCGCGGCGGCGTCCCGATCGGCGTCGAAGAACGGGTACTGCAGGATCGCCGCGGGGAAGACGATCTCGTTCATCAGCGGGTTGTAGTACGCGTTGACGGTCTGCGGCGTCATGTACCACTCGTCGCGGTCGATTGGCTGGCCGACCTTCTCGAGCTGGCGGTCGTGCTCCCACACGTGCGCACGACGGACGTTGCCGACGAGGTCGGCGGCGTCGATCTCGAGGGCCGAGTAGTCCTTCCACTTCACCGGGTACCCGATCTTGGGCGTGAACGCGTCGAGCTTGGCGAGCGCGCGCTCCCGGGTCTCGGGCGTCATCCACTCGAGCGCCGTGATCGACTCGCGGTACGCCTCGATGAGGTTCTGCACCAGGACGTCCATGGCATCCTTCGCCGCCGGCGGGAAGTGACGCTCGACGTACACCTTGCCGATGGCTTCGCCCAGGGCGGCCTCCGCCAGGCCCACGCCGCGCTTCCAGCGCTCGCGGTTCACGGGCACGCCCGTGAGCTGGGTGCCGTAGAACGCGAAGTTCTCGGCCACGAACTCCTCCGACAGGAACGCCGCCCCCGAGTGCACGATGGCGAACCGCAGCCACGCCTTCCAGTCC
Source organism: Microbacterium enclense (assembly GCF_004022425.1). Taxonomy (GTDB): domain Bacteria; phylum Actinomycetota; class Actinomycetes; order Actinomycetales; family Microbacteriaceae; genus Microbacterium; species Microbacterium enclense_A. The sequence goes on along the minus strand of NZ_RBZY01000041.1, from coordinate 27,344 downwards.
TCGAGGCGCTCGTCGACCAGCAGCGCGCCGAGCGCCTCGACGAAGCTCGGCTGGTACACCACGACTTCGGCGAACGCGTCGTCGTGGCCGGGAGCGACGCCCTCGCGCCACGGCACGAGGTCGAGCCCGGCGAGACCGACCATCTCGTCCCACGTGCGCAGGTTGTAGGTCTTCACCGCGTCGCGGCTGTCCTCGCGCGACCAGTGGTGCGTTGCGATCTCGGTCTCGAGGGCGAACACCCGATCGGCGGATGCCGCGGGCTCGGCGACCCCGGCCAGGCCGAGCATGCGCTCGATGTGCGCGCGGTAGACGGTGCGCGTCTCGGCGAAGTTGTCGAGGCGGTAGTAGCTCTCGTCGGGCAGCGAGAGGCCGCCCTGGTAGATCACGGGAACGTAGCGGGTCGGGTTGCCCGGGTCGGGCTCGACGAACAGGGTCAGCAGTCCACTGACGCCGTCGCGCTCGAGCTGGCCGACGAGGCGAAGGAAGCCGGGCACATCGGTCACGGCGTCCACGCGCGCGAGCTGGTCGCTCAGCGGCGCGGCTTTCGCGTCCTCGATGCGCGCGGTGTCCATGAAGCTCGCGAACAGATCGCCGATCTTGCGGGCCTCGCTGCCCGGTTCGGCCTGCTGCGACTCCTCCACGATGGTGCGGACGTCCTTCTCTGCCTGCTCGGCGATGAGATGGAAGCTGCCCCAGCGGGCTTTGTCGTCGGGGATCTCGGTGCGCTCCAGCCAGCGGCCGTTCACGTGGCGGAAGAGGTCGTCCTGCGGGCGGATCTCGTCGCTCAGTTCGTCGAGCGCGAGACCGGAGCGGGGGGTCTCGGTCATGCAGACAGGATAAGTGCCCCCGCTCCACGCCGGCTCCGGATGCCGCGGCCTCCCGGCCGTGTCGGGGGTCCGTTCTAGGCTCGGACGGTGACCACCTCCCCACCGGCGACGTTGAATCGCGCGATCGTGCGCCTGGCCGTGCCGGCCCTGGGCGCTCTGATCGCCGAACCGCTGTTCCTCATCGTCGACGGCGCGATGGTCGGTCACCTCGGCGTGGCGCCGTTGGCGGGCCTCGGGATCGCCGGGGCGATCCTCCACACCGTCGTCGGGCTCATGGTCTTCCTCGCCTACGCCACCACGCCGGCGGTCGCCCGGCGCTTCGGCGCGGGAGAGCTGGGGCGGGCCGTGTCGGTCGGGATCGACGGCATGTGGTTCGCCCTGACGATCGGCGCGGTGCTCGCGCTCGCCGGCGTGCTGGCCACGCCCGCACTGGTCGGCGTGTTCGGCGCGGCGCCCGACGTCGCGGAGAACGCCCGCGTCTACCTCTCGATCTCGATGTGGGGCCTCCCGGCCATGCTCGTGGTCTTCGCCGCCACGGGCCTGCTGCGCGGCATGCAGGACACCGTGACCCCGCTGTGGATCGCCGGGCTCGGCTTCGGTGCCAATGCAGGCCTCAACGCCCTGTTCATCTACGGCTTCGGCTGGGGCATCGCCGGGTCGGCGGTCGGCACCGTCGTGGCGCAATGGGGCATGGTGGGCGCCTACGTGGTCATCGCCACCCGTCTCGCCCGACGGCACGACGCGTCGCTGCGCCCCGAGACCGGCGGGCTCCGCGGCACCGCCCGCTCCGGCGGCTGGCTGTTCGTGCGCACGCTGAGCCTGCGCGCGGCGTTCCTCGCGACGGTCGCCGTCGCCACGGGCCTGGGGTCGGCCGAGCTCGCCGGCTGGCAGATCGCCTTCACGATCTTCTCCACCGCGGCGTTCGCGCTCGACGCCCTCGCGATCGCGGCGCAGGCGCTCGTGGGCAAGTCCCTCGGTGCCGGCGACGTCGCCGGTGCACGACACGTCCTGTCGCGCACGGTGGCGTGGGGCCTGTGGTTCGGTGTCGCGGTCGGAGCGCTCGTGGCTGCGGCATCCGGAGTCCTCGGGCTCGTGTTCACCGGAGATCCCGAGATCGCCGCGCTGATTCAGCCGGCTCTGCTCGTGCTGGCCGTGGCGCAGCCGCTGGCGTCGTTCGTGTTCGTGCTCGACGGGGTGCTGATCGGCGCCGGCGACGCCCGCTATCTCGCCATCGCGGGGGTTCTGAACCTCGTGCCGTACATCCCCGCGCTCGTTCTCGTGGGGCTGTTCGCCGGCGGCGGCCCGGCCGGGCTGGCCTGGCTCGCCGCCTCGTTCTTCGGCGTCTACATGCTGGCCCGCGCCGCGACCCTGGGGCTGCGCGTCCGCGGTCGGGCGTGGATGAGCGCGGGCGGCTGACGCGCACCCATGCCCACGCGACTCCCAGGAGTCGCGCGTACCGTGCGGGCATGAGGTCGAACCCCCCGGCCCTCGCGGCCCTCCCCGCCCTGCTCGTCCCGACGCTGCTCGCTCTCGCGGGGTGCACCTCGACCGACGCGGCAGCCCCGTCGGCGTCGTCCGCGACTCCCCCGGCATCCACCCCGTCCCCCTCGTCGTCCGCGCCCGCGACGGACGCGGCACTGCCCGACGACGCGACCGAGCTGGAGCAGTGGGCGGCGAACGCGCTGCCCGAGAACGGTCTAGGCGGAAGCACGGCGATCGCACGCGGCACCGGCAGCGTCGGCCCCGCGGGGGCCAGCGTCGACCTCGACCCCGTGGGCGGCTCGTGGGACGTCGTCATCGCGTGCGAGAACGCCAGCGGCGCGCCCCTCACCGTCGAGATCGGCGGTGCCGACGGAACCACCGCCGATGTCGCCTGCGGCACGGCCGGGGGCTCGGCGGCTCAGCCCACGACGATCCGGTGGGATGCCACGACCGCGGCGACCCTCCGCGTGGACGCGACCACGGAGGCGGTCATCGTGTACGAGGTGCACCCGCGCGCCGGCACCTGAGCTTCGTCGTAACGTCACGCGCCCGACACTCGGCATCCGTATCCTGGTCGCATGCGGGGGCATACCGGGGCAACGCTGATCGTGACCGCCGCGCTGATCCTGGCCATGGCCATCTTCTGCGCGGGCGGCTTCTACTTCGTCGAGTACCAGGAATGGGATGCCGCGACGGCGTCCTACGTCTACCGGGAGAGACCGTTCTCGGGAGCGGTCCTCGGCGTCTCCGTCCTCACGAGCGCCGTCGTGCTCTACACCGGAGCGCTCATGCTCCTGCGGGCCGGGCGCGTCCACGGCCGACCCGTCGTCGACGAGTGCCCGCGGAGCGTCGACGCCCGCTGACCCCGGCGCGTCACGCCCAGCGGCGGCACCATTCGTACATGACGACCGCCGCCGCCGAGGCTGCGTTGATCGACCGCGTCGAACCGTACTGCGTGATCTCGACGACACTCGTGGCCGCGGCGAGCGCCTCGGGCGAGAGCCCCGGCCCCTCCTGACCGAACAGCAGCACGCACGCCGCGGGAAGCTCCGCCCGATCGACGGGCACCGACCCCTCGACGTTGTCGATCGCGAGGACGGGAAGATCCTCTCCCTGCGCCCATTCCACGAACGCGGCGACGTCCTCGTGGTGGCGGACGTGCTGGTACCGGTCGGTCACCATCGCGCCGCGGCGGTTCCAGCGACGCTTGCCGATGATGTGCACCTCCGCAGCGAGGAACGCGTTGGCGCTGCGGACGATCGATCCGATGTTGAGGTCGTGCTGCCAGTTCTCGATGGCGACGTGGAACGGATGCCGCCGCTCATCGAGGTCGGCCACGATGGCATCCATCGTCCAGTAGCGGTACGCGTCGACGACGTTGCGCCGGTCGCCCTCGGCCAGCAGCGCGCGGTCGTAGCGCGGGTCTTCCGGCCAGGCCTCGGGTCCGCCGGGCCAGGGCCCCACCCCGTGCAGGAGTTCCGGCGCTGCACCCGCGGGATCGGGCGTCGCGTCGTCGAAGGTCACGGTCCCAGGCTATCCGCCTCGCGGCGGGGCGGTCCCCCGTTTTCGGTCGCCCGAAAAGTCGATAAGATTTCGGCATGCCGAAAACCATGGATGCCACGACTCCGCGCCGCACCCGGGGCCGTGCGGCGTGGCTCCTGGGCCCGGCGATGGTCGCGGGGGTCGCGTACCTCGATCCGGGCAACGTCGCCAGCAACATGACGGCGGGGGCGATGTTCGGCTACCTGCTGGTCTGGGTCGTCGTGCTCGGCAACGTCATGGCGTGGCTCATCCAGTACCTGTCGGCGAAGCTCGGCATCGTGACGGGCGAGAGTCTGCCGCAGGTGCTGGGCCGTCGCCTCCACCGCCCGTGGGCACGACGGGCCTACTGGCTGCAGGCGGAGCTGGTGGCGATGGCCACCGACGTGGCCGAGGTGATCGGCGGCGCGGTCGCGCTCAACCTGCTGTTCGGCATCCCGCTGCTGTGGGGCGGGGCGATCACGGGCGTCGTCTCGATCGTTCTGTTGATGGTGCAATCGCGTCGAGGCGCGCGCGCCTTCGAAACCGTCGTGATCGGCCTTCTCGTCATCATCGCGGTCGGCTTCTCCGCGGGGCTCTTCTTCGCTCCGCCGGATCCGGCCGGTGTCGTGGGCGGACTCGTTCCCCGTTTCGAGGGCGCGACCTCGGTGCTGCTGGCCGCATCGATCCTGGGCGCCACGATCATGCCGCACGCGATCTACGCCCACTCGGCCCTAAGCCGTGATCGCTTCGCTCCGTCCGAGCCCACCGCGGCCGCGGGGCTCGAGGCCGCGCGTGGTGTGTCGACCGCCCGACTGCTCCGAGCGACCCGGTGGGACGTCACGATCGCCCTCGCCGTCGCCGGCACCGTGAACCTCGCGATCCTGCTGCTCGCCGCCGCGAACCTCACCGGGGTGGATGGCACCGACAGCCTCGAGGGCGCCTACGCGGCCCTGCGCGACGGACTCGGGGCGACCATCGCGACCCTCTTCGCCGTGGGACTGCTGGCGAGCGGCCTCGCCTCGACCTCGGTGGGCGCGTACGCGGGCGCCGAGATCATGCACGGGCTCCTACGCGTCCGGGTGCCGCTACTCACCCGTCGCCTCGTCACATTGATCCCGGCGCTCGTGATCCTCGCGGTCGGCATCGACCCGACCCTCGCGCTCGTGCTCAGCCAGGTCGTGCTGTCCTTCGGCATCCCGTTCGCCCTGATCCCCCTCGTCGCCCTCACGGCCCGGCGCGACGTGCTCGGCGCGCACCGCAACCGTGCGCTCACGACGGCAGCGGGAGTGCTCGCCGCGGCCTTCCTCGTCGCGCTGAACACCCTGCTCCTGTGGTTGGTGTTCACCGGCGGTTAGGCTGAGCGCGTGGAATCGCCCGTGGCCGACGACTATCTGAAGGCCATTTACCACCACACCGAGTGGCAGGACGACCCGATCACGCCCTCGCAGCTCGCCGGTGTTCTGGGCCTCGCCCCCTCGAGCGTGACCGAGATGGTGAAGAAGCTCGCGGCGCAGGGGCTCGTCAGCCACCGACCGTACGGACCCGTCTCGCTCACGCCTGCCGGTGAACGGCGAGCAGCGTCCGTGATCCGCCGCCACCGCCTCATCGAGACCTGGCTCGTCCGCGAGTTCCGCTATTCATGGGACGAGGTGCACGACGAGGCCGAGGTTCTCGAGCACTCGCTCAGCGACCGCCTGCTCGAAGGCATCGACGAGCGGCTCGGGCGCCCCCGGTTCGACCCGCACGGGGATGCGATCCCGGATGCCACCGGGGCGGTGCACCGCGAACCCTTCGTGCTGCTCGGAGATGCGGCATCCGGTCATTCCGGACGCGTGCTGCGCGTGAGCGACCGCGACCCGGAGCTCCTTCGCGCGCTCGTCGCACGACGGATCGACGTCGGACACGAGCTCGAGGTCGTCTCGCGCGACGTCGTGCGCGCCGACGGCGTCGAGGTGTCGCTGCCCGACGGCGCCGGGGCGTCGGTCTGGCTCACGCGCTGAGCACCCGAGAGTCCCGCTCCACCGTTACGCTGACCCCAACCGGCTCCCATGGAGCTGACGAGGGGAGGTATCCATGACCGACACCGACGGAGTGCGTCGCCCCCTTCCCGTCACCGTCGCGGTCGTGCTCGTCTACGTGGGCGGCTTCGCCAACACCGCACTCGGCGTCCTCGTCCTCTTGGCGCGGTACGAGGTGGATGCCGACGATGTCCTGCCGGTGTCGCTGGTCGGCGCCGCGACGATCCTGCTGGGACTGCTCACCGTCGCCGGCGGATCGTCGCTGGCTCGCGGCAGCCGTCTGGCGCGGAACCTGCTGACCGCGTACCTGTCGCTGCTCGTCGTGCTGCAGGCGATCGCCCTCGCCCTCACCGAGCTCGACCCGACGATCATCGTCGCGCAGCTCGCGGCACTCGCGGTGCTCGCGGCGGTGTGGATCCCCCCGACGGCGCGGCGCTATTTCCGCCGAGCGATACCTTCGTCGACCGCTCCGGCACCGACGCGGTGAGTCGCGGCTCCGGTCCGAGCCGTGGGGAGTCGGAGCGTCCACCGCACGAAGCGGCGGTGAGCGAAGCGGACGATCTCGATCGCGGCGACGGCCGCCATCACCACCCCGGTGATCAACCAGGCGCCGTCTTCGCCCGGGTCCTGCAGTTGGAAGAACTGCCCGAGCGCCGGGATCGTGAAGATCGCGGTGAGCGCGATGAACATCGCCCCGATGACGAGCACCTTCACGCGCGTGACCGGCCGGGACAGCACCGTCAGCACCCAGATCGCCACGATCGCGAGGATGATCGTCGCCCCGGTCCGCAGCTGCTCGACGCTGAGGCCCAGTGCCATCGCGGCCCGTGTGTAGAGCGTCAGAGCGACGGCGATCACAAGACCAGCGGGGATCGCGAAGCTCAGTGACCGGCGCAGGAACCCCGGGACGTAGCGCTGGGTGTTCGGCAGCAGCGCCAGGAAGAAGGCGGGGATGCCGATGGTCAGGCCGTCGGTGATCGAGAGCTGTCGCGGGAGGAACGGGAACTCCATCACGAGGGCGCCGAAGAGGATCGCGAGGCCCGTGGCGTAGACGGTCTTGGTGAGGAAGAGCATCGAGACGCGCTCGATGTTGGCGATCACCTGACGCCCCTCGGCGACGACCGACGGGAGATGCGAGAAGCGCCCGTCCAGCAGCACGAGCCGCGCCACGGCTTTGGTGGCCGCCGCACCGGAGTTCATCGCGATGCCGATGTCGGCGGTCTTGATCGCGAGCGCGTCATTGACGCCGTCGCCGGTCATCGCCACGACGTGTCCCCGCGCCTGCAGGGCGGAGACCATGCGCTTCTTCTGGTCGGGGGTGACGCGTCCGAAGACGGTGTGCTCCTCGAGGATGCGCCCGAGCTCGACATCGTCGTCGGGGAGGCCCCGCGCGTCGTAGCCCTCGTCGACCTCGAGTCCGACCTCGCGGGCGATCGCGGCAACCGTGCGCGGGTTGTCCCCGGAGATGACGCGCACGGCGACGCCTTGTTCACGGAAGTACGCGAGCGCCTCGGGGGCGTCCGGTCGCACCGCCTCGACGAAGGTCAGGACCGCGACGGGAGTGGCGCCATCCGGGAAACGCTCCACGGCGACGTCGGCGTCGTCGAGCGCGGCGACGGTGTGGGCGAGTACCAGCGTGCGACGCCCCGACGAGGCGAGACGGGTCACCGCCGCGCCGAGCTCGCTCGTGGCATCCGCCGCCGTATCGCCGAACACCATCTCGGGCGCCCCGAGCACCCACGCCCCGGGCGCGGCTCCGGCGAAGGACACCGCACTCCATTTGCGGGCCGAGGAGAAGGGGATGTGCTGCGCGGCCCGTAGCGGCACGGCGACCGGGAACGGCTCCCGCAGGCACTGCGCGGTGGCATTGGCATCCTCGGCCGCGCCGTACCACGCCAGCACATCCCGCCAACCGTCGGCCGTCTGGAGTTCGAGCGCCGCGTCGAAACGGATCTCGCCCGCGGTGAGCGTGCCCGTCTTGTCGAGGCAGATGATGTCGACCCGGGCGAGGCCCTCGACCGCGGGCAGCTCGTTGACGAGCACCTTCTTGCCCGCCAGCCGTGCCGCGCCGACGGCGAACGCGATGGAGGTCATGAGCACGAGGCCGAGGGGAATCATCGCCGTGAGCGCCGCGATCGTGTTGACCACGGCCTGCGACCACGTGCCCTGCTGCCAGGCCTCGATCCATCCGCCGGCGACCATCATCTGGGCATTCAGGACGAGGAGACCGATGGGCCCGATCCCCCAGCCGACCCACCGGAGCACACGGTCGATCGACGTGCGCAGCTCGCTCGAGACCAGCTGGAAGCGTTTGGCTTCCGCGGCGAACGCGTTCGCGTACGACTCGGCGCCCACGCGCGTGACCCGAGCCGTTCCCTCCCCGGCCACGACGATCGACCCGGACAGCGCCTCGTCGCCCGGTCGCTTGTCGACGGCATCCGACTCCCCCGTGAGCATGGATTCGTCGATCTGCAGCGCCCGGGATTCGGACACGACCGCGTCGGCGGGCACCTGGTCTCCCGCCCGCAGCACGAGCAGATCGTCGCGGACGACCTCGGCGGGGGCGATCTCGGAGTCGGATCCGTCGCGACGCACACGCGCGCGTGGAGCGTTCAGCAGGGCGAGGCGATCGAGGGCGGCCTTGGCCCGGAACTCCTGCACGCACCCGATGACCGCGTTCGAGAGCGCGGCGACGCCGAACAGCGCGTCCTGCCAGCGGCCGAGCAGAAGCAGCACGAGGAAGCACGCGCCGACGATGCCGTTGAAGAGCGTGAAGACGTTGGCCCGAACGATGTTCCACGCCGACCTGCTGCTGTCGGCGACGAAGGCGTTCGTCTGCCCGGCGGCGACTCGCTCGGCGACCGCGGCCGCTGTCAGTCCCCGGTGGTCGGCCACAGTGTCACGAGCGGTGGGCTCCATGCGATCACTGTAGGGGCACGCTTCGAAATCGCGGCGTGCCGATTCAGGATGCCGTGCGCCGCACGCGTTCGAACGGCCACCGGACGTGGGTCGCCGTCTCGCACGCGTGCCACAGGTCCGCGCTCATCTCGGCGTCGCGCGTCCGTCGCGCCGGTGTCGCCGAGCGCGGCGCACCGCGCAGCACCTGAGCCGGTCCGAACATCGTCCCGCCCTCGGCGAGCGGGTCGACGAGCGCCCGCACCAGGGCCCACGCCCCCTCGTCCTTGGACTGCGTGATGGGAGCCTGCAGGTTGTCGAAGAAGCGCGTGAGACGCGACGGCTCGTTCACGCCCCGGATGCCGCGGGTGCGTCCGCTCGTGGAGTAGCCCGGGTGGGCCACGAGACTCTCGACCGGCACGCTGTGCGCGCGGAGCCGGCGATCGGCCTCGAGGGCGAGCATGGTCGTGGCGGCCTTGGACTGCACGTAGGCCCGCCACGGCGTGTACCCCTCGACGAGCTCGGGGTCGGTGGGCACGTGCTTCCACAACGACGTCGACATGCTGCCCACCCACACCATGCGGCCGCGGGCCGAGGCCAGGGGCGTGAGCAGTTCGCCCGCGAGGGCGAAGTGTCCGAGCACGTTGGTGGCGAAGATCTTCTCGTGGCCGCCCGCCACCTCGCGGGTCTTCGCCGGGTGCACGATGCCGGCGTTCATCAGGAGGCCGTCGAGCCGGCCCCGCGCGCGGACCGTCGCCGCGGCGGCGCGCACCGAACCGAGGTTGCTCGTGTCGAGCAGGAGCGTCTCGATCGAGGCATCCGGGTGCGTCCGCTTCACCGCGTCCTTGGCGAGCACGAGGCGGTTCGGGTTGCGGCCGGTCAGCACGACGTGCGCGCCCGCCCCGACGAGCTGCTCGCAGGAGAAGTACCCGAGGCCGCGTGTGGCACCGGTGACGAGGTAGGCGCGGCCCGACAGGTCGGGAAGGTTTCGGGGATCCCACTCGTCGCGCGCCACCCTTCGACCCTAACGAGATCGCGGGACGCCGTCACGGGTTCATTCCCGACGCGGAATACCGATCTCGTGAACTTTTTCGCTCGATCGCGTGACGAACCGTCGGCTCGCTCCGTCTGATCAGTGAGCGCACCGCTCCGCCGCGGCCATCACCCGGCGCGACGTCTTCAGTGAAGGGAAGGAACCGATCATGGGTCTCGACGACAAGATCAAGAACGCCGCTCAGGACATCGTGGGCAAGGCGAAGGAAGCCGTCGGCAACGCCACGGACAACGACAAGCTCGCGGCCGAGGGCCGTACCGAGCAGGCCAAGGCCGACGCGAAGAAGGCGGGCGAGAACGTCAAGGACGCGTTCAAGTAATCCGCGTGTGCGCACGGGTGCCCGATCGGGTGGCCCGTGCGCACATCCGTCCCCTGGCCGTGTCGGGCCCCCGGGCTAGGCTGAACCCATGCGAACCCGTGGCGACGTGGAATGCTGGCTCACCGACATGGACGGCGTGCTCGTCCATGAGAACACCCCGATCCCCGGCGCGTCCGAACTTCTCGCGCAGTGGAAGTCCGAGGGCACGCCGTTTCTCGTCCTCACCAACAACTCCATCTTCACGCCCCGCGATCTCAGCGCCCGGCTGCGGTCATCGGGTCTCGTGGTCCCCGAGTCCGCGATCTGGACGTCGGCGCTGGCGACGGCCGATTTCCTTCGGTCGCAGATGCCCGGCGGCTCCGCCTTCGTCATCGGCGAGGCCGGTCTCACGACGGCACTGCACGAGGCCGGATTCATCATGACCGAGACCCATCCCGACTACGTCGTGGTCGGCGAGACGCGCAACTACTCGTTCGAGGCGATCACGAAGGCCATCCGCTTCATCCGCGACGGCGCCCGTTTCATCGCCACGAATCCGGATGCCACGGGCCCCTCCACCGAGGGCGTACTGCCCGCGACTGGCGCGATCGCGGCACTCATCACGAAGGCCACCGGCAAGGAGCCCTACATCGTGGGGAAACCGAACCCCATGATGTTCCGCTCGGCCCTCAACCGCATCGGTGCGCACTCCGAGAACACCGGCATGATCGGCGACCGCATGGACACCGACATCGTGGCCGGCATCGAAGCGGGGCTTCACACCGTCCTGGTGATGACGGGCATCAGCGATCAGCGCGAGATCGAGAAGTACCCGTTCCGGCCCGACGAGATCCTGGCATCCGTGGCCGAACTCATCCGCGACGAACCGATCGAGACCGACCTCGCCGACGGCGAGGAGGGGCTGGCCGAAGGCCTGTGACGTGGGCGCGCTCGATGACGGGGTGAAGGTCGCGGCGGTCGACGCCGTCGAGTGGGGCCGCTGGCTCGAAGAGAACCACACCGTGTCGAGAGGCGCCTGGCTGCTCCGCGGCCGCGGCGCCGACGCGGGCCGCTACGTCGGCTACGAAGAGGCGATCTGCGAAGCGCTGTGCTTCGGGTGGATCGACGGACCCGTGCGGGTGTTCGACGAGGTCAGCTCGGGACTGTGGTTCGCACCCCGCCGCGCGATGAGCGGCTGGGCGGCGACGAACAAGGCCCGCATCGCGCGACTCGAGGCCGAGGGTCGACTGCGCCCGGCCGGTATCCGCGCGCTCGAGGTCGCTCGGGCCAACGGAGCGTGGGAGATCCTCGACGGTCCCGAGGCCGGCATCGAACCACCCGAGCTCGCCGCCGCGCTCGACGCCGTGCCCGCCGCCCGGGCGAACTGGGATGCCTTCCCGCCGTCGAGTCGCAAGTTCGGACTCACGCAGATCGCGATGGCCGTCAGGCCGCAGACACGCGAGGCCCGCATCGCCAAGATCGTCGCCGACGCCGCCGCGGGCACGCGCCCCACCTGACCGGGAGACACCATGGACGACCGCACGCTCTGGCTCCTCACCGCCATCCTCATCACGGCCGGCGCGCTCGTCGCCTTCGTCGTGCAGTGGCGCCGGTCGCGGCGCGGGGGCGGTCGCGACCCGTTCGACGGCCCGGGCGACGACTGACGCGCATCGCCGGGTCGTGGCATCCGGTCGTGAAGGCGGCAGCTGACTCTCGCCGCCGGCTGGGTGGCATCCGGTCCGTGTCGCGAGAACAGGGGATGTGCCCGGAACAGGGCGATCCGCGCCGGAACGGCCTGTTGCCGGCACGGCACCTGTTCCCGGAACCGCCGCAAAAGGGTTACTGCGGCTGCAGCCCCAGGTCGTCGAGGTCGATGGATGCCAGCCACTGCAGGCCCTCGGCCTCGATCGCGGCCTGCGCGCCGGTCTTGCGGTCGACGATCACGGCGACGGCGACGACGTCGGCACCCTCGCGGCGCAGCGCCTCGACAGCCTTGAGCGCGGACTGACCGGTGGTCGAGGTGTCCTCGACGACGACGACGCGCTTGCCCGCGACGTCGGCGCCCTCGATCTGGCGGCCGCGGCCGTGGTCCTTGGGCTCCTTGCGCACGACGAACGCGTCGAGCGGGTGACCCGCGTGCACCGACTCGTGCATGACGGCGTTGGCGATGGGGTCGGCCCCGAGCGTGAGTCCGCCGACGGCGACGACACCGTCGAGGTCCTTCACGAGGTCGAGCACGAGACGGCCGATCGCGGGGGCCGCGCGGTGGTCGAGCGTGAGCTTGCGCATGTCGACGTAGTACGTCGCCTTCTTGCCGCTGGAGAGCGTGAAGTCGCCGTGGAACACCCCCTCGGCGTTGATGAGGCCGATGAGGGCCTGACGGTCGGCTTCGAGCTCGGGCGTGGAGGCGGCGGTCACGGCGTCGAGTCTATTTGCTCATCCCGCGCGGCACCCGCGGGCGACCGGCGATGTCGGCGGCCGAAAGTAGGCTGGATGCCATGCGCCTGGCCACCTGGAACGTCAACTCCGTCCGCGCCCGCGTCGCCCGCACCGTCGAATTCGCCGTGCGCGAGCACATCGACGTGCTGGCGATGCAGGAGATCAAGTGCAAGACGGAGCAGTTCCCGTACGCCGCGTTCGAAGAGGCCGGGTACCACGTCGTCGCGCACGGGCTGAACCAGTGGAACGGCGTCGCGATCGCGAGCCGTGAGCCGATCGACGACGTCGAGATCGGCTTCCCCGGCATGCCCGGGTTCGAGAAGGGCAAGGAAGGCCCCGACCTGCCGAAGGAGGCGCGCGCGATCGGCGCGACGATCAACGGCGTGCGCGTGTGGAGCCTGTACGTCCCGAACGGCCGCGGACTCGACGACCCGCACTACCGCTACAAGCTCGACTGGCTCGAGGCCCTGCGCCTCCACACGGGAGACACCCTCGCGGCGAACCCCGGTCTCCCTCTGGCCCTGACCGGCGACTTCAACATCGCCCCGACGGATGCCGACAACGGCGACCCCACCGTGGTCGAGGGTGCGACCACCCACGTCTCGCCGCCCGAGCGCGCCGCGTTCGCCGCGTTCGAGTCCGCGGGGCTCACCGACGTCGTGCGCCCGCTCATCCCCACCGGATACACGTACTGGGACTACAAGCAGCTGCGCTTCCCCCGCAACGAGGGGCTGCGGATCGACTTCATCCTCGGCTCCCCGGCGTTCGCCGACGCGGTGCAGGGCGCCGAGATCCACCGCAACGAGCGCAAGGGCGAGGCGCCGAGCGACCACGTGCCCGTCGTCGCCGACCTCGACTTCTCACACGGGGACGACGACGACGATCTGCCGATGATCTTCGGCTGACGGCATCCACTGCTCCGTCTCACGGGGGAGTCGCGGCGACGTGATCCTCCCTACGCTCGCACGGAGGGAGGAGATCTTCATGGCACCAACGAAAGACCGACAGGACTCCACGGCGGTCTGGTACTTCATCGCCGCGACGTTCATCCTGACGCTTCCGAACCTGCTGTTCCCGGACATGCACGTCGCCGTCAGAGTCGCGATCGTCCTCGTCGGCATCGTGATCATGGCGCTCGGTTTCGTGCATCTGCGCGGGGAGCTGGCCGCAAGAGATCGGCCCTCCCCCGACGGTCCCCCCGCCGACGAGGACTGACCGGGGCGTGAGCCAAGCGGGTTTGGGGCGCATCTCGTGCGTCGGGGCCGGAAATCTCACGCCCCAACGCGCGGATCGCGCCCCAAACCGGCACGCGAGGCGTCAGGCCGCGGGGACCTCGGCGGGCGCGGTGCGCCGCACGAGCGTCACGAGCGCCTCGATGATCGAGCGCAGGAACGCGGCGGTGTCCTCGTCGTTGACGGTGCCGTCCTCGTCGAACAGGCCGGGCGTCGACTGGATGTAGCCCTCGGGCTGACCGAGGACGAGCGCGTTGTAGTGGAGCAGCACGGAACGCAGGTGCTGCTGACCGGCCGCGGTGGCGATGCCGCCCTGCGAGGTGCCGACGACGGCGGTGGGCTTGTCGTTGAACGAGGCCTCACCGTAGGGACGGGCCGACCAGTCCAGCGCGTTCTTCAGCACGCCGGGGATCGAGCGGCTGTACTCGGGGGTGACGACGATGACGCCGTCGGCATCCTCGATCGCACCCTTGAAGTCGCGCGCGACCTGGGGGAAGTCGCCGTCATAGTCGGGCGAGTAGAACGGGAGGTCCGCGATCGGGATCTCCTTCAGGGTCACGCCCTCGGGCGCCACCTTCGCCAGCGCTTTGGCCAGACGGCGGTTGATGGACGTGCTGGAGATGCTGCCGACGATGTAGCCGATCGTGTAGTCGGTCACGATGGTCCTTCCTGGGATGACGGAGGCGCGAAGCGCCGCGATGCATTCACGTGCAAGCTTTTCGTTTCGCGGACTCTCCCTCGCGGGGGTTGACTCCGTCCCCAGGGGGATGCAGAACGCCGGGAGTCCGGAATAACGTGGAGGGATGCCGAAGCTCACGCGCGCGCAGTGGCGCAGCGACATCGTGCTCGCGGCGGTGCTGTTCGTCGGGGGACTTCTCAGCGCGGTGCTGTCCGCGGTCGCCGGGATCTACGGCGATCAGCAGGCGGAGTTCGTGCTCGCCGTGCTGTACGTCGCGGTGCTGTCGATTCCGCTCGCCTTCCGTCGCCGTTGGCCGTCGATCGTGGCCGTGATCGTCTCGGCGGCGTACTTCTTCGCCGTGACGCTCCGGGTCCCCGAGGTGTACGCGGGCAACATCGCCATGTTCATCGCGATCTACACGGTCGGAGCCTGGTCGACGAACCGGCGCCGGGCCACGATCGTGCGGGCGGCCATCATCCTCGGCATGTTCGCGTGGCTGTTCGTCGTGATGTTCCAGGACGCCACGATGCCGGTGGACCAGGTGCCCGAGGGTTTCCCGTCCCGCACGGGCGCCTTCTCTCCCTTCGTCGCCTCCCAGCTGCTCGGGCTGGCACTGAACGCCCTCTTCTTCGGCGGCGCGTACTTCTTCGGCGAGCGCTCGCATCAACAGCGTCTGCAGCGCACGGCGCTCGAGGAGCGCACGGCCGAGCTCGAGGCCGAGCGCGAGATCACGGCCGCCCAGGCCGTCGCTCTCGACCGGGTCCGCATTGCCCGCGAATTGCACGATGTCGTCGCGCACCACGTCTCGCTCATGGGTGTGCAGGCCGGTGTGGCCCGCTCGGTCATCGACCGCGACCCGGACAAGTCCCGCGAGGTTCTGAGCGGTATCGAGGAATCCGCCCGCACATCGCTGCGCGAGCTGCGGCAGCTGCTCGAGACGCTCCGGACCCCGGATACCGCCGACGGCGGCGAGCCGAGCACCGACACCGCTCCGACGACCCACGGACTGGCATCCATCCCATCCCTCGTCGCGGAGGCCTCCGCGGCGGGACTCCCGACGACCTTCGCCGTCATCGGTGAGCCGGCTGTGGAGCCGCCGCCGCTCGTGCAGGTGAACCTCTTCCGCATCGCGCAGGAGGCGCTGACGAACGCCCGCCGGCACGCGGGGCCCGCCGCGACGGCCGACGTGCGCGTCCGATTCGATGACACCACCGTCGAACTCGAGGTGACCAACACCGGCCGCCGGGGCTCCGGCGCCCCGGGCCTCGGTCAACGCGGCATGCGCGAACGCGCCGCGGTGTCGGGCGGCAGCATCGAGATGGGCCCGCGCACGCGCGGCGGGTATCTCGTCCGGGTCCGTGTGCCGCTGGTCGAGGTCGAGGTCGCCCATGCCTGAGCTGCGCGTGCTGCTGGTCGACGACCACGCGATGATGCGGGCGGGGTTCCGCACGATCCTGTCGCTCGAGGACGACATCGACGTCGTCGGCGAAGCGGGCACCGGCATCGAGGCGATCGCCGCGGCCGTCGAGCTGCGACCCGATGTGATCTGCATGGACGTCCAGATGCCCGACATGGACGGGCTCGAGGCGACGCGGCGGATCGTCGCCGACCCCGCCTCGAACGCCGCCGTGCTCATCGTGACGACCTTCGACCGCGACGATTACCTGTTCGACGCCCTTGCGGCGGGAGCCAGCGGCTTCCTCCTCAAGAACGCGGGGCCCGAGGAGCTCGTGGGCGCCGTGCGGGTGGTCGGGGCCGGCGACGCGCTCCTCGCGCCCGAAGTCACGCGCCGCGTCATCGCGCGATTCGCGGGTCACGGCGGCGAGATGGTGGCATCCACCTCCACCCGTCGCACGGCGCCCGCGATCGAGCCGCTCGTCCTCGCCGAGCCCCTCACCGATCGCGAGGCCGAGGTCTTGAAGCTCGTCGCCGAGGCGCTGAGCAACGCCGAGATCGCGGCGCGCCTGTTCATCGGCGAGGCGACCGTGAAGACGCACGTGTCGAACGTGCTGCAGAAGCTCGGCGCGCGCGACCGCGTCCAGGCGGTCGTGCTGGCCCACCGCCACGGCTTGACGTAGGTCCTCCCCCGCACGGCGGAGAGGCGGAACCCTCCCCCGGACGGATGCCCGAGCGCGCGGCCGTCCGTAGCGTGGATGCCATCACCAGAGAGGGGTGGACCGTGCTGGAACTGAACGGCATCACGAAGAGCTACGGCGGGCGCCGCGTGCTCGACGATGTGACCTTCACCGTCGCACCGGGCCGACTGACGGGGTTCGTCGGGGGCAACGGCGCGGGCAAGACCACGACCATGCGCATCGCGCTCGGCGTCCTCGCCAAGGACGCGGGCACCGTGGCGATCGACGGCGCACCGCTGACGGCGGCCGACCGCCGCCGCTTCGGCTACATGCCGGAGGAGCGCGGCCTGTACCCGAAGATGAAGGTCGCCGAGCACATCGCCTACCTCGCCCGTCTCCACGGCTTCGGCAAGGCGGAGGCGACGGCGAAAGCGACGGCCCTGCTCGAGCGCCTGGGCCTCGGCGAGCGCCTGAACGACCTCGTCGAGACGCTGTCGCTGGGCAACCAGCAGCGCGCGCAGATCGCCGCGTCGCTGGTGCACGAACCGGACGTCCTGATCCTGGACGAGCCGTTCTCGGGCCTCGACCCGCTCGCCGTCGACGTCGTCGCGGGCGTGCTGCAGGAGAAGGCCGCCACCGGCACGGCCGTGCTGTTCTCGTCGCACCAGCTCGACGTCGTCGAGCGCCTGTGCGACGACCTCGTGATCATCGCCGGCGGCACGATCCGCGCGGCCGGCAGCCGCGACGCGCTGCGCGCCGAGCACGCGACGCACCGGTACGAGCTGCTCTCAGGCGGGGACGCCGGGTGGCTGCGCGACCAGCCGGGCATCACCGTGCTCGACTTCGACGGCGGGTACGCCGTCTTCGACGCGGCCGACGACGACGCGGCCCAGGCGGTCCTCCGGGCAGCGGTCGCCCGCGGCGACGTCGCGAGCTTCGCGCCGCAGCGCCCGACCCTCGCCGACATCTTCAAGGAGGTCATCCAGTGAGCACCACGAACACGTCCCGTCGGTCGACGCCGAGCGAGCTGCAGAGCGTGTGGCTGGTGGCCGAGCGCGAGATCGGGTCGAAGCTGCGGAGCAAAGCGTTCGTGATCTCGACGGCGATCCTCATCGTCGCGGCTCTCGCGTCGGTGCTCTGGGGCGGTTTCGCCGCCCGCGACGCGGTGGGCAGTGGCATCCCGGTCGCCGTCACGAGTCAGACGCAGGCGGCCCTGTCCGGGCTCGAGGGCGTCGAGGCCACGGTCGCGGATTCCGACGACGACGCCCGCGCGCTCGTCGAGGACGGCACGGTGGATGCCGCGTTGGTCTCGGGCTCGACGAACCCGGCGTTCGACTACACCGTGGTGGTGAAGGACGGGGTCCCCAGCACGCTGCTGCAGATGCTGAGCGAGACACCCCCGGTCGAGTCGCTCGAACCCGGTGCAGGTGCCGCGGACGTGCTCCGCTACTTCATCGCGCTCGGCTTCGGCATCGTCTTCCTCATCGCGGCCAGCACCTTCGGCGGAACGATCGCGCAGAGCGTCGTCGAGGAGAAGCAGACGCGGGTCGTCGAGATCCTGATCTCCGCGATCCCGGTGCGGGCGCTGCTGGCGGGCAAGGTGCTGGGCAATACGGTCCTCGCGATGGCGCAGATCATCCTGCTCGCCGCGGTGGCCGTGATCGGTCTCGCCGTCACCGATCAAGTCGGGGTGCTCGGTGCGCTCGGCGCGCCGATCGCGTGGTTCGCGATCTTCTTCCTGTTCGGCTTCGTCCTGCTGGCGTCGCTGTTCGCCGCGGCCGCCGCGATGGTCTCGCGTCAGGAGGACATCGGGGCCACGACCACCCCGATCACCATGCTGATCATGGCGCCGTACTTCCTCGTGATCTTCTTCAACGACAACCCCGTCGTGCTGACGATCATGTCGTACGTGCCCTTCTCGGCACCCGTCGGGATGCCGCTGCGCATGTACCTCGGCGATGCCCAGTGGTGGGAGCCCGTCCTGTCGCTGCTGATCCTCGTCGCCTCGTGCGTCGCGGCGATCGCGCTGGCCGCCCGCATCTATCAGAACTCCCTGCTGCGCATGGGGGCGCGCGTCAAGCTCGCGGAGGCGCTGCGGGGCTGACCGGCTCGGGCCCGGTCACCGGCGGGATGGATGCCACGGCTTCTGGCATCCATCCCGCTTCTCATCCCTCGAGGACGGCGAGGACGTTGCCCGCGGGGTCGCGGAACCAGGCGATGAGCGGTCCGCCTTCCCGCATGATGCCGCGCGAGTCGGTGGGGAAGTCGCCGTCGTCGTAGATCTTCGTGTCGACGCCGCGAGAGCGGAGGTCGTCGACGGCGGCCTCCACGTCGGCGACCGGGAAGTTCAGCACCGTGAACGACGCCGGGGTGTGGTGCGGTTTGCCGTAGACGAGCACGGAGCCGCCGGATGCCAGGTGGAGACGGAGGAATCCGGATCCCTCGAGCACCTCCACCCGGATGCCGAGCGTGTCGGCGTAGAAGCGGTGGGCGGCGTCGAGATCGTCGACGGCGAAGCCGGAGAAGGCTCCCTCGGTGTGGAACATGTCGTGTCCTTTCCCTGTGTGGCCGATCACTCGGTGACGTACGCGGTCACCGACTCCGACAACCGCACGGGCGTGCCGCGGATCGACATGCGGCTCGTGTCGCCGAGCCCGACGCTGAGGTGCTGGTCGATCCCGAACACCGCTCCGTCATCGAAAGGTCCGCCGGTGGTGCACCCCGCGGACCAGGGCTGGTCGTTCACGACGATGAACGTCACCACGCAGACGCCGTCTCCGCGCTCGGGCTGGGCGAGGAAGACGCGGAACCCGCGCATCACGGCGATGTACCGGGTGGTTGCGGGATCGATGCCGCTGTCGTCGATGATGCTCGCCGAGATCACATCGTCGTCGCTCTGCGGGAACGCCAGCTCGGGGTAGCGCACCGAGGGCGTCGGTGACGGCGTGGACGAGGCGGCCACGAACGCCGGCGACGCCACGCCGACGGCGTACCCGGCGCCGAGAAGGACACCCGCCACAGCCACTGCGGCGATGGCGGCGAGCGCGCGGTGGCGGGGAGGCGTGGCATCCGTCGGCTCGTCTTCCTCGGCCTCGACGGGCGCTGTCTCCGCGAGGGGCGCAGGCGGGGCGGAGGGGACGGACGGGGCGGCGGTGGGGGTGCGGCGCGCCTCTTCGAGGACGGTGAGCCGCGCGATCTCTTCGGGGGTCGCCGGGGTTCCCGTGTCGCCGTAGACACGCTCACGCAGGCGGTTCAGCTCGACGTCGTCGTCGGTCATGCCCCCGACTCTAGAACCGCCCGGGGCCGGTCGGGGCGGAGATGTCAGGGAGCTGTCGTCAGGAGGGCGTCGGCCGCGCCGACCAGCGCGAGGTGCGACAGCGCCTGCGGGGTGTTGCCCGCCTGCCTCTTGCCGCGCGGGTCGTACTCCTCGGACAGAAGACCGACGTCGTTCGCGACCGCCGTCAGCCGCCGCATGAGGGCGACGGCGTCGTCGCGGCGTCCCGTCCGCGCGTACTGTCCGACGAGCCAGAACGAACACGCCAGGAAGGGGTGCTCGTCGCCGGCCAGCCCGTCGACACCGGTCGTGCGGTAGCGCAGCAGCCAGCCGTCGGGCATGAGGGTCTGCTCCATGCGTTCGACCGTCGCCAGCATGCGGGGGTCGTCATAGGCGCAGAACCCGACCTGCGGCAGGATCAGCAGCGACGCGTCGACCTCGTCGGTGTCGGCGTGCTGCGTGAACCACCCTCCGGAATGCACACCGCGGGCATCGATCTCTGCCCGCACGCGATCGCGCAGGGCGCGCCAGGTCTCGACCTCGCCGTCCAATCCGTCTTGTTCGACGGCCCGGATGCCACGATCGAACGCCGCCCACACCATCGCCCGCGAGTGCGTGAAGAAGTGGGGGTCGCCGCGCATCTCCCAGATGCCGTTGTCGGGGCGGTCGACCCACTGCACGAGCTGGGCGAGCAGCGCCCGCTGCAGCGCCCACGAGAACGTCGATTCCTCGACCCCGGCCCGGCGCGCCTCTTCGAGGGCCACCAGGACCTCGCCGATCACGTCGGCCTGGTACTGGTCGACAGCCCCGTTGCCGATGCGCACCGGCCGCGCGTCCTCGTATCCGGGCAGGCTCGTGACCTCGCGCTCGGGGAGGTCGCGCTCCCCCGCGATGCCGTACATGATCTGGACATCGGCAGGGTCTCCGGCGATGGCCCGCAGCAACCACCGGCGCCACCGGTGGGCCGCCTCGAGGTACCCGTGATCGATGTACGCGCTGAGGGTGAGGGCCGCGTCGCGCAGCCACACGTAGCGGTAGTCCCAGTTGCGCTCGCCGCCGAAATCCTCGGGCAGCGACGTGGTGGCCGCGGCGACGATGCCCCCGGTCTCGGAGTGCGTGAGCGCGCGGAGCACCAGCAGCGAACGGGTGACGAGCTCGGCGTGCTCGCCCGTCGCCTTCACGCGCGCCGCCCACGTCACCCACCATTCGAGGGTGCGCTTGAGCGCGGCATCCACGTCGATGGGCTCGGGCGCCTCGCGCCACGACGGCCCCCATTCGAGGACCGAGTCCACGTTCTCGCCCGCGACGGTGGTCCACAGCGCGCGGTGGGCCGTATCGACCGCGATCAGTCGCGGACCGCGCAGCACCACGGCATCCGGCCCCGCGACCGCGAGGATCGCGTGCTCGTGCCCCGACCCGATCTGCCGCACCCACGGCACCGCCCGCGCGTAGTCGAAGCGGAAACGCACCTCGCTGACGAAGTCGACCTCGCCCGCGATCCCAACGACCCGCCGGATGACCGCCTCGACGCCCTCGTCGATCGGCATCGCGTCGTGCACCTCGGCGACCCCGGTGGCCGTCTCCCACCGCGTGACGAGCACGAACGTGTCGTCGTCGTAGCGGCGGGTCGCCGTGGCATCCGGATCCGTGGGGCGCAGCGACCACGCTCCGTGCGATTCATCGCCCAGCAGCGCCCCGAACATCGACCCGCTGTCGTAGCGGGGCAGGCACAGCCAGTCGATGCTCCCGTCGCGCGAGACGAGGGCGGCGGAACGGCAGTTGCTGAGGACGGCGTAATCCTCGATCGCGGTACTCACCCTCGTGATTGTGGCAGGGGATCCCGACATCGTGGCCGAGCATCTCGCTAGCGGCATCGGTGGGCTCGCTGCAAGCGACGAGCCTGTGTCGGAGCGGGGCGCTACGGTGGGCCACATGCCGGCGGACACCACCCTGATCATCCTGGGCGCTTCGGGCGACCTCACCTCGCGACTGCTCCTCCCCGCGCTCGGGCAGCTGCTGACCCGCGAGCCCGACCGCTCGGTGCGGCTGCACGGTGCGGGTATGGACGACTGGACCGACGAGCACTGGCGCGACGTCGTCCGCGCGTCGTTCGCCACGATGGGGGCCGACGCGGCTTTCGACGCGGTCGGCGAGACCACCTACAGTCAGGCCGACATCACGAAGGCCGCCGACCTCCAGAAGCTGCTCGATGCCGTTGAGGGCCGCCCCGCGCTGTACTTCGCGGTGCCGCCCGCCGTCGCCGAGAGCGCCTGCGTCGCTCTCGCCGACGTGACGATCCCCGAGGGCACGATCCTGGCGCTGGAGAAGCCCTTCGGCACCGACGAGGCCAGCGCCCACGCGCTGAACCAGCTGGTCGCCAAGCTCGTCCCCGAAGAGCAGGTGTTCCGCATCGATCACTTCCTCGGTCGATCCACGGTGCTGAACCTCCTCGGCGTCCGCTTCGCCAACCGCCTGATCGAGAGCGTGTGGTCGGCCGACGACATCGCCACCGTCACGGTGGACTACCCCGAGAAGCTCGGGCTCGAGGGTCGCGCGGGGTATTACGACCACGCCGGCGCCCTGGTCGACATGATCCAGAGCCACCTGCTGCAGGTCATGGCGTTCGTGACGATGGAGCCGCCGTCCTCGCTCGACCAGCTGGACTTGCGGGATGCCACGTCCGCGGTGCTCCGCGCGACGCACGTATGGGACGACGACCCGGTGCAGAGCTCGCGCCGCGCCCGCTACACCGCGGGCTCGGTCGGCGACCGGCACTTCGCGTCGTACGCCGATGAGCCCGGGGTCGATCCGTCGCGGCAGACCGAGACGCTCGCCGAGATGACGGTCGAAGTGCGCACGGCCCGCTGGCAGGGCGTGCCGATCGTGCTGCGGTCGGGCAAGGCCCTCGGGTCGGACGCCGGCGACCCCGCCGTGACGGTGACCTTCAAGCCCGTGCGGCATCTCCCCGGCGGCTTCGTCGGCGAGAGCTCGCCCACCGTGCTGACGTTCTCACTCGGCCCCGACACGATGAGCCTCGGCTTGAACGTCAACGGCGCCGACGACCCGCTCGAGCTGGAACGCGTCACCCTCGCGGCAGACCTCGGCGAGGGCGGTCTGAAGGCCTACGGCGAAGTGCTCTCCGGCATCCTGGACGGCGATGCGATGCTCGCCGTCCGCGGCGACGCCGCCGAGCAGTGCTGGCGCATCGTGCAGCCGGTCATCGACGCGTGGCGCGCGGATGACGTGCCGCTCGAGGAGTACCCGGCGGGCACCGCGGGTCCGGCGTCCTGGGGTCTGTGACTTTCACCGACACAGGGGAACATCGAGCGGTGAGACCGCGTTGGATGGATCGGGTCGACGGTGCCCCGGCTTCGTTTCCACCCTCAGGAGTACCCATGTCCCACGTTCTCGACCGCGCCGCTCAGACCGACGTCCCGATCCTCGACGTCCTCGCCGAGCGCTGGAGCACCCGCGTCTTCGACGCCGAGGCTCCCATCGACGAGGAAGCGCTCCGGGCGGCGTTCGAGGCGGCGCGGTGGTCGCCGTCCGCCAACAACACGCAGCCCTGGCGTTTCGTGCTCGCCCGCCGCGGCACCGATGCCCACGCCCGCATCGTCGAGTCGCTCGTCGGCTTCAACCAGGGATGGGCTCCGGCCGCCGGGGCTCTGTTCGTCGTCCTCGCCGAGACCGCCGACGCCGAGGGCACCGCCCGCCCGTGGGCGACGTACGACGCCGGCCAGGCCGCCGCGTTCTTCACGGTCGAGGCGCACGCCCGCGGGCTCGCCACCCACACGATGGGCGGCTTCTCCGCCGACCAGCTGCGCGCCGCGTTCGACATCGACCCGCGCTTCATCCCGGTGACGGTGATCGCGGTGGGTGCCTTCGGCGACCCGGCCGCCGCCGAGGAGGCCGTCCGCGCCCGCGAGGCCGCTCCCCGCACGCGCCGCCCGCTCGCCGATTCGCTGCTGCTCGACGCCTGACGCCCGGCTAATCGCGGGGCTGAGGAGTCCCGAGGCGGTCGCGCAGCATCAGCGGCAGGTGGGAGGCGATGCGGGCGGGCTTGCCGTCGAGAAGATTCAGTGCCTGTCCCCGCACGTAGCCCGGAACGTGGGCCGCGATGCTGTCGTGGGCCGCGAGTATGCGCGTCGCCGCCACCATCGGCGCAAGCGTCTCGTTCACGGCGGAGGTCGCGGAGGCTTCCGACAGCCCCCACGATGCGCCTTCGGCAACGAGGTCCGCGCGTGTCACGTCAGGAAGCTGTTGCACGCCATCGATCCACATGGAGAGACGGGTCGTGGCCCCGTACGCGAGGGCGAGCGGGGCCACGTCGTAGAGGGGGGGCGAGGAACATCGCCCCCGCCTCGTCATGGAGGAGTGAGAAGTTCTTCGCGTGGGCGTCGGTGTTGCCCATCGCGACGTTGAACGTGGCGTAGCGCAACAGCCGCAGCCGATCCGCGGTCCGGGTCGAGAACACGTTTCCGCCGCGATCGAGCAGCCCGGCGATGGCGCCGAGCGACGCCCGCGGGTCGTTCTGCTGGAATTTCTCGTTCCCGCCCCAGGGATGCCGCGGGCCTGGGCCGCGTCCTCCTGATGGAGGCGTTCGATCCCGGTGGCATTTCGGCGGCGGTCGTATCTCTCGATCACGGGCACCCACCTCGTGCCGATCTGCTCGATCCACGAATCCATCGAGGTCAGCCCCAGAGCACACGACGCGGTTGAGATCACCCGTCCTGGCGCCCACCGCCGGGTGATCTCGGCGACGTCGCGTGATCTGGCGCCGCGGTCGGCACCAGGGTGGGGACGGAAGCGGCCCACGAAGACAGCGCCTCGATCGCCTCGCGCAGCGCCTCGCCCCGCTCGGTCAGGGCGTAGGCGCGCGTGTTGTGCTTCAGCGGGAGTCGCCGGAGGACGCCGGCCTCCTCGAGCTCGCGCAACCGCGCGGCGAGGATCGCGGTGCCGATGCCGAGGTCGCCCTGCAGATCGCCGTAGCGCTGCGGGCCGTCGAGCAGCCGCTCCACGATGAGCAGCGCCCACCGCGGCCCGACGACATCGAGAGCCGCCGCGAGGTCGCTCACTCGGACGTTTCGGCGTCTGTCTTCATCCAGAACGGCGAGTAGTGGTAGCCGTCCGGGTCGTCGAACTGGCGCTGATACATGAACGGGTAGTCGTCGGTGTCGCCGACGCGGCCACCCGCCGCCCCGGCGCGCTCGACGAGGGCGTCGACGGCTTCGCGACTGCCGAGGTCGAACGACACCGTGATCTTCGAGGGAGTCTCGGGCCCGCCGATCAGGTCTTCAGTGCCGCCGACGGCGGCGTACATCTCGCGGCTGCCGAGCATGACGTACTGCTCGGGCGCGATCGCGAAGCACGAGACGTTGTGGTCGGACATCTGCTCGTTGAGCGTCCATCCGAGGGTGGTGTAGAAGGCCGTCGCCCGCTCGACGGACTCGACGGGACACGTGAGGAAGAGGCTCATGGCGCTGATACTTTCAAAAGTGAAGTGCGGCGTCAAGACCCGATCAGCGCTCGACGAGCACGCCGTCCGCGTCAGCCCACACGTGCCGCCCGGGCGTGAACACGACGCCCGCGATCGTCACCGGGACGTCGACCTCGCCGACGCCGTCCTTCGCGCTCTTCCGCGGGTTCGAGCCGAGCGCCTTGACCCCCAACGGCAGGGATGCCAGGGCCGCCCGGTCGCGGATCGCCCCGTGCACGATGACCCCGGCCCACCCGTTCTCGACCGCGGACGCCGCGATCAGGTCGCCGACGAGCGCGGACTCGAGCGAGCCGCCGCCGTCGACGACGAGCACGGCCCCGTCGCCCGGGGTGGCGAGCACCTGTTTCACGAGTGCGTTGTCACGGTGGCAGCGCACCGTGCGCGCGGGACCGTCGAAGGCGACGCGACCGCCGAGATCGAGCAGCTGCAGTGACAGGGAGTCGAGGTCATCGCCGCGCTCGTCGTAGAGGTCGGCCGTCGCGATCGTCATGGCGCCAGGGTAGCGAGGCGCTTCACGACGGCACAGACGAGGGGATGCCACGCACCCGGCGCGGCATCCCCTCGGCATCCGACTACTCGACGATCTCGGCCTCGATCACGTCGTCGTCGAGGTCGCCCTGCTCGTCGGCGGGTCCGGCGCTCGTGAGCACCAGCGACTCGCCGTCGCTCGCGACGTCGACCTTCACCAGGTCGCCGTCGTGCACACCGCCGGCGAGGATCGCCATGGCGAGGCGGTCCTGCACCTCGGACTGGATCAGACGCCGCAGCGGTCGCGCGCCGTACACCGGGTCGTAGCCGCGCTCGGCGAGCCACGACCGCGCATCGGGCGTGACCGCGAGCGTCAGGCGGCGTTCGCGCAGCCGCTTGTGCAGCGCGTCGACCGCGAGCTCTACGATCTGGGCGAGGTCGTCCTGGGTGAGCGCCTGGAAGATGACGATGTCGTCGAGTCGGTTCACGAACTCGGGCTTGAACGCCTGCCGCACCAGCGCCTGCACCTGATCGCGCTTGGTCTCGATCGACAGCGTCGGGTCGATGAGGATCGGCGAGCCGAGGTTCGACGTCAGGATCAGGATGACGTTGGTGAAGTCGACCGTGCGGCCCTGTCCGTCGGTCAGCCGACCGTCGTCCATCACCTGCAGCAGGATGTCGAACACCTCGGGGTGCGCCTTCTCGACCTCGTCGAGCAGCACCACGCTGTACGGGCGCCGACGCACGGCCTCGGTCAGCTGACCGCCCTGCTCGTAGCCGATGTACCCCGGAGGGGCACCGACGAGCCGGGCGACGGAGTGCTTCTCGCCGTACTCCGACATGTCGATGCGCACCATGGCGTGCTCGTCGTCGAAGAGGAAGTCGGCGAGCGCCTTCGCGAGCTCGGTCTTGCCGACACCCGTCGGGCCGAGGAAGAGGAAGGAGCCGACCGGACGGTTCGGGTCGCTGATGCCGGCCCGCGAGCGCCGTACGGCGTCGGACACCGCCTTCACGGCATCCTTCTGTCCGATCAGGCGCTTGCCGAGCTCGCGCTCGAGGTGCAGCAGCTTCTCGGTCTCGCCCTGCAGGAGGCGCCCGACCGGGATGCCGGTCCACGCGGCGATGACGGCCGCGATGTCTTCGTCGGTCACCTGCTCGTTGACCATGCGGTCACCGGCGGGCTCCTCGCGCTCTGCGGTCATGAGCTCGCGCTCGAGCGCCGGGATGTCGGCGTACAGCAGGCGCGACGCGCGCTCCAGATTGCCCTCGCGTTGGGCGCGCTCGGCATCCACGCGGGCCTTGTCGAGCCGCGTCTTGAGGTCGCCGACGCGGTTGAGCGACGCACGCTCCCGTTCCCACCGCGCCTGGAGTTCGTCGAGCTTCGACTGCTCGGCGGCGAGGGTCTCGCGCAGGGTCGCCAGGCGCTCCTTCGAGGCGGCGTCCTTCTCCTTCTTGAGCGCGAGCTCCTCGAGCTTGAGGCGGTCGACGTGGCGGCGCAGCTCGTCGATCTCGAGCGGAGCCGAGTCGATCTCCATGCGCAGGCGCGACGCGGCTTCGTCGATCAGGTCGATGGCCTTGTCGGGCA
>NZ_RBZY01000040.1 GCF_004022425.1 Microbacterium enclense | reverse complement strand
CCTGGCGGGCCTTGGCATCCACCGTCAACGCGATCCTGAACGGCGATCACCGCCTCGGCGTCGCCGCGGAGTCCGCGCTCGGCCACGCGATCGAGAGCCTGTGCGCCGCACTCATCGCCGGGCGCGCCGGAGCGGATGCCGGTGCCTCGGGGTTCCGATCGGCGCAGGCCACCTTCGCCGCCGCGACGCGCCTGCTGACCGAGCGGGCCGGCGATCCGGAGTTCACGGTCGAGGAGCTTGCCCGTTCCCTGGACGTCTCGCGGCAGTACCTCGCCCGCGTCTTCGCGCGGTACGGCAGCACGCCGAGCTCGGCACTGCGCGCACGCCGCCTCGAACTCGCCGACGCCTTCGCGGCCACGGGGTTGTCGTTCACCGAGATCGCGCGGCGGTCGGGCTTCCCGTCGTCCCGCGCTCTGTCGCACGCCCGCCGCGACCGCGACACCCGCCACTGACGGCCGGTGAACAGGATGAGCCCGCCCGTTGATTCAAGTTGTGGGCCCCAACCAGGATCAACGACGATCCCCACGCGCGTGGACGCAGTCCACAGATGACACATTGGCCCGCGATTTCCCTGCCACGGCCGGGAGAATCGAGGCATGACCGACGCCACTGGCATCCTGCACCTGCTCGCCTTCGCCGCGGAACCTGGCGGCGGCAACCCCGCCGGAGTGGTCCTGGATGCGACGGCCCTCGACGACGCCGACATGCTGCGGATCGCGGCCGACCTGGGGTATCCCGAGACGGCGTTCGTCACGGCCCGCGACGGGGACCGGCTGCGGGTGCGCTACTTCTCGCCCGAGGCCGAGGTGCCGTTCTGCGGTCACGCGACGATCGCCACGGCGGTCGCTCTGGCCGAGGCCGAGGGGCCGGGGGAGTTCGTCTTCGAGACCACCGCGGGCGACGTCCGGGTATCGGCGCGGGACGATGGCGGCCGGATCGCGGCGGGATTCACGAGCGTCGAACCGGTGGTCCGCGACTTCCACGACCCCTCACCGTTGCTTGCCCTACTCGGACTCGACGCGGACGATCTCGACCCGCGGATGCCGCTCGCCGAGGCCTTCGCGGGGAATTGGCATCCGGTGGTCGCCGTCCGCACGCTCGAGCGGTTCGACGCATTCGGGTACGACGCGGACGCGCTGCGGGTGCTGATGCACGAGCGCGGCTGGACGGGCACTGTCACGGTCGTCCACGTTCCGGGCGAAGTCGCCGACGGCGCCGTCGTCGAGGCGCGCAACCTGTTCCCGGTCGGCGACATCACCGAGGATCCGGCCACCGGCTCCGCGGCCGCCGCGCTCGGCGCCTACCTCCGCGACCGCGTCGGGCTTCCGGCGCCGTTCCACGTCACGGTGCACCAGGGGCGGCACATCGGGCGGCCGAGCATCCTCGAGGTGGAGGTACCGACGACGGGCGGCATCCACGTCGGGGGTGGTGCGACACCGATGTGACCGGCGACGGCGACACGGCCCCGGCGGGGGT
The DNA here is from genome assembly GCF_004022425.1 of Microbacterium enclense. Lineage (GTDB taxonomy): Bacteria > Actinomycetota > Actinomycetes > Actinomycetales > Microbacteriaceae > Microbacterium > Microbacterium enclense_A. The sequence goes on along the minus strand of NZ_RBZY01000040.1, from coordinate 30,430 downwards.
CCGCTTCCCGGGAAATCGCCGCGGTTCCCGGCGAAGCGAACGTGTGCGTGCAATCATGGGCGGACGTCCATCCCCCGATCGCGTCGACCGCTGGAGAACGAATGTCCCCCGTCTGGAGACGACTCGTCCCCCGCAGTGTGCGCCTGCGCAGCCGGCTGCGGTGGAAGAACGGCCGGTGGCGTCTGGCGACGCCTGACCGCGTGCTGCTCGAAGACGTGATCGTGCCGGAATTCCTCGGACGCGACGACGTCCGGCGCGTCCTCGATGTCGGAGTCGCCTGGTACACCCGCACGTATCCGCGGCTGTATCGCGGGATCGAGTACCACACCATCGACGTCGACCCCGCGATGCAGCGGATCGCGGGACCGCATCACCGCACCCTGTCGATGACCGAGCTCGCGACGGTCTACCCGGCCGACACCTTCGACCTGATCGTCTGCAACGGCGTCTTCGGGTGGGGGCTCGACACCGCCGACGACGTCGCGCGCGGACTCACGGCGTGCGCCGACGTGCTGCGTCCGGGCGGATGGCTCGTCGTGGGCTGGAACGACATGGAGGGCCGGCGCATCCCGGACCTCGACGCGCTCGCCGCCCGGCGTTTCGACCGTGCCGTGCTTCCCGCGGCACGCGCGGACCACCTGGTGACCGACACGCACTACGCCCACCGCTACGACTTCTTCACCCGCCGGTGACCGTGGCAACGCCGGTGACGGCTGGGATCTGGTCGCACTACGACGACGACCTCCTGTTCGCCGTTCCGACGCTCGATCGGGCCATCCTCCGCGGGCACCACGTGCGCAACCTCTTCCTCACCGCCTCGGACGCGGGCACCGGCATCTCGACCTACGTGACCGGTCGCGAACGGGGCATCCGCGCGGCCTACGACGTGATGCGCGGCTCGTCGACGCCTTGGACCGACCGCACGACGGTGTTATCGAACGGCGTCGCCGCCACGACGACCTCGCCCGACGACGACCCCCGGATCGCTCTGACGTTCCTCCGCCTTCCGGACGGCGGGTTGACGGGCGGCGGGTGGTACGCGACCGGATACCGCACCCTCCCGAAGCTCGTCGACGGGCGCGTCTCATCGCTGACCACCCTCGACACGGAACGGGAGCTCACCCTCGATCAGCTCGTCGACACGATCGGCGCGTTCATCACCGAGAGCGGTGCGTCGGCGGTGCTGACGACCATGCCGGACTCCGCGGCGCAGAGCGAGGGCGACCATCCCGACCACGGCGCTGCCGGTCGACTCGTCGCCGCGGCCGTCGACGCGGGCCTCGTGGACGGCGAGGTCGTCCGGTACGCGGTGGGGTACCCGCATCGGTCGTGGCCGGCGAACCTCGACGCCGCGGACGTCGCCCGCAAGATCGACGTGTTCACCGCGTACGGCGCGCACGACGTCGTCGTGCGCCGTGATCCGGAGGATTACGTCTCCCTCCCCGGTTTCGGCGACTGCCTCCGGCGCGAGCACCACGTCGACCACCGCGATCTCGTGCGGGTCGAAGGCCGCCGCTGACCGAGCGTGCAGGCGCCGCGACGCGGCCCGCGTCACTCCCCGCCGGCCAGCCTCCACACGCGGTCGCGCGAGAACGGCAGTTCGTAGCCGCGGCGCCCGAGGGCGCGGGAGACGGCGTTGCCGATCGCCGCGCCCACCGGGTTGTACGGTGATTCGCTCATCGACTTCGCTCCGAACGGGCCGAGGGTGTCATCGGTCTCGGCGAAGTACACCTCGGTGTCGGGCACGTCGGCGAACTGCGGTACGCGATACGTGCGGAACACCGGGTTCTGCACCACGCCGTCCTCGAGCATGACCTCTTCGTACAGCGCGCCGCCGAGGGCTTGCGCGGCGCCGCCCTCGATCTGCCCGCGGCACTGCTCCGGGTTGATCACGACACCGGCGTCCGCGGTCTGGATCGACTGCAGCACCTTCACCGTCCCCGTCTCGGGGTCGACGGCCACCCGCACGGCGTGCACGTTGAACGCGAGGGAGCGGAAGTCGCCGAACTCCGCGCCGTCCGCTGTGAGCCCGTTCTCGTCGCGCATCGTGGCGGGGGCGGCATCCACGATCCGTTCCCACGGAACGAGCTCGTCTCCCGCCAGAACACCGGATGCCACGACCTCGGCGGAGTCGGCATCCCCTCCGGCCAGCTCGACGGCGATGTCGATCATGCGCCGCCGCAGCATCGAACACGCGACGTGCAGCGCCTTGCCCGCGACGGTGGTGCCCGCCGAAGCGAAGGCACCGGTGTCGTGGCGGACGGCGTCGGTGTCGGCGGCCCAGAGTTCCAGCCGGTCGTGCGGGACGTCGAGGACGGTCGCCGCGATCTGCCGGTGCACCGTGGACGTGCCGTTGCCGAACTCGGCCGTGCCGACGCGCAGCAGGTAGCTGCCGTCGCGGCGGAGGGTCGCCGTCGTGTGGGCGATGTGCCCGCGCGGGGCCATGGTCGCGATCATCGCCGCGGCCATGCCCTCGCCGACGGCCCAGCCCGCGGGGGCCTCGACGCCGTTGCCCCGCCGCAGGGCATCCTGCGCGAGGTCGAGGCACTGGTCGAGGCCGTAACTGCCCCAGATCAGGTCTTCCTCGTACTTGTCCTCGTCGGGGTGGAGCGGGTCGCCCTCCGTCACCGCGTTGATGCGGCGAAGGTCGAACGGGTCGATCCCCAGCTCCTCAGCGAGAGCGTCCATCGCCGACTCGACTGCGAACACGACCTGCCCCAGCCCGTACCCGCGGAACGCGCCCGACGGCGGGTTGTTCGTGTAGACCGCTTCCGCGTCGATCCACTTCGTCGGCACGCGGTACAGCGTCGTCGACTCGGCGCACGAGTGGAACAGCACTCCGATCGCGTGGTTGCCGTACGCGCCGGTGTCGCTGAGGACATCGAGCTTCATCGCGGTCAGGCGCCCATCGGCATCCGCTCCCAGCGTGGTGCGCACGCGCATCGGATGCCGGAGCGAGGCCCGCACGAACTGGTCGGTGCGCGAGAACTCGTACGCCACCGGGCGGCCGAGCTTCAGCACGGCAAGGGCCGTGAGGTCTTCCGTGAACAGCTCCTGCTTGCCGCCGAACCCGCCGCCGACACGGTTCGCGAAGACGCGGATGCGGTCGCGCTCGACGCCGAAGATGTGCGCGAGCTCGTTGCGCGCGAGGAACGGCACCTGCGTCGACGAACGGATGACGAGACGCCCGTCGTCGTCCAGCCACCCCACCGCCCCGTGCGTCTCGAGAGCCGCGTGGGTGACGCGCGACGAGCGCCACTCGCCCGTGACGGCGACATGGCTTGCGGCGAGGGCCGCGTCGATGTCGCCGCCGTGGCCGGTGTGGAAGCCGGCGACGACGTTGCGCGCGGCATCCATCACGCGCTCGTCGGGCGTGCGGTCGGGGTGGAGCAGGGGAGCCCCGGGCCGTCGCGCCTCGTCGGGGTCGAAGACCGCGGGGAGCACGGCGTAGTCGACGCGGACCGCACGGCAGCCGGCATCCGCTGCCTCCGCCGTCTCGGCGACGACCGCCGCGACGCGCTGCCCGACGTGGCGCACCACGTCGTCGAGCATGCGCGTGTCGTCGGGATCGTCGGTGCGGTGCTCGTGACGGCCCGTCGAGTAACGGGTCTCGGGGACGTCGAGGTGGGTGAAGACCGCGACGACCCCGGGGAGCGCGAGCGCGGCGGTCGTATCGATCGAGGTGATCCGCGCGTGCGCGTGGGGTGAGGTGACGACGCGCAGCACGAGCGGCGGGCCGCCCGGGACGGGCTCGTCGAAGGTGAACGGCTCCTTGCCCTGCACGATGCGGCGGGCGGCCTCGGGGGCGACCGAGGTGCCGACGCGGCCCCCGTCCGGCTTGTCGGCGGCGCGTCCCGTTTCGCGCACCGGGCCCAGCACCGACTCGCGGATCGCCTCCCGGATCGGGCGATACCCGGTGCAGCGGCACAGGTTGCCCTTCATGCGGCGGTCGAGGTCGTCGAGATCGCTCTCGCAGAGCGTGGATGCCGTGACGCTCATGCCCGGGGTGCAGAACCCGCACTGGAACCCGAATCCGGATGCCAGTGCCTCCTGTACCGGGTGCAACTCATCGCCCGGAGCGAGGCCCGCGGCCGTCGTGATCGACCGCCCCTCCAGACGCATCGCCGGGATGATGCACGAGTGCGTCGGCTCGCCGTCGAGCAGCACCGAGCACGCGCCGCAGTCACCCGCGTCGCATCCCTTCTTCACCTCGACATGCCCGGTCTCGCGCAGCAGCGTGCGTGCGCACTGACCCGGCCGCGGGTCGGCCTCGACGGCGGACCCGTTGACCTGGAACTTCACTCGGTGTCCTCCCGGAGATCGCGCGCGAAGCCCGCGCGCAGCCGCTCGGCGAGTACGACGCTCACCCCGCGTCGCCAGTCGGCGCTGCCCAGCGGATCGGTGTAGAAATCGGTCGCGGAAGCCACGGCATCCCGCAGCTCTCCCGCTCCGGGCACCCGCGCGAACCGCAGGACGCGCGGTCGGCGCACCGCCGCCGTGACGACGAAGACGGCCGCGCCGTCGGGGTCGACGCGGGCCGTCACCACGGCGCCGGAGCGCCCGAGCTCGGCCAGCGCGATCTTCTGCAGCGCCACGCGCGAGGTCAGCGCCGCCAGGGGGATGTCGAGCGCCCGCAGCACCTCGCCGGGCGCGAGCGACGTCGCGGCGTTGTCGATGACGAGGTCGGCGACGGCGATCCGGCGCTCGCCGCCGTCGGGCGTCCACACCAGGGCCGTGGCATCAAGGGTCGAGAGGAAGGCGATCATCGCGCCCGCCGCGAACGCCTGGCAGACGTTGCCGCCGACGGTGGCGGTGTTCCAGATCTTGAACGACGCCAGCAGAGCGTCGGCGGACGGTCGGGCGAGCGCGAGCGACGTCCACGCGGCCGGTGCCTCGTGCTCAGCCCACGCCAGCAGCCGCGCGATCGTGCACGTCGCACCGATGCGGAGGCCGGTGTCGGTGATCTCGATGTCGGGCCAGCCGAGGGTGGTGAGGTCGACGAACCCGGTGGTGCGCGGCTGCGGCTCGCTCATGATCCACGTGCCACCGGCCATCACGACCTCGCCCGGAGCGAGCGCGAGATCGGCGCGGGTGCGGGCGGCACGGTACGAGGTGACGGTGGTGATATCCACGCCTCAGCCCGCCAGGATCTCGCCCGACCACGCTCCGTCGGTGAGGCGGTAGTGCTGTCGGGTGCTCTGCCCCGCGGGGTCGCCGCGCCAGAACGTCAGGGTGAGGGGACGGAGTCGGAAGCCCACCCAGCGCTGCGGCGGTTCGAGCACCGGGTGCGTCGCATCGAACTCCGCCCACACGCGGCGGCGTTCGTCGACGGGCAGTTGCGCGTTGTCGAGCGTGTTCATCCACGCGAGCAGCTGCAGGTACCGCGACCGTTGCGCGTACACCGCGGCGGCCTCCGGCGCGCTGACCCGCTCGACGATGCCCCGGACCACGAGCTGCCGTCCCACCTCGGGCCAGGCGACGGCCATCGCCGCGACGGGATTGGCCGCGATCTCGGTGACCTTCGCGCTGGCGGCATCGGTGTGGAAGTACAGGCCCGTGGCATCCCGATCGCTCACCAGCACGTGGCGCAGCGACGGCAGCCCGTCGCGGCCGATCGTCGAGAGGGCGGCGAGGGGCCGCAGCTCGCTGTCGTGCTCGGGGAGCCACTGGACCATCAACGCGACGGGGTCGGCGACGAGCCCATCGGTCTCGTCGAGGTCGGAGCCGAACGTGGTGCCTGCGGTGATCATGGCCACCTCCGGGATTGCGCAGTGTCACCGCCGAGCGTAGGGACCGCGCGTTTCCGCGATGTTGCCGCCATGAACATTCGCCGAAACACGCGCTTCGTACACTCCGGGCATGACGGTCCTCCCGCTCCTCGACGTATGCCCGAAGCGCATGGAGTACGGCCCGTGCGGCGGGGTCGGCTTCGACGGGTCGTGCGAGATCGACGCCGAGCACTCGTGCGCGTTCCTGCCGCGGGGGACGGTGCGGTGGACGGGCATCGACCGTGTTTCGGTCCCGGATCCCGGCGCGCGCACAGCCGCCGCCGCGGAGACCCTCGCTTCCCTCGGCACGCGCCCGTGGGTCGTGGCCGACCTTCCCGCGCGGGCGATGAGCGTGGCATCCATCGACTCCTGTGGCGCGATTCTGGTGGGAGAGGTGGATGCCGTCCTCGCCGGCGACGCGGGAACCGCGCGGGTGCAATTCCCTCCGGCGTACCGGGCGCACCTGCTGCAGCGCGCGGGGCTGCGGGTGTGGACCGGGCTCAACATGCGCGACCGCAACCGCGTGGCGATCGAGGGGGAGCTTGCGGCCCTGGCCGTCGAGGGGGTGGCCGGGGTGCACTGCGTCACCGGCGACCACACCCGCACGGGGAACCGGCCCGACGCCGCACCCGTGTTCGACCTCGACTCGACCGAGGCCGCCGCCCTCGCCCGCGCCGCGGGGCACGTCGTCTCGGTCGCGGCGTCGCCCGCCGCGCCGCCGGTGGAGCGTCGGGCTGCGCGGCTGCGCGAGAAGCTGCGCGCCGGCGCCGACGTCTGCTTCGTGAACCACGCCGGGGGAGCGGAGCCGGTGCGGCGGTTCATCGACTCCGTGGCCGCCCCGGTGCGGTACATCCCGTGCGTGCCGGTCGTGATCGATCACGCCTCCGCCGACGTGCTGGAGTCGTTCACGACGCTCGTGCTGCCGGACGGCTTCTTGTCGCGGGTGCGCGGTGCGCGTGACCCCCGCGCCGAGGGCATCGCGCTCGCGGTCTCCCTGGCCGAGGAGCTGTTGGCTCTTCCGGGCGTGGTGGGCGTGAACCTGTCGGGCGGCCGCGACGGCGGTGAGGAGTCGTTTGCCGAGGCCCAGGCCGAGATCGCGCGGCGGCTGCGCTGACGCGGGCCCGGACACAACGAAGGAAAACTGCCGCCCGGAGCGGGGTGTGGGCCCGGGGCGTGGCATCCGGGGTGCAGAACTCCTGCGTTGTGTACGCCGGGGGAGGGTGGATGCCGGGGTGGCGGGGTTGTGCCGGAGTTGTGCAGCCGCGCGGGGGCAGAAGCGCCGCAGGGTCAGGCGCCGAGGAACCCCCGGATGCCATCGGCCACCGTCGCGGGAGCGGTGAACTGCACGAGGTGACGGTGACCGGGGACGACGGCGAGTGTCCCGTCGGCGGCGCGGTCGCGCAGTTCCGCGCACCAGCGGAGGTCGGCGATGCGGTCTTTCGAGCCCCGGATCACGAGCACCGGTCGTGTCAGCGCGGCGACGCGTTCCTCGAGGGGGTACCGGACCATGTGTCGCGCCTGCGCGAGGTACCACCGGGGGCCACTGCGGAGGTACTCGCGGAACACCGTCAGCCCCGCCCGCGGCGGTTCGAGAGCGCTGTCGACGGCGAGCAGAAGCCCCTGCGACGGCAGGTTGCGATGAGTGCGGTCGGCGATGGGGCTCACCAACACCACGGCGCGCGCGAGGTCGGGCCGTTCCGCCGCGAGCTCGACGACCCACTGAGTGCCCATTGAGTGCCCGAGGAGCACGGCATCCCGCACTCCGATCCGGTCGAGCAGTGCGCCGAGTGCGGTGGCGATGTCAGCCACGCCCGGCGACCCCTTCGGCGCGGGGAGGCCGCCAAAGCCGGGGACGTCGATCGAGCGCACCGTCGCTCGGACCGCGAGTTCCGCGTGCAGCCGGGTGAGATACCGGTGGGAGGTGCCGAGGCCGTGCACGAGCACGAACACGGGGGCGTCCGGGGCCGCGGGGGGGCGTCGACACCACGCGGAAGGCGAGTCCGTCGACCTCGCCCTCCCAGACAGCGGAGGGAAGGGGTGCGGCGGGTCGGGGCATGACGGCCACCGTAGAACTCGGGCGGGTGCTGCAGAACGGGGTTGCGGCGACGGGTCAGGCCGGGGTGCGGACGGCGGCGAAGCGGTTCACCCGGCGCAGGGCGAAGCCGAGGCGCTCGTAGGCCGCGATGGCTCCGGTGTTCGTCGCGGCCGCGTGCATCATCGCGCGGTCGCCGCGCTGCTGGATGTGGAACGCCACGTCCAGCACGAGCCGCGACGCAAGACCCTGCCGACGGTGGTCGGCGTCGACCGCAACCGCGCTGATCTCGGTCCACCCTGTCGGGTGCAGGCGCTCGCCCGCCATCGCCACGAGGCGACCCCCGCGACGGATGCCGATGTACCGACCCAGCTCGTGGGTGCGGGGCCGGAAGGGTCCGGGCTGGTTCCGCTCGACGATCGCCATCATCTCGGCCGCGTCGTCGGCGTCGAGTTCGACGGCCTGGTCGAACGGCCGCGGCTGCAGCACGGCGGTCTCGACCAGCTGAACGCCCTCGCCGCCGCCGAGGAACCCCCACCCCGCGGGCAGCTCGCCCTCGTAGCCCGAGAGGCCCACCTCGGCGCCCGGGCCGACGAGGTCGCGCAGCGCGTCCCACACGGAGGGGTCGTCCCACGTGCGGACGGCGACGAACGGAGCGACGTCCTCGGGGTACCGACGCACCAGGTCGCCGCCGATCGCGAATCCCGCGTGCGGTCCGACGAGTGAGTGCCACGCGGCGTTGTCGAGCACGGCGGCGGGATCGTCCGCGGTCGCGGCGGGGGGAGAAGCGGGGGTGGCCGAGGTCATGGCATCCGTTCGGGGTCGACTACCCGAGATGCAACGTCGGGGTCGACGTCGCATTCCCGCCGGGACCTCAGGGCCGGGGGCGGATCGCGAGGTCGGCGGCGACGGCGACGACGTGACCGCCCTTGCGCTCCGCGCGCTCGACGGAACGGGGGTCGGCGTCGCGCTCGAGCATCCGCCACGGATGGGCGTCGATGTCGGCGCCGCCGGTCGCGCACGCCAGCAGAGCGAGCGGCGTGAACACACGCCAGGGTCCGTGCGGACGCTGCATGTCCACGACGGCCGCGCGTCCTCCCAGACGTACGGCGGACACGGCCCGCGCCCACGCCGCCTCGCGCTCGCCGAACACGCTCAGCGCGTAGGTCGACAGCAGGGCGTCCGCACCGCGTCCGTCGGTGCGGTCGCGGATCTCGGCCGGGTCGAGGGCGGCGGCATCCGCCTCGACGAGATCGACGCGGTCGCTCCACCCGGCGGCGCTCACCCGGCGCCGGGCCATGTCGAGCATGTCGGGGCTGCGATCGACGCCGATCACTCGCCCGTGCGGTCCGACGGCGCTGAGCAGCGCCGCGAAGTTCAAGCCGGTGCCGCAGCCGAGATCGAGCACGACGTCGCCGGGGCGAGGACGCAACAGGGCGATCCCGGCCTCGCGTCCCGCGTGGTACACCCAGCGTTCGCCCGAGAGCACGTCGTACCAGCGGGCTCCGAGCCCATAGCGCCGCAGCGGTGTCGCCATCGAGCCACCCCCTTTCCGACCACCTTAGGCTTCGGACATGACCGTGCCGACGCGCCGTGCCCGCCCGCTCACCTCCGCCGAAGCCGGCCGTACCCGGTGGGACCTGGTCGTGATCGGCGCCGGCAGCGCCGGTCTCGTCGGTGCGAAGACCGCCGCGATCCTCGGTGCGAAGGTGCTGCTGATCGAGTCCGCCGGGTTCGGCGGCGAGTGCCTGTACACGGGGTGCGTGCCCTCGAAAGCGCTGATCGCGGCGGCGACGGCGGCGCACGACGCGCGCGACGCCGCCCGGCTGGGGGTGCACGTCGCCGATGTCCGGGTCGACTTCGCCGCCGTGATGTCCCACGTCCGGCACGCGATCCGCGAGATCGAGCCCGTCGACTCGCCCGAGGCGCTCGCCGAGGCGGGCGTCTTCACGCTGCGCGGCCGTGCCCGCTTCGACGGTCCGCGCTCGCTGCGCGTCGAGGGGGTCGGCATCCGTTTCCGCGACGCCCTGGTGGCGACGGGGAGCTCCCCGGTGCTGCCGGAGGGCATCGATCCGGATGCCGTCCTCACCAACGAGACCGTGTGGGATCTGACCGTGCTGCCCGAGCGCCTGCTCGTGCTCGGTGGGGGAGCCATCGGATGCGAGATCGCCCAGGCGATGGCACGTCTGGGCAGTCGCGTGACCCTCGTCCACCGCGGCGAGCGCCTGCTGGCCAAGGAGGATCCGGATGCCGGAGCGATCGTGCTCGCGGCGCTGCGCGCGAACGGCGTCGACGTGCGACTGGGCACCACGCTGGTCGACGCGGACACCGGGGACGAGACCGTGACGGCGCGTCTCAGCGACGGCACGACCGTCACGGCCGACCGCGTGCTCGCCGCGCTCGGACGCCGAGTGGACACCACGGGCCTCGGGCTCGATGTCGCCGGCGTCCGCCGCGATGACGACGGCGCGATCGCGGTCGACGCGACCCTGGCCACGAGCAATCCGCGCGTCCGCGCGGCGGGCGACGCGACCCCGCTTCCGCGCTTCACGCACACCGCCGGCATGTTCGGCAGCGTCGCGGCGACGAACGCCGTGCTCGGCCTTTCGCGGCGCGCGGGCGTTGACGTCGTGCCGCGGGTGACCTTCACCTCCCCCGAGGTGGCGGCGGTCGGGGTATCGCCGCACGAGGCCGCCGCGCGCGGGATGCGCGTGGTGGAGTCTCCTCACGCCGACCTGGACCGCGCGATCGCCGAGGGGCAGACCGACGGCTTCACCCGTCTCGTGGTGGACGGAAAGGGCCGCGTGACCGGGGCCGTCATCGTCGGTCCCCGCGCGGGCGAGTCGCTTGGGGAGCTGTCGACGGCGGTCGCGCTGGGGTTGAAGGTCGGCGCGCTGGCGGGCGCGATGCACGCCTACCCCACGTACTCCGACGCGGGGTGGAACGCCGCTGTTCGCGACGCCCAGGGGGCCCTGCGCCACGGGCTCGTCGCCGCGGCGATCCGGTTGCTGCGGGCGATCCGTCGTCGTCGGAGCTGACGGGCGCGCCGTCGCGGCGATTCCGCTCAGCGCAGCAGCCGGTACCCGGCGATGATCCGCTGCACCGCGCTCACGGCGACGAACAGGCTCCACACGAGGGCGATCTGCCACGCCCAGAACGGCAGGATCAGCCAGAGCGTGTGGACGGCGATCGTCTCGGTGCCCTCCGCGATACGACCGAGGAACGACAGCGACCGTCCGTCGTCGACCTGCCGACCGGTGCGCTCGGCGATCGAGGAGAACGCCAGGAACGCCGTCCCGTTGACGTAGTACGTCAGCAGGACGAGGAGGAACGGCCACCACGGTGCGCCGAACGCCGCGGATGCGCCCCACGCCACCCCGAACACCCCGGCGCCGTAGACGACGAAGTCGGCGGCGATGTCGAGGAACCCGCCGGCCTCGCTGTCGTTCCCCCGACCGTGCGCGCGACGGCGGCGGGCGAGGGTGCCGTCGAGACCGTCCGCGAGGCGGGAGACCAGCCAGAGCACCACCGCGGCCGCCCACCACTGCGCGGCCGCCGCGCCGGCGGAGGCGAGCCCCAGAACGAGCCCGGCCATGGTCAGGCGGTCGGGGGTGATGAACGATCGGTCCAGCGTCGCGGCGACGGCCTCGAGCGGACCGGACAGCGCCGTGCGCAGAGAGCGATCAAGCATCCGTGGCATCCCCCGTCCGACGGCGGCGCACCAGGATGCCGGCCACCACGCCGCCGATCAGGAGCACGCCGACGACGCTCAGCGCCACCCAGAACCACGGGCCCAGCTCCCACCCGAACGCGCCGAGCGCGACGTAGGCGGCGGAGCCCGGGATGATGCCCACCGCGGTCCCGATCGCGTAGTCGCGACGGCGCACGGACGTCAGCCCCGCGCCGTAGTTGATGAGCGTGAAAGGGATCACGGGGACGAGCCGCGCCCCCAGCACGGCGGGCAGGCCACGGCGTCCGATCGCGGCATCCAATCGGGCCACCCGGGCGCCGGTGAAGCGTTCGACGGCTTCGCGTCCGAGCGCCCGACCGAGCGCGAAGGATGCCGCCGCGCCCAGCAGAGCGCCGACGTAGACCATGGCGAACGCCACCGGGAACCCCCAGACCAGACCCGCCGCGATGCCGAGGACGTTCTTCGGCGCGGGACTCAGGGTCAGGGCGGCGTACAGCAGCGTGAACAGCAGAACGCCGGGCGCTCCGACCTGACCGGACCAGGCGCGGATCTGCTCGACGTCGTGCGGGACGAGCAGAAAGCCAACCGATGCGACCGCGGCGACGAACAGACCGAGAAGTACCAACCGGATGCCGGGTCGGCGAGCGGAGCCCTGCGGACGCGTGGCGGTGTCGTCAAGCTCCATCGATTCCTTCCGGTCCCCCATACCCTAAGTCCGCATGCGACCGACCGGCCGCGCCATCGTTCAAGGAGTGCCATGACCATCCCTCGACGCCGACACCGACGCCGTCGTCCGACTCTCGCGGTGGTCACCGCGGCGGCGTCGCTTCTCGCCCTCGCCGGGTGCTCGGCACCGGATGCGTCTTCGCCCGAGGCCTACACCGACTGGGACCAGGTGCTCGAGGACGCGCGCGGGCAGACCGTGCAGCTGTGGATGTACGGCGGTGACGACCAGGGGAACGCGTACGTCGACGACGTGCTCGCCCCCGCCGTGGCGGAGTACGGCGTGACCCTCGAGCGCGTCCCCGTGACGGACACGCGGGACGCGCTGAACCGCGTCTTCACCGAGCTCCAGGCCGGACGCGACGATGGGTCGGTCGACCTCGTCTGGGTCAACGGCGACAACTTCCGCACGGGCAAGGAAGCCGATGCCTGGCGGTGTGACTGGACGGGCTTGCTCCCGTCCATGGCGAACACCGACCCGAACGACCCCCTGCTGCAGTCCGACTTCGGAACACCGGTAGACGGGTGCGAGGCACCGTGGCACAAGGCGCAGTTCACGCTCGTCTACGACTCCGCCGCGGTCCCCGACCCGCCGACGACGCTGGCCGGGGTGCTGGACTGGGCCGCCGCCCATCCGGGCCGCTTCACCTACCCGGCGCCGCCGGACTTCACCGGGTCCGTCTTCGTGCGCGAGGTGCTCGCGAGTGTGTCCGGCGGTGCCGATGCGGTGCCGACCGCCTTCTCGCAGGATGCCTATGACGAGCTGACGCCCGCGCTGTGGGACCGGCTCGCGGCGCTGGCGCCGAACCTGTGGCGCGGGGGAGACACCTACCCCGCGAACGAGTCCGAGCTCGGCCAGCTCTTCGCCGACCGGCAGATCGACATGACCATGACGTACGGGCCGGCGACGCTCACCGGCCTCGTGGCCGACGGAACGTACCCCGCCGACACGCGCGTGCTCACGCTCGAGGACGGCACGGTCGGCAACGCCAGCTTCCTCGGTCTCCCCGTGAACTCGGACGCCGCCGCCGGAGCCATGGTCGTGGCCGACGTCGCGCTCTCTGCGGAGCAGCAGGCGAAGAAGGCCGAGCCCGACGTGTGGGGCCAGTTCCCCGTCCTCGATCTGAGCGCGCTCTCCGCCGAGGACCGCGCCCTGTTCGACGCACTCCCGTCCTCGCCGGTCGTCCCGTCGTACGACGTGCTCTCCCGCAACGCCCACGGTGAGCTCGCCGCCGAATGGGTGCCCGCGCTCGACGACGGCTGGCGGCAGAACGTGCTCTCGCGGTGACCTGGGTCCCGGTCGCCGGGCGCGCCGGCACCGCACGAGAGCGCGTGCGGGGGGCACTGTTCGTGCTCCCCGCCGTCGCCCTCGCGGTGTTCGTCCTGGGCGGGGGCATCGGCGCCACGGTGCTGCAGGCGTTCGGCCTGCTGCCGGTCGTCGGCCGACCCCGGTTCGGGATCGAGGCGTTCACCGCGCGGCCGGGCGAGATCGCCGCGGCGATCGCCGTCTCGGTGAGCGTGGCCGCCGTCGCCACCGTCATCGCGGTGGTCGTCGGCACCACGGCGGCCATGGTCATCGTGTCCCATCGGCGAAGCAGCCGTATCGTCGAGGCGCTCAGCGCTCTGACGGTGACCATCCCGCACCTCATCGCCGCGGCCACCATCGGCCTGCTCCTGTCCGACGCGGGCGTGCTGCCCCGACTGCTCGGCATCCCGTCGGAATCGTGGGCACCCTGGGTCGGTGGCCCGCTGTGGGGGGCGGCGATCGCGGAGCTGGCGTGGAAGGAATCCGCGTTCCTCGCGCTCATCGTCACCGGCACGCTCGCGACCCGCATCCGCACATACGACGAGACCGCGGCGCTGCTGGGCGCGGGGCGGGCGCGTCGGTTCCGACACGTCCTGCTTCCGCTGACGGCGCCCACGATCCTCATCGGGGCGGCGATCAGCTTCGTGTACGCCCTGGGCTCGTACGAGGTGCTCTGGCTGCTCGGACGAACCTCGCCCGAGCCGCTCCCTGTCCTCGGGGTGCGGCTGTTCCAGGGCGTCTCGCTCGACTCCCGGCCCGAGGCGGCGGCGGTCGCGCTCGTAACGTGCGTGATCGCCCTCGCGGCGGTCGCCGGCACCTTCGCCGCCCTGCGCAGATCGGCGGCGTGGCGATGAGCGGCGACACGAACACCCTCACCCGGTCGCGCGGAGCCGGCCGGGTGGTGCGGTGGGCCCTGGCGCTCGCGCTGTGCGTGTGGTTCGCCCTTCCGCTGCTCCCGCTCGTGCTGTGGTCGTTCGCCGAGTCGTGGACCTTTCCCGACCCGTTCCCCACCGCGTTCGGCGGACGCTCGGTCTCTGCTGCCGTCGCCTTCGGGGCGGTCCCGGCCTTCGGACGCTCGCTCGTGCTCGGACTCGTCGTCGCGGTCCTCGCGACCGCGATCGGGGCGCTCGCCGCTCGCGCGCTGACCTTCGGCGCGGTGCCCGGCGCGCGACTCGTCTCGGCCCTCCTGCTCGCCCCCGTCGCGCTCCCGCCCTTCGCCGCTGTGCTCGGGGTCAACGTCGTGCTGCTACGCGCACACATCCCGTCGGTCATCGGGGTGGCTCTCGTGCTCACGGTCATGGCGCTGCCCTACACGGCCTTCGTGATGCGCACCGCCTACGGCGCCTATGACCCCTCGTACGAGGAAGAGGCGCGTCTCCTCGGCGCCGGCCGGCTGCAGGTCCTGCGACGCGTCCACCTGCCGATGATCGCCCCCGCGCTCGCGCGGGCGGCGTTCCTCGCCTTTCTCGTCGCCTGGAGCGACTACATCGTGACGCTCATCGTCGGAGGGGGCGAACTGGTGACGCTGCCCCTGGTCGTGGCCTCCGCCGCGGCGGGACTCGGCAACGACGCCGCGGTCGCGGTGATGTCCCTCGCGGCCGTCGTTCCCCCCATCGTTTTGCTCACCGGCGTCCTCGCCGTCGGGCGGGGACGCCGCGGACGCCGCCGACCGCGCCGCCCCGGAACTCCCGTTGCTCCGCCTGCCCTCGACCGCGCACCCGGCCCGCGGTCCGCCCGAATCGAAGACTCGACCAAGGAGGTGGTCGTGTGAGCGCCGATCTCGCTCTCGTCGGCCTGTCCAAGACCTACGCCGCCTCGCCGATCCCGGCGGTCGCCGACCTGTCGCTGGAGGTGCGCGCCGGCACCTGCACCGCGGTCCTCGGCCCCAGCGGCTCGGGCAAATCCACACTGTTGCGCCTCGTGGCCGGCCTCGAGACCCCCGAGCGCGGTTCCGTCTCGATCGACGGACGGGATGTGGCCGAGGTGGCCGCCGAACGCCGGGGTGTCGGCATGGTCTTCCAACGGCCGCTGCTGTTTCCGCACCTCTCGGTGCTCGACAACGTCGCGTTCTCGGACCGGGTGGCCGGGATGCCTCGCGCCCGGGCGCGCGAGCGCGCCGCAGAATACCTCGAGACGGTGCGCCTGGGTGGATACGGTCGCCGTCGCGTCGAAGAGCTCTCCGGCGGCCAGGAACAGCGCGTGGCCATCGCGCGGGCGCTCGCCGCGGAGCCGTCGGTGCTGCTGCTCGATGAGCCCTTCAGTGCCCTCGACCCGTCGCTGCGCACCGACATGCACGACCTCCTCGAGGCGGTGCGCGGAGCGTTCTCGCCGACCATCCTCCTCGTCACGCAC
This sequence comes from Microbacterium enclense, assembly GCF_004022425.1. GTDB lineage: Bacteria > Actinomycetota > Actinomycetes > Actinomycetales > Microbacteriaceae > Microbacterium > Microbacterium enclense_A. Next base: position 14,558 of record NZ_RBZY01000040.1, on the reverse strand, counting down.
GACCGTGACGAGGCGGCGCGGGTGGCCGACCGCATCGCGCTCATGGAGAACGGGCGACTGCTGCACGAGGGCACGGTCGCCGAGGCCTACCGCCGCCCGCGGAGCCTCCGCGCGGCACAGCTCATGGGCGGGCGTAACGCCGTCCCGGGGCACGTCCGCGATGGCGTGCACGTCAGCGCCCTCGGGGATGTAGCCGTGCCCGGCGCGGTGGACGGTGCCGCGACCCTCGTCTTCCGGCAGGAGGACGTCCGGGTCGACTCTCCCGCGCGAGAGGAGACGTCGCTGCGGACGACCGGCACCGTCGAGACGCTCCGGCCGCTCGGTGCGCGCGGGGAGATCGGCATCCGTGCCGGCGGTGTGCTGCTGCACGCCGAGGTTCCGTCGACGTCCGCATTGCGTCCGGGCGAGGACGTCGCGGTGTCGGTGCCGCACGCCCTCGTCCACGTCGTGCCGAGCTGACCGGCCTCGGCGGACGCGAAGCCGGCCACCGAGCCGGGGATCAGCGCGCGCCGCCGCCCGTCTCCCGCACGGCCGTCAGCCCGGAAGGGCGTGCCGTCACGATGGCGCCGGGGCGCACGGTCGGAAGGGGCAGGATACGCCGCAGCTCGACGTTCTCGATCGGGTCCAGCACCGAGTGCTGCACGCAGGCCGGCACCAGGCGCCCATCCTCCGGGTGCGACATGGCATACATGCAGGATCCCAATCGCTCCTGCGTCTCACGGAGCAGCGGGTCGTCGGCGACCACGCCCTCTTCCATGAGCTTCCACGCGGGCGCGACCTGCTCGGCATCCATGAAGTTGTGGATGACGAAGGTCTTGAACGAGACCTTCTTCTTCCGCGCCGCACGCAGGACGCGGCCGATACCGCCCGCCCGGCGGACGACGCGGCTCATGAGGCCGATCAGCGGGGGGACGTCACCGGGGTGGGATGCCACGGCCCGTACGACCTTGATCGCGAGGATGTGCTTCGGGATGCCCCCGAAGATCATGCCGCCGAAGTGCTCCAGGAAACGGTCGCGTGCGGCGATGTCCTTCGGGTCCTCCGGGTCGAGCAGCGGCGCGAAGGTTCCCGCGACGCGGACGCCGACGGTCGAGCGGTTGCAGCGCGGATCGCCGAACTGGGTCGCCTGCCAGGGCAGCTTCTGTCCTGCGCCGGCCTCGATCTTCTCCCACACCGCGTCGATCGTGACCTCGCCGAAGTCCTCGCGCCAGCGGCGGTCGTCGCCGATGAAGGCGGCCGGCTGGAACGACATCATGTCGAACGGCATCTCGAGCACGTCGCGCGTCACCTGCTCGACCTCCGCGACGTTCGACGGCGTCACCGTCATGTTGTGCGCGAGGTAGCTGCCCACGCCGTGATCGCGCTTCAGGTCGACGAACATGCTCGCGAACTTCTCGCGGAACGGGTTCAGCTCCGCCTCGCTGTGGGGACGCACGGCTCCGCGCCGCCCGCGCATGAGCGAGTCGAAGTGCGCGGCGAACGAGACCTTGTCGAAGCGCGGCTTGCCGTCGGCGTCGAGGACGACGTCCAGCAGGTAGTCGTAGTCGAAGTCGCCGTGCGTCATCGACATCGGCTCGCGGCCGACCGCGCGCATGGCCAGCAGGGAGCGCGCGTGGTCCTCGGCGCTCAGCAGGCTCACCTCGCCGCCGATGAGCTGGGCGTGGGCGCGGGGACCGCGCACCTGACGCAGGAAGTCCATCTGGCGCGCGACGTTGTCGACCGTGTGGTCGCCGTCGATGCGCACCTTGTTCGCATCGGCCGAGTGGTAGCAGGGCGAGCACGTCAGGTTGCACTTGGGGAAGACGCCGTGCGTTCCCTCGCATCCGACCGCGCACCGACCGAGGAGCTGGTTCGCGGTCTTGGCGTGTTCGGGCAGCCGCCCACCGAAGGTCGAGAGCGCGCCGGGTCTCGGGGTGGATGGGCCGGGTGTCCAGCTCGAACTGCCGGAGGGCCGTGGCAAGTCGCATGTCGTCCTTTCGTGGCGTCATCGCACTCAGGAGATTTTCGTCGCACCGGCGCCATCGGATTGCGTCGGGTTCCATCCTGCCGACCCGGGGAGCCGACGGCGAGGGGTGGCATCCCGGATCAGTGCATGATCATTCCGCCGGTGACGTTGATCGCCTGGCCGGTGAGGTAGCCGCCCGCGGGGGAGGCGAGGAAGTGCGTCACCCCCGCGACGTCCTCGGGGATGCCGAGCCGGCCCAGCGGCGACTTCGCGCTCCACGCGGCGACGTCCTCCGCGGAGCGGGTGTCGGCGCCCATCTCGGTGAGCACGTACCCCGGGCACACGGCGTTGACGGTGACGCCGTGGCATCCCCACTCCTGGGCTCCTGCGCGCGTGAGCGCCACGACCGCGGCCTTCGACGCGGCGTAGTGCCCCTCGCCGCCGCCGCCGTGCTTGGCCGCCATGCTCGCGATGTTGACGATCGAGCCGCGACGGGCCTCGAGCATCACCGGGGCGACCGCCTGCATCGTGACGAGGGTCGCGCGGGCATTGATGTCGAGTACGCGGTCCCAGTCGTCGACGGTGATGTCCAGCAGCGACACGTGTTGGAAGATCCCGGCGCAGTTGACGAGCACGTCGACTCCGCCGAGCGCCAGAATCGCCTCACCCACAGCCCGCCGCGTATCGAGCGGATCCAGCAGATCGACCGGGAAGAAGGATGCCGAGTCGCCCGCGGGCGCGCGCCGGTCGAGCACGGCGACCTCCGCGCCGTCGGCCGCGAACCGCTCCACGATGGCGGCGCCGATGCCGCCGGCACCCCCGGTCACGATGACGCGCTGGGACATGGCACTCCTCACCCGGGCGTCGGGGCGCCCGTCGGCGTCACGGTACGCCCGGGCCGCGACGCCTCCGCGACGCCGGTGTTTCGGCGGCGTAACGCTCTCTCGCGCCGGGGCCGGCGGGTGCGCCGCGGGTCCTACGCTCGCTCTCGGCGGCGGTGGTTGAGCGGTCCTCTTCCCGGTTGAGTGTCCAAGACACGCGGACGGAGTCGCTTGGCATCCGCGTGTCTCGGACACTCAACCCTGACGCATCGCCCCGACCCCGCACCCGAGGAGCACCGTGAGCGACAGCGTCCACCCCGCGATCACCGACCCCGACGTGCGCGCGCACCTCGCCCGGCTCGCGGCGCGCGCGGGCACGATCCCCTCCGGAGCGACGGATGCCGAGGGCGACGACGCCGTGCGGATCGCTGAGCTCCGCGCGAACCCGTCGTGGGTGCGGCTCCCCGACGACGCGATCGTCGAGTCGATCGACACCGCCGACGGCGACCTCGCGCTGCGGCTGTACCGGCCGCGCGCCGGGTGCCGCGGAACCCTCGTGTTCGCCCACGGCGGTGGATGGGTCGCGGGCGACCTCGACAACAACGACGCCCTATGCCGCGCGCTCGCCGCGGCCACGGGCGCGCAGGTGCTGAGCGTGGACTACCGGCTCGCGCCGGAACACCCGTTCCCCGCGGGGCTCGACGACCTCGACCGCGCGCTGCGGTTCGCCGCGACCGGGGCCGGAGGACTCGTCGACCCCACGCTCCTCGGGGTCGCCGGACACAGCGCCGGAGGCAACCTCGCCGCCGCGTTGGCGTTGCGCTCACGCGAAGGCCGGGCTCCCGGCATCCGGGTCCAGGTGCTGCTGTGTCCCGTGCTCGACGCCCCCGACCTCGATCGCCCCAGCTACCGGGCGCACACCGACAACCTGCCGCTGACCGCGCGCGGCATGCAGTGGTACTGGCGGCTGTACCTCGGGGATGCCGCCGGCCCGGTGCCCACGCGGGTCGACGGGGCCGTGGGGCGGCGGGATGCCACGGCCCCGGTGCCCGTCGAGGCGGCGCCGCTGCGCGCGCCGGAGCTCGCCGGTTCGGCGCCGGCCGTGATCGTCGCGGCGGGCGTCGACCCGCTGTCGGACGAGGCCGAGGAGTACGCCGGGCGGTTGGCGGCATCCGGAACTCCCGTCGAGTTCGTGCGGCGGGAGGGGGTACCACACCTGTTCCTGGTGTTCCCCTCGACCCCCGCGCGCGACGAGGTGCTGGCGGCGGTGGCGCCGGCGGTGCGGGCGGCGTTCGCCTGAGGCCGCGGGAGGAGATTCGGCGCAGGGAGGACGTTTACGCGAGGATCTGTCCTCCCCTCGCCGAAAGTCCTCCTGCGCGACGCGCCGGCACCCCGCAAACGCCCCGCCGCACGCTCGGAACACCGCGGAAACACGCGATTGTTACCGTCATCAACATGTCGCTCCTGGTCGCGAACGCACGGCTCATCACGGTCCCCGCGGGCACCGACGACCCCGGCTACATCGAGCGCGGGTACATGCTCGTCCAGGACGGACGCATCGCCGCGATCGGCGCCGGCGACCCCGATCCGTCGCTCACGGCCGACGAGACGCTCGACGTCGACGGCAAGTTCGTCGCTCCCGGATTCGTCTCGTCGCACAGCCACCTGTTCACGAGCGGCTCGCGCGGACTCGGCGTCGACCAGACGCTGTACGGCTGGTGCACGTCGATGTTCAGCGTGCTCAACAACGCCTCGCCGGATCAGATCTACTGGGCGACCCTGCACGGTTCGCTCGACTTCCTCGCCAACGGCGTGACCACGGCGTACAACTTCACCGACCCGCTCCTGCCGTGGGAACCGATGGTCGACGGCAAGCGCTCCGACGGCGGCGGCGTCCTGCGTGACCACGCGTGGCACACGCGTCAGGCGGATGGATGCCACGACGCCGGGCTCCGCTTCGTCGACTCGATCGCGCTCGACGCCACCGTCGGCACCGACGACGAGATCTTCGCCCGGTTCGAGGCATCCCTCGATCACGTCCTGGCGATGGACCCCGACATCGCCCTCGGCGCCTCGATCATGGGGCAGGTGCAGTGGTCGACCAGGCCGGATGCCGCCGAGATCGAGGTCGCGGTCATGGACCGCTTCGGCGTCACCAATCAGGCGCACTTCCTCGAGACGTACGAGGCGATCGAGCACCAGCAGACGAAGTTCCAGCTCTACAAGAACGCCGGGGCCCTGCGCCCGGGCATGATGTTCGGGCACTTCATCCAGACGACGCCCGAGATCATCGCGGATGCCGCCGCCGGCGGCGCCGCGATGTCGTGGCAGCCCGCGTCGAACGGACGTCTGGCGTCGGGGATCGCGCACGTGCCCGAGATGCTCGACCTCGGCATGAAGGTCGGCATGGGCCTCGACGACCAGGCCTGCACCGACGTCGCCGACCCGTGGCAGAACATGCGCATGGGCATGTTCATGCAGCGCGCCCGCACGCATGACCCGCTGTCGATGATGCCCGAGCGCGTGCTGCGTCTGCACACCCTCGGCGGCGCCGAGATCATGGGCGTCGACGACCGCGTCGGGAGCCTCGAGGTGGGGAAGTTCGCCGACTTCGTCGTGGTCGACCCGCGGCTGCCGGACGTCGGCCCGCTCTGGAACCCGGTGCGCAGCTACGTGCTCGCGTGCGGCCTGCGCAACCTGAAGCAGGTGTACGTCGGCGGGAAGCTCGTGAACGAGGACGGCGTCTCGACCAACCCGCTCGCCGCCGAGGCGTCGGAGGTTCTGCACACGCAGCTGCCCGCGCTGGCGGACGAGTTCGGCGTCATCCTGTAGGCCCCCGGCGCCGCGTCCCACCGAGACTGCATCCCACTGACGACTCCGCTGCAGGCTGCAGGGGGGATGTCAGGCGCGTGCAGTCTCGCGCCCCGGCGCCGCCCCACGCCCCGGCGCCGCCCCACCGCTCCGCGCCCCGGCGCCGCGCCACCGCCGCGGGCGCTCACGCCGGCGGGGGCGGGGCCAGCCGATACAGGATGCGCGGGCGGCCGCGGGCGCCGTAGCGGTGGGCGAGGTCGATCACACCGGTCGCGACGAGGTACTCGAGATAGCGCTGGGCGGTCGCGCGCGACAGTCCGCACGCGGCGGCGACATCGGCCGCCGAGACGAGAGTGACCGGGTCGAGCGCGGCGCGCACCCGCTCGAGGGTCACCGGCGCGAGGCCCTTCGGGAGCGACGTCGCGGCCGACCGGGCGGGCACCCGGACCGTGCCGGTGGTCAGGAGCCGGTCGATCTCGCCCTGGCTCAGGGCGCGGTCGCGGTCGGCCTCTGCTCGCGCCCGGCGCTCCGCGCGGTACGTCTCGAGTCGCTGGCGCAGCGTCTCTTCGGTGAACGGCTTCACGAGGTAGCCGATCACGTGCGCCGCGAGCGCCTGCCGCACCGTGACCTGATCCTGCGACGAGCTGATCACGAGCACGTCCAGTCCCTCCGCGCCGAGGGTGCGGAGGCGGTGCAGCACCTCGACCCCGCTGATGTCGGGCAGGCGCATGTCGAGCAGGACGAGGTCGACGCCGACGCGTGCCTGTTCCACGGCGGCCTCCCCGCTGCCCGCCGACCCCACGACGACGAACCCCGCAGCCCCCGCGACGTACCGCCCGTGCAGGGCGCGGGCGGCGGCGTCGTCGTCGACGACGAGCACGCGGATGCGGTCGGTCATCGCGGCGCCGCCATCTCGAACGCGAAGCGCGTGCCGCCCCAGGCCGACCGCGTGACGAGGATCTCACCGTCGCGTTCCGTGACCGCGCGTCGCACGACGGCGAGCCCGATCCCGCGGCCGGTGCCGGTGGGGTCGGGCTTCGAGGTGTAGCCGCGGGTGAACGCGCGCTCGACGTCGCGGGGATCCAGGCCCGGCCCGTCGTCGTCGACGGCGCCGTGCAGCACGTCGCCGACGAGGTCGAGGGTGCACCGCACGCGCGAGGCGCCGGCTTCGGCGGCGTTCCGGCACAGATTGGTGAGGACGAGCACGACCGTCTCGTCGATGGGGGTGTCGCGGTCGATCCGCACCTCGAGTCGCGCGCCGCGCGCCGACACCTCGCCGCGGAGCGCTTCGATGCTGGCGTTCACGAGCGAGGCATCCAGGCGTGTGTCCGACGGTTCGCGAGGGGCGGGTCCGGGCATCGCGTCCGTGATGTAGGTCAGCGCATCGTGGGTGTCGCCGTGCGAGACGAGCCCGTGGAGGACGTGCAGGCGGGTTCCGAACTCGTGCGCCTGCTCCCGGAGCGCCGCCATCGTGCGCGCCGTCTGCTCCTGCTCGGCGGCGAGCGCGTCCAGGCGTCGGAAGCGTCGCTCGATGGCCGCGGCGAGCACGGACGACGCGAGCGTTCCCGCGACGAGCGCGCCCACCGCCCAGGGCAGCAGGTCGCCGAGCGCGCGGTCGCGATCGGACAGGATGCTCGACTCGAGCACGCCGACGGCGACCATGCCGACTACCGCGTCCCCGTCTCGGACGGGGACCTTCGCGCGCAGGGAGCTGCCGGACGGTCCCGTCTCGGTACCGAGGAAGGGCGTGCCCGCCAGGACGCTGGCGTTGGTCGTCTCGACCTGACGTCCGCGCTGCTCCTCCACGGGATGCGTGATGCGCACGCCCTCGTCGTCGGTGATCACGACGTAGAAGACACCCGTGGTCCGCTCGATGAGGTCGGCGAGCGGTTGCAGGGTCGCCGTGGCCTCGGCCAGGTCGCCGGCGTCGGCGAGCCGCGCGTCCGTGCCGACGGAGGAGACGGATGCCACGGCGGTACGCACCTCGTCGAGCTCGGCCAGGCTCGACGCGACGTCGTAGACCCGCTCGGCCGTCTCGTCACGGATGTGACGCTCCTGCACCGACGCGGCGATGAACGTCGTGATCCCCACGGCGGTAAGCACGATCAGGCTCGGCAGCACGACGAGGGCGCGCCGGACCACCCGGGCGGGAACCGAGGGGGTGAGGTCGGGCATGGCAGGGACATTCTCTCGCGCGCAATATGAGCACAATGCGACCCGGGGGGACGGCGCCGCCCTCTTCCTGAGAGCGTCGTCACATTCTGCGAGACGACGACGTTCGCAAGGAGGAGCTGTGATGACGGAGCCTACGCCCCCCGCCGGCCGCGATCAGGCGCCCACGCCCCTGGCCCGGCGGCACCGATGGGTCGGTCGCGCCGTAGGAGGAGCGGTGGCCGTGTCGGCGATCGCGGTCGCGGGCTACGGGTCGATCACCTCGGCCGCGGCCGGCGACGACATCCATGCGTCGATGACGATCATCGCCCCCGCCGCGGCCGGCGGCGGGTGGGACGGGGTCGCGCGCGAGCTGCAGCAGGCGCAGAAGGCGAACGGCCTGGTCAACAACGTGCAGGTCGTGAACATGCCGGGCGCCGGCGGCACGATCGCGCTCGGCAATGTGTCGGTGCTGAACGGTCAGGCGAACAACCTCCTGGTCGGAGGCACGGGGCTCCTGGCGGCGACCGTGCAGTTCGACTCCGCGGCGACGCTGGACGACGTCACGCCCCTCGCCGTCATGGTCGAGGAGTACGACGTCATCGTCGTGCCGGCGAACTCGCCGTTCCAGACGCTGGACGACCTGGTGCAGGCGTGGAAGTCCGACCCCCGGGCGCTCCCGTGGACCGGTGGCGGGTCGTTTGACCAGCTCGTCGTCGCCGACCTGGCGCTCGCCGCCGGCATCCCGCCCTCCGACATGACCTACATCTCCTCGGACGGCGGAGGGGAGGCCATCCAGGCCCTCCTCAACGGCACCGCTCAGGCGGCATCGGGCGGCTACCCCGACAACATCGACCAGATCGAGTCGGGGCGCCTGCGCGCGCTCGCCCTCGTGGCGGACGCGCCCCTCGAGGGTGTCGACATCCCGACGGCGGTGGAGCAGGGCTATGACGTGAACCTCACGAACTGGCGCATGCTCGCCGCGCCCGGCGGGCTGACCGACGAGCAGGTGGGCGACCTCACCGACCTCGTGCTTGAGTCGACGGCGACCCCCGAGTGGGCCGACGCCCGGGCGCGCTACCACTGGACCGAGCGTCTGATCACGGGCGACGACCTCACGGCGTTCCTCGCCGAGGAACGTTCCCGGATCGAGCGCCTGTACGAGGAGATGGGCCTGTGATGCCGCACAACAACCCCACGTCCGTCTCGGCGGTGGTGGGCAACAGGCTGCGGTTCCGCCGGGGGCGTGGCGCGTCCGGGATCGCCAAGGCGCTGGCCATGCCGGCGGTGCTCGCGGCGTTCGCGACCTACCTCGTGTACGGCATCGTCACGATGAAGGTGCCGCCGTCCGCGGCCTTCCCCGGGCCGCAGTTCTTCCCCGGCATCATCGCGGCGGGCCTCTACGTCTTCGCGGTGCTCCTCGCCATCGGCGCGGTGCGGGCTCTGGCCGAGATCCCCGTGGCGGCCCCCGCCGATCCGGCGGACCGGGCGGATCCCGCCGACCCCGAGGAGCGCTCGGTCGGCGTCGACTGGCGGTCGTTCGCCTGGGTTGTGGGGTCGTTCCTCGTCTTCGCGTTCCTGCTCGGCATCCTCGGGTGGATCATCGCCGCGGCGCTGCTGTTCACGGGCGTCGCGCGCGGCTTCGGTCACACCCGGTGGGTGTTCGCCCTGTTCGTCGGCGTGACGATCAGCTCCCTCACCTACATCGCGTTCGACATGGGGCTCGGACTCTCCCTGCCCTCCGGCATCCTGGGATGGAGCTTCTGACATGGACGTTCTCGCTCTCCTCGGCGAAGGATTCGCCGGCGCACTCACCTGGCAGAACCTCATCTGGGTGCTCGTGGGCTGCGTGCTGGGCACCGCGGTCGGCGTCATGCCCGGCCTCGGCTCGTCCATGGCGGTGGCGCTGCTGCTGCCGGTCACCTTCTCGCTCGACCCGACCGCGGCGTTCATCATGTTCTCCGGGGTGTACTTCGGCGGGCTCTTCGGCGACTCGATCACCGGCATCCTGCTGAACACCCCCGGCCAGGCCTCCGCGATCGCCTCGACCTTCGAGGGGCACAAGATGGCCTTGAACGGGCGGGCGGCGCAGGCCCTCGCCACCGCCGCGATCGGCGCCTTCATCGGCGGCATCGTCGCCTCGGTGCTCCTGGTGTTCTTCGCGCCGTTGCTCGCCGACCTGTCGAGCAGCTTCGGCCCGGCCGAGTTCTTCGCGCTGGCGATCTTCGCCTTCGCGGCGACCTCGTCGGTCGTCACCGACAACGCGGTGAAGGGCCTGGCGTCGCTGTTCCTCGGCCTCGGGATCGCGGTGATCGGCATCGACGGCGTCTCCGGCGCGCCCCGGTTCACGCTGGATTCGCCGAACCTCTTCGACGGCATCTCGCTCATCACCGTGACCGTCGGCGTGCTGGCGCTCGGCGAGGTCATCTACGTCGCGTGCCTCGAGCGGCACATCTCGAACAAGTCCCTCATCCGCCCCACCGGCCGTCCGTGGCTCTCCCGCAAGGAGCTGAAGGAGGCCACCCCGGCGTGGCTGCGAGGGACGGCGATCGGCCTGCCCTTCGGCGTGATCCCGGCAGGCGGCTCGGAGATTCCGACGTTCCTCGCCTACGGCATCGAGAAGCGCCTGGATGCCAGACGGCGCACGCCGAAGTTCGGAACCGGGGCCATTCGCGGCCTCGCGGCTCCCGAAGCGGCGGGCAACTCCACGACCGGCATGGCGATGGGGTCGCTCCTCGCGCTGGGCTTGCCGATCTCGGCGACCGCGGCGATCATGCTCGCGGCGTTCCGTCAGTACGGCCTGCAGCCGGGGCCGCTGCTGTTCGAGCGGGCGCCCGATCTCGTATGGGCGCTGATCGCGAGCTTCTTCCTCGCGATGGTCATGCTGCTCATCCTGAACCTGCCGTTCGCCATGCTGTGGGCGAAGCTGCTGCTCATCCCGCGTCCGTACCTGTACGCCTCCATCGCGGTGTTCTGCGGCCTGGGCATCTACGCCACGTCGGGTGCCACGTTCGACCTGCTCATGCTGCTGGGCATCGGTCTGCTCGGCTTCCTGCTCCGCACGAACGACTACCCGCTCGCGCCGCTGATCATCGGCATGGTGCTGGGGCCGCTCGCCGAGACGAGCCTGAGGGATGCCGCGATGAGCGCGAACGGCGACCTGACGACCCTCGTCCAGAGCCCGATCGCGCTGGCGATCTACGCGGTGCTCGCGGTGGTGCTGGTCCTGGCGATCCGCAACCGGGTGGTCGCGCGCCGGGCGCCGGTGTCGCGGCCGGAACGGGAGAGCGTCGACGCCTCCTGACGGGCGCCGATGCGGCCTGCGGTGCCCCGGCGGCAGCGTCAGCGCCGCGCGAGTCGCAGCACCGCCTCGCCCACCGCGGCGATCACCGAGGTGCACGCCAGTGCCACGGCGATGGTGACGAGCGCGGTCGCGGGGCCCGTGGCATCCAGGGCGGACCCTGCGATCACGCCGCCGATCGGGACACCGAGCGACATCGCGGCGGTCGGATAGGCCAACGTCTCGGTCACGCGGCCCTCGGGAGCGCGGGCGGATGCCACGAGGATGCCGGAGATCATCACGGGCGAGAGCAGCAGCCCGAGGAGCAGGATCGCCAAGAACAGCACCGGGGTGAGTCCCTGGGTGAGCGGCAGGGCGAGGGCGGCGACGGCCGCCGCGGCGGCGAAGCCGATGTACCGGGCCACCGGCGACAGGCGCCAGGCACGTGCACCGGTGATGACGGACCCGACCGCGATCGCCAGGGCGAGCGCGCTGAACGCGGGGCCGGCGAGCCACGGACGCCCGCCCACTTCGGCCCACCCGACGAGCGTGACGTCGAACGCCCCGAACACCCCTCCCAGCGCGATGCACCCGAGGGAGACGGGCACGACACCGGCCGGCGGCCACACGAAGCGGGTGGCGCCGGTCGCCCCGGTCGCCGCCGGTTGCGTCCCGCGTTGCGACGCCAGCCACACGCCGCCGATCACCCCGAGCGTGAGCGAGCCGATCATCGCGACCGCCGGGTTCACGGCCGCCGCGACCGCGGTGATGACCGGCGGCCCCGAGATGAACACCATCTGGTCGCCGATGGTCTCGAGGGCCAGCGCGTGGGTCCGCTGCGATTCCGGAGCGAGCACCGTCCACCGTGCGCGCACGGCCGACGTCAGGTCGGGCGTCGCGGCACCGGTCGCGAACGCGGCGACGAGCCACGTCCAGAACGGGGCGTCGGTCAGCACGAGGGCGAGCAGGCCGGATGCCGCGAGCACGAGGCATCCGAGGGAGATCAGGATGACACGGGTCTGGCCGTGCCGGTCCATGCGCGACGACCACAGGGGAGCGGCCAGCGCCATGCCGATGACGAGCGGTGCCACGACGATCCCGGCCGACCCGAAGCTGCCGGTCGCGGCCGAGACCAGGAGGATGATCCCGAGCGACAGCGTGGCGCGGGGGAAGCGGGCCAGGACCCCGGCGGCGACGAACGCGCGTGCCCCCGGGAGCCGCAGCACCTGCCCGTAGGCCCGGACGCCGGTCGCTTCGGTCGCGGCGGTCACGCGGCGGCTCCTGGCCGAGCACAACTCCGGCGGATCGGCGCACCCGCTGCCCGCGGCTGCCGAAACCCCACTTCCCGCAGGAGTTGTGCGCGCCCGTGCGCCGGCCGCGACACCGTCACGCGACGTAGTCGAATCGGCTGATCTCCTCAAGCGCCTCGACGACGAACGTCACGCTGTCCTCGAAGAGCTCGGCGCCGTGGGCGGCGTTCGCGCCCGTCGGGTCGCCGAGCACGCCGGTGGGGCCGAAGTCGTTCGAGAGCCACCCGAAGGTCACGGGCTTGCCGTTGAAGCCGATGTGCCGGAAGTCGCCGATGTGCGCGGGCACGGTGGCTTCGAATCTCGACGCATCCACGAGTTCGGGCCGCAGGTGCATGATCATGCTCGTCTCGCCGTGCCCGGCGTGAATGCCGGTGCCGTGCTCGTCGGGGCCGCCGTCGGTGCCGGAGAACGAGGGCACGCGCGCGGCGGGCATGAAGAACGTGCGCAGCCCGAAGCGGCGGCGCAGCTCGCGATTCGCGACGTTGAGCAGCGCGACATTACCGCCGTGGCCGTTGAGGAACACGAGCGTCCGCGCCCGGGTCGTCAGCAGCGATCGGCCGATGTCGACGACCGTCTGCATCATCGTCTCGGGCGTGAGCCACAGCGTGCCCGGCGCCCACGAGTGCTCGTCGGACTTCGTGATCGACAGCGTCGGCAACTGCCACACGTCGAGGCCCATCGCCGCGGCCCGCGCGACGGCGGCGGTGGCGGAGGCCTCGGCGACGATGGCATCCGTCGCCAAGGGCAGATGCCGTCCGTGGTGCTCGATGGCACCGGTGGGCAGCACGATGATCGAGCGAGATGTCAGGGCTTCGGCGGCGGCGGGGCCGCTGAGCTCGGCGAGCAGGCGGCTCATCGGATGGCGCCCTTGCGCGGGCCCGCGTAGTCGGGGTCGAGCTTGCCGGGGTTGAGCAGGCCGTTCGGGTCCGTCACCCGCGCGGTTTCGGCGGTCTGCTCGACGTTGAAGTCGACGTTCCACTGGTGCGGGTTGTGCACGCCCACGCCGATCGCGTTGAGGTCGGCGATCCCGCGGTACACGTCGGCTTCGCTCACGTACGGGGCGGCGAGCATGCCGATGGGGTACTCCTTCGTCGACTCGATGTGCAGCTTCCCGCCCGCGAAGACGGCCTCGACGGCGTCGACGTCCTCGGCGAGCGGAGCCCCGGCGACCTCGAGGTGGAACACCTCGTGCGGCTGGCTCTTCTGGTACCACTCGATGGGGTGGTTGTAGCTCAGCATCGACAGGCGGATGCTGGCCTGCGGCCCCTCGCGCACGGCCTCGACGCGGCCGCCGGCCCCCTCGACGATCGCGGTGACGTTGTCGATGAGCGACGCGTCGATGATCGCGCGCAGGCTCGACCGGCCCGCGGGGATCGCGTCGTCGGCGGGGAGGGATGCCGAGATCTCGGGGCCGTCGCCCGACACGAGGCGCGGAGTCGGGTCGAGGTTGCCGATGGTCTGCAGCACCGACAGGGTGCCCGAGAACTCGGGGAAGCTGGCCCACAGGCCGCGCCAGTCGCGCAGCGGCTCGAGGCGCACGGTCGCGCGCACGATGACGCCGGCCGTGCCGTAGTTGTGCACGTACTTCTGGGCGTCGTCACCCTCGACGTGGATGATGTCGGCGCTGCCGTCGGCGTGCACGACGTCGAGCGCGGCGACGAAGCCGCGGTCGTTCGAGCCGTGCTCGATGGAGCCGGTGCCACCGGAGCCGCCCGAGAGGAAGCCGCCGAGGGTGGATTGCGCGGTCGAGGGGTACATCCACAGCGCCTGGCCGGCGGCCCACGCGGCCTGCTCGAGCAGCACCATGGGGGTTCCGGCCTCGGCGGTGATGTAGCCGTCGCCGACCTCCACGATGGCCTTTGCGCGGGTCGTGTCGATGACGAGGCCGCCCCGCATGGGGATGGCCTGGCCGTAGTTGCCGGTGCCCTTGCCGCGCACGGTGACGGGCACGCCGTGCCGCGCGGCCGCGGCGACCGCGATCGCGATCTGCTCGGCATCCGCCGGGAACACGACGAGGTCGGCGAGGCCGAGGGGGAGCTTGGCCGCGATGATCGGCGACATCGGCGACCCGTCGACGCTGGCGCGCTCGCGCACGCGCGGTTCGGTGCTGACGGCGGCGGGGCCGAGCAGGTCGAGCAGGTCGTCCTCGAGGGAGAGGACGCGGGTGGCGGTGTCGCTCATGGGTGTCTCCGGGTGACGCGGGTGGGTGGATGCCAGGTGTCGGGGCCGCGACGGGGTCG
>NZ_RBZY01000004.1 GCF_004022425.1 Microbacterium enclense | reverse complement strand
CCCGCCTCGAGGGCATGCACGTCGAGCTCGAGGATCGGGTGGGTAAGCGCCGCCTGTTCCCGCTCGGCGGCGGGTTCCTCCTCGATGGCGATCCCGTGGTGCTGGTCGCCCCCGCGGCGGCCCCGAAGCCACGCACGCGAACGGCGTCGGGATCGTTCGCGGCCTCCGACCAGCGCGCACGGACAGCCCGCGCGAGCCGCATCTTCGTCGAGGGCAAGCACGACGCGGAGCTCGTCGAGAAGGTGTGGGGAGCCGACCTCCGCGCCGAAGGCGTCGTGGTGGAGTTCCTCGAGGGCGTCGACCTGCTCGAACAGACCCTGGATGCCGAGGCGCCGACGGCCGAGCGCCGGTACGGCGTGCTCGTCGACCACCTCGTGCCGGGGTCGAAGGAATCGCGCATCGCCGAGAAGATCGCGCGGGGACGCCACGGCGCCCACGTGCGCATCGTCGGGCACCCCTTCGTCGACGTCTGGCAATGCGTCACCCCGCGAGCCGTCGGCATCGCCGCCTGGCCCGAGGTGCCGCGCGGGATCGAGTGGAAGGTCGGGGTGTGCCGTGCCCTGGGCTGGCCTGCCGAGGAGCAGGCGGATCTCGCCCGCGCGTGGCAGCACATCCTGTCGCGGGTGACGACGTTCCGCGACCTCGAGCCCGCGCTCCTCGGTCGCGTCGAGGAGCTCATCGACTTCGTGACGGTGCCATGAGCGGCCGGAAGCCGCGCGAGCAGTCGCGTGACACCCAGGAGTCGCCGGGGGACGCCTCGCCTACCCTGGATGCCATGGAGTCCCCCGTCTATCGCGATCGCCCGGTGTCGTTCGTTCGGCGCAGCGGCCGGATGTCGGAGGCCCAGGATCGTGCGTGGGTCGACTTGTCGCCGTTCTACCTGCTGCCGGTTCAGCGCGATGCGGCGGCGACGAGTGTCCGGCCCGGGGCGGCGATCGATCCCGCCGAGGTGTACGGACGTCGTGCGCCCCTGATCGTCGAGATCGGCTCCGGCCAGGGGCACCAGATCGTCGCGGCGGCCTCGGCGCGGGCCGACACCGACTTCCTCGCCGTCGAGGTGTTCTCCGCGGGCTTGGCTCGGACGATGCTCGACGCGGACCGCGCTGGCATCCGCAACCTGCGGCTCGTCGAGGCGAACGCCCCCGAAGTGCTCGAGCACCTCCTGCCCGCGGCATCCGTCGATGAGCTATGGGTCTTCTTCCCCGACCCCTGGCACAAGAAGAAGCACACGAAGCGCCGGCTCGTCGCGCCCGAGTTCGCCCGCATCGCCGCCCAGGCGCTCCGCCCCGGCGGCACGCTGCGGCTCGCGACCGACTGGCAGGACTACGCCGACCAGATGCGCGCCGTCCTGGATGCGGCTCCCGCGTTCGAGCGGGCGTTCGCCGGCGAGTGGGCGGATCGGTTCGATGGACGTGTTCTCACCGCGTTCGAGCGCAAGGGCATCCGCGTCGGCCGTGACATCCGCGACCTCACCTATACCCGTCTCGCCACATGAGCACCCACGCCGCCGCACCCGAACGCGACCGCCGCACCTGGACTCCGGCGCTCCTTCCCGCCGCGTTGGTGTGCCTGGCCGCACCGGTCCTCTTCGTCGCGCAGATCGTGTGGCTGGGGTGGATCGTGCTGGCGCTGGCGGTGGCATCCGCCGTCGTCGCCGACCGGATCGCGGGCACCCCGATCGTGCCGCCGCCGCCGGGGGACCGGTCCGTGCCCAGCATCGCCCGCGACGTGTTCCTCATCGCGCTCGGGCAGTTCGTCGTCAGCCTGATCCCGCTCAAGGCCGAACTCGACAACGCCGCCTTCGTGCGGTTCACCCTCGCGCTCGGCGGGGCCGTCGTCCTGCCGTATGTGATCTCCCGGTTCGTCTTCCGCGACCGGGCGATCGGTTTCCCGTGGCGCGGCGGCGGCCGCTGGACGTGGTGGCAGTGGGCCTGGCTGGTCGGGGTCATCGTCCTGGGGTGGCTGATCCTGCCGTTCTACTTCGTCACGTCCGGCGTGTACACGAACTGGCCCGTCGTGGACACCCCCGAGCTCATCGGACGTCTCTTCATCGGCGTGGGCGCCGTCGGTATCTGGGACGAACTCTTCTTCGTCTGCACCGTCTTCGTGCTCCTGCGTCGGCACTTCCCCGACCTCACCGCCAACCTGCTGCAGGCGATCGTGTTCGTGTCGTTCCTCTGGGAACTGGGCTATCAGGCGTGGGGGCCCGTGCTGACCATCCCGTTCGCACTCGTGCAGGGCTTCCTGTTCCTGCGCACGCGCTCGCTCTGGTACGTGGTGACGGTGCACCTGTTGTTCGATGCGGTCGTCTTCGGCGTCCTGGTGCACGCCCACAACCCCGGCCTCGTACCTCTCTTCCTCGTCTGATCCGACGGAGGATGCCGTGCACGGGTTGTGCACAGGGGGGCTTGCTAGCGTGATCGGAGCGTGCGCACCGCACGACCGGACGAGGGATCAGTACCCGGACAGCGACAAGACTGGCCAAGGAGCACTGTCATGTCGTGGATCATCCTCGCCGTCTCGGGCGTACTGGAAGCGGTATGGGCCACCGCGCTGGGGCGCTCGGAGGGCTTCACCAAGCTGTGGCCGACCGTGATCTTCGCCGTCACTCTGGTGGCCAGCATGGGCGGTCTCGCCTGGGCCATGCGCGAGATCCCGACGGGGACGGCGTACGCCGTCTGGGTGGGGATCGGGGCCGCGCTCACCGTCGTCATCGCGATGGTCGGGGGAGCCGAACCCGTTTCGGTGGTGAAAATCCTCCTCATCCTGGGTCTGGTGGGATGCGTCGTGGGTTTGAAGATCGTCAGCGACGTCCACTGACCAGGACATTTCCTGAAAGTCAACCGGGAAGACGCGGCGGGTGCATCCGGTACGATCTGCCCGAATGCACTTGTCCGGGCCGGACACCGTCGTCAGCAGCCCACTTCCTCCCTGTGTGAAAGGTTCCGAGTGAGCGCACCGCCGAGCGAGCTGGTCCCCACGGTACGACCGGCCCCGACCGACGATCGCGTCGCGCCGCTGCGCGAGCGCGGACGACGACTGCTGGACTCCCGTTTCGGGCAGGCCCTCCGCCAGTACGGACGGGATGTCCTGCGTGCGCCCCAGGGCGTGGAGCCCATCGAGCGCGGTGCGTTCACGCGTGTGCTGCTGCTGTGGGCCGTCGCGCGGGCCGTCAACTTCGGGTTCCTGTGGGGGTTCTACTCCATCGCGAAGTCGGCACGGTGGGGCTTCGGTCCCGACAGCGAGCGCCTCGGCACGTTCTTCGACTACCTCACCGGGTGGGATGCCGACCGCTACGGTCAGATCGCGGCACAGGGTTATCCGATGTCGCTGCCCATGAACGTCTCGGGCGACATCCTGCCCAACAACTGGGCGTTCCTCCCCGTCTTCCCTTCTCTGGTCCGCGCGATCTCGGGCGCGACCGGGCTCGGCTGGCAGCCGGTGGCGGTCCTCATCAGCCTCGCGGCGAGCCTCGGCGCGACGTGGGTGCTGTTCCGTCTCCTCCGCACCGTGACCAAGCCGCACGCCGCGTGGTGGGCCGTCGTCTTCTTCTCGTTCGCGCCGATGTCCTTCCTCTTCGCGCTCGGCTACAGCGAGGGCCTGTTCATGCTGCTGGTGTTCAGCGGCATGCTGCTGGCGATCAAGCGGCAGTACCTCTGGATCCTGCCGATCGGGCTCATCGCGGCGTACACGCGTCCGGGTGTCCTGGCGCTCGCCCTGGCGCTCGGCATCGTCTTCCTGGTGCGTTTCTTCCGTCGCCGCGTCGACCCGTTCCCGTTCCGCGAATGGGCGTCGCTCATGGCGACGGGCTTCACGATGGCGATCGCGGGTCTGTCGTGGAACCACATCGCCCAGTGGGCGACCGGCACGCACAACGCGTACATCCGCACCGAGCTGGGATGGTGGCTGGACTACGTCGGCAACGACGAGTTCACGCCGTTCACTCCCTGGTTCCGGCAGGCCGGCACGCACCTCGGCGTCGTGGGCATCATCCTCGTGGTCGCGCTCATCGTGGCGTTCGCGGCGCTCCTGTGGTCGCGCCCCGTCCGTCGCCTGGGCCTCATGGTGGTCGCGTACATCTTCAGCTACGGCGTGTACATCCTCGCGGTGTTCCTTCCCCAGCAGAGCACGTTCCGTCTGCTCATGCCGATGGCGCCGATCCTGGGCGACGACCGGTGGTCGTCGACGCCGCGGCGCCGCACCGCGATCCTCGTCGGGTGCCTCGTCCTCCAGCTCGTGGCGATCCTGCTGCTCTGGACGCGCGGCAACCCGTGACGCACGGGGACGCCGACCACGAACGCCGAAGGGGCGAGCACATCGGTGCTCGCCCCTTCGGCGTCTGACTCGGGGTCAGTCCGGTTGCCCGCCCGGGTCGACGGCGTCGAGCACGTCTTCCTCCACGGCGTTGTCCGCGTCCGGCTGGGCGCTGCCCGTCGCCGAGCCGCCCATGTCCGTCCCGGACGGGTCGGGCGCGGGCTCCGGGGGGAGCGGAACGGTCGGTTCGGCGGGCGTCGGCGCCGTCGGCTCGGCGGGGATCGTCGGGGGTGTCTCGGCGGGGGCGGGAAGGCCGTCGGGGGCGGTGGGTGGATCCAGGGGAGCGGGGGTCGTGGACGTCATGAGTCCACGGTGCGCCGCCGACGACACCGGCACGAGGGGCTACCGATCGGCCGCCGCAGGGTGTACCCGTCGGGCTAGGGTCGAAGCAAGGACGAATCGCAAGGGGATGCCGTGTCCACAGCTCATGAGGTGACGCGCCGCGAAGCCATCGACCAGTACCGGATCGTCGGGGCACTTCCGGAGCCTGACCTGCAGGGCCTGGTGGAACTGGCGGCGACGGTCTGCAACGTGTCGACCGCCGTCATCAACATCATCGACGATCGCGCCCAGCACCAGGTCGCCGCCGTCGGCGTCCAGGCGGCATCCTGCTCCATCGAGGACTCGATGTGTGCGGCTGCGCTCGTCGACCCGCGTCGAGTGGTCGTGTCCGACGCGCGCGAAGACCCGCGGTTCCGCGACAACGCCTTCGTCACCGGGGCGATCGCTTCCGTCCGGTTCTACGCGTCCAGCCCTCTCGTCACCCCCGCGGGTGTGGCGATCGGCACCCTGTGCGTCTTCGACGACGAGGTCGGGCAGTTGACGGATGCCAGTGCACACGCCCTCGATCTCCTCGCGCACCAGGTGATCGACGTCCTCGAGCTGCGGCGACTGACCCGCGACCTCGCGGAGTCCAACGCGCAGCTGGAGCAGTTCGCCACGCAGGTGAGCCACGACTTGCGCAACCCGCTGACCGCCCTTGCGGGGTTCCTCGAGCTCGCCGCCGACAGTCCCGAGATGATCGACGCCCCGCGGGCGGCACGCTCGCTCGCCCGCGCGGAGTCGGCGGCCGCCCGCATGACGTCGATGGTGACCGATCTGCTCGATTTCGCCCGGATGGGTGGCGCGCGCCCGCGGATCACCACGGTCGACGTCGGTGAGATCGTGGACGAGGTGCTCGAGGACCTGGACGGTGCCGTGGTGGGCGCCGGCGCCGAGGTCGTCGTCGATGCCTCGGCCTTCGTCCGCGCGGACGACACCCTCTTGCGGGTACTGCTGCAGAACCTCATCGCGAACGCGGTGAAGTTCACGGTGGCGGCCGGCCGCGTACCGCGCGTCGTCGTGAACGTTCAGGAGCTCCCCGACGGCTGGCGCCTCACGGTGGACGACAACGGCGACACGGTCGACCCGGCGGTGCGCGACCGGATGTTCGAGCCCATGCAGCGAGGACACGACGGAGAGGTTCCCGGGCTCGGCATCGGGTTGGCGACCTGCCGACGTATAGCCCAGGCCCATGGCGGGCATATCGGCCTGGAGGAGTCGCCCGCGGGTGGCACCCGGGCATGGGTGGTCCTCCCCGCCGCCGCGTGAGCACGTAACGGGCGCTGTGCGCGGGCGCAACCACCGTGACCCGCGAACGTGCCGACCCGTAGCGTAGGTCGTCTGCACCGCTGACGAGGAAGGGGCCCCGCATGGCTCGCAACGTGCGATTGCTGCAGTGCTCGCCCGACGATGTCTTCCGCGTTCTCGCCAACGGTTGGCTGTACCCGCTGTGGGTGGTGGGAGCGTCGCGGATGCGCGACGTGTCCGATGCCTGGCCGCGCGAGGGGGCGGAGCTGCACCACTCGTTCGGATCGTGGCCGCTCCTCGTCAACGACACGACGGTGATGCGGGTCTGGGACCCGCCGTACCGGGCGGTGCTCGAACCGCACGGCGGCCCGATCGGTATCGCGCGCGTGTCGATCGACGTCAAGCGGCGCGGAGACGTGTGCGTCGTCCGGCTGCAGGAAGAGCCGGTGACCGGCCCCACCCGGCTGCTGCCCGATGTGGTGTTCGACGCGATCACAAGGTGGCGCAACGCCGAGACCCTGCACCGCCTGGCTTATCTCGCGGAGGGTGGCGCGCCCGGTACCAGCGGGGGGTCGTCGGCCATCGGGCGGGCGTCCACGGCCGAGAAGGAGCCGATCGAACGATGAGCGAGAGCTACGACGCGATCGTGGTCGGATCGGGACCCAATGGGCTCGCCGCCGCGGTGACCCTCGCCCGCTCCGGACTGTCCGTCGCCGTGTACGAGCGGCAGACCTCGCTCGGCGGCGCGGCATCGACGGGCGAGCTCACTCTCCCCGGCTTCCGTCACGACCTGGGCTCCGCGGTTCATCCGCTCGCCCTGGAGTCCTGGTTCTTCCGCGAATTCGGCCTGGAACGTCGCGTGCCGTTCGTCGTCCCGGATGCGTCGTTCGCCCATCCGCTGGACGGCGCCCGCGCGGGACTCGCCTACCGCGATCTCGACCGTACGGCGGAGTCGATCGGCCGCGACGGCGGGGCGTACGCACGGCTGATGGGCCCGCTCGTCTCGCACCTGCGCGGCGTGGCGGATTTCACCGGCAACGCTCTGCTGCGTATTCCCGGCGATCCTCTTGCGGCGTTCTTCTTCGGCTTCCGTTCCCTCGAACAGGGGGGTCCCTGGTGGAACGCGCGGTTCCGCGAAGAGACCGCGCCCGCCATGATCACCGGGGTGTCGGCGCACTCGATCCTCCACCAGCCGAGCATCGCGGCGGGCGGAGCCGGACTCGTCCTCGCGACGTACGCGCACGGGCGCGGGTGGCCGATCCCGGTCGGCGGGAGCCAGTCCATCGCCGACGCCATGATCGCGGATCTCCGTGCGCACGGTGGTGTCGTACACACCGGCGTCGATGTCACCGATCTCCGTCAGCTTCCCCCCGCGCGGGCCGTCCTCCTCGACGTCACCCCGCGGACTCTGCTCCGACTCATGAAAGACCGGATGCCGTTCGGCTACCGCCGCGCGCTCGAGCGCTTCCGCTACGGGGGCGGGGTGGCCAAGGTCGATTTCGCGCTGTCGGGCCCGGTGCCCTGGGCCGATCCCGCTGTGGCATCCGCCGGCACCGTGCACGTCGGCGGGACCCGGGCGGAGATCGCCGCGGCGGAGAACGCCGTGGAGCGCGGCGAACTGTCGGAGGCCCCCTACGTGCTCGTCGCGCAGCCGTCGCTCTTCGACGCCACCCGAGCCCCGGAGGGTCGCCACGTGCTGTGGGCCTACACGCACGTGCCGGCGGGGAGCACAGCCGACCGCGAGGAGGCGATCATCGCCCAGATCGAACGGTTCGCTCCCGGCTTCCGCGACACCATCCTGGCGTCGGCGTCACGAACGGCGGTGGATATCGCCGCCTGGAACCCGAACTTCCCGGGAGGCGATATCTCGGCCGGTGCGCCGTCGCTGACACAGCTGATCGGGCGACCCGTCTACCGCCCCGACCCGTGGCGCACCCCGGTGCCGGGCGTCTATCTGTGCTCGTCCTCGACGAGCCCGGGTCCTGGCGTGCACGGACTCGCCGGCTGGCAGGCCGCGCTCAGCGCGCTGCGCCACGAGTTCGGTACGCGTCTGCGTCCCGACCTCGCCCCGCGCCCCGATCAGCTCGCTGAGGCCTGACCGGGGCGGCGGGAGGATCAGTTGATCTCGCCCCCGGGCGATGCGTTCGTGTCGGCAGCCTCGTCGGCGTCGCGCTGAGCGGCGGCACCTTCTTCCGGCGACTCGGAACCTGCGCCGTTGGAGCCGGGGTCGGGCGCGTCCGCGTCGTCGGGGCGGTCGGTGGAAGCGTGATCTGTCACGGGGCTATCCCTTCGTCGAACGCCGAGATGCGGCGTCCGGGGAACGGTCCCACACGGCCGATGTGCTGTCCAGGGGGTGGCGTCTCGCGGGGTGCGCCATCAGAGCGGCGACACGCCGTAGCGCTGTGCGAACTCGGCTCGAGCGGCATCCTCGACGTCGTCCGCCTCGTCGCGCAGGTCGACGAGCATCGCGGCGCTCACAGGTACGGCGCGAGTGCGCCGGCGGTGAGTGCGAAGGCGAGTGCGGCGGTACCGGCGGTGGTGGCCAGGACGGCGGTCGCCCGTTCGGCGCGACGGCGACGCGCGGTGTTGATCGGGTCGGCGGTCGTCCGCAGGGAGGCCTTCGCCGCATCGAGAGCGTCGTAGCGCCCGATGGGAATGCCGTGCGCGTCGCGGGAGACGAAGCCGCCCGACACACTGTCGACGCAGCCGTAGTACTCGCCGCCGCGATGAGCGACCCAGAACCCGGAGTCGACCTTGGCCCACGTCACGCGTGCGGCGGACAGGGGCGCGAGGGATGCCGCGATGGTCGTGGACATCTCAGGCCGCCTTTCGCAGCGCCGTGCGGTGCGCCGCGGGGGCGGATGTACGGGTCGGAGTCGTCGCGGCGGGGATCTCGGCGTCGAGAGCGATGATGAGGCCGGCCGACGAGTTGGCCATATCGGCCATGTCCTTGAGCGTTCGAGCGTCGAGCTGCTCCGGCTCGGCGCTGTCGAAGACGAAGCGGAGGGGAATGGCGGGCTGGAGCCAAAGGGTGGAACGACCGGGGGCGCCGTCGACGTGGGTCCAGCTCAGGGTGAAGCTCTCGCTGCGACGGAGCTTGGTCGCCACGACCACCTTGAGGTGCGAGAGGAGACGGTCCGGAACACGGATGGGCTCCGCCGACGTGGCGTAGTAGAGGTGGCCCATGAGGAACTCCCTTCGTTGGTTTAGCTGTATGAAGAACATACTCGCTTAGTAACTAGTTTGTCGAACTATTTGTTTCACTGTATGATCGCAGGATCGACAGCAAGGGGCGAACACCATGACGGACGTGCGTGCGGTGTCGCCGAGCCTCTCTCCCGACGGAGACCATGACTCGCGCACCTACTGGTACGGCGAAGAGCCGGCCGATCGACGGGTGCGCACCAAGGCGGTTCTCGAGGCCCTGCGCGTCTACCGCGCCGCCGAACTCGCGATGCGTCGGCGGACCCGCGAGTCCATGTCGATGGGGGAGAACGAACTCCTGGTTCTGCGCTACCTTCTGCGCGAACCGGGGCGGAACGTGCGCCCCGGCGAGTTGACGAGGTACCTGGGTCTGTCGACGGCGTCCACGACGGCCATCCTCGACCGGCTGGAGCGCTCCGGCCACATCGCGCGAACGGCCAACCCCGACGACCGTCGCAGCATCTTCGTGCACGCGACGGAACGCGCGCACGCCGAGGTGCGCGAGACCCTCGGCAACATGCACGACCGCATGCTCGCCGCGGTGATCGACATGTCGCCGGAAGAATCCGCCGTGGTCGTGAGCTTCCTCCACCGAATGAGCGACGCGGTCGACGGAGTGGCCGTCGACGCCGGAACCGCCGCGTCGCCGTGATCTACGTGCTCGTCGGCGGCCCGCGCGACGGACAGCACGTGGACGACCTCCCGCGCGGTTACCGCCTCATTCTCGACGAACCTGCTCCCGAGCGGTTCGCCGAGTTCGACACCGTGCGCGCGGTCTGGTTCGAATTGGATGCCGCGATGTTCCGCTCCGCCCAGCGGCGGGACTGACGCGTATCCCACCCACCGGATCACGCGCAACCCGGCTTCGGCCCCGGCCCGCGGACGTCAGGCTAGGCGCATGAGATGTGTGACGTACGCCGGAGAAACGGTGATGACGACCGATGACGTCGCGAAGTCGCTCGTCGAGTTGACCGCCGCTGTGGCGAAAGAGGGCCAGGCGGAGGCCGTCAGCATCCCGATCGTGACGGAGGACCACAAGGTCGGGCAGGCCGAGCTCGTCATCGGCGTCGGCAATGACGTGCTCTCCGCTCCGATGGACTGGGACGGCGAGGAGCCGGATTTCAGCGCGTGGTCGGAGGATCTGCGCAACCACCGCCTGTTCCCGCGGTCCGGGCTCCGCGTCGTCGAGCCGGTAGCCGCGGACGACGACGACGAGCCGGTCGACTGGGATTTCGATCAGCCCACGCAGGCCTGACACCGCCTCTCAGCCCGCTGTCGCCCCCGTAGGGTGAGGCCATGGGCAAGCGCAGAACAACGTGGCGCGTCGGCGGCATCCTGCTCGCGGTGTGCGGGATCGTCCGGCTCGGGGTGGCGCAGATGGCCGGGTCGGCGATGGCGACCCAGACCCTCATCGATGTCCTGTGGGGTCTCGGCATCCTGGTCTTCGCGATCGGCCTGCGACCCGAGGGAAGCGTCGTGGCCCGACGACCCCTCGGTCTGACGGCGCTGATCGTCGTCGCGCTCGCGCCCCTCGTCGTGAACATCTCGTACGTCCTCACGCCGGTCCAGGTCGTGTCCTCCGCGCCGTCCACCGCATGGATGGCGTTCGCCGTCAGCTGGACGGGCTCGGTCGTGTCGATCGCGGCGGGGGTGATCGCTGCGACGCAGATCGCGCGACTGGGTGCTGTGCCCGCGCAGTGGCGCTGGGCCCCCCTGTGGGCGCTGGCGATCAGCGTCGGCAGCGCCGTCCTCGTCCAGATCGTGTGGGTGGCCCTCGGCGCCGCGGGAGCCGACCAGTCGGTGCTCGTGGCGGCCGGGATGATCGGCTGGATCGGGCCCCTCGCCCCCACGCTGGGCCTCGGCATCGTCGCCCTGATCGCCGCAGCGACCGACCGTCCTCAGAGCGTCGAGATCTTCCGCTCGTCCTGAGTCGTCCCGCGTCTCAGATGCGCTCGGAACGGTACTGGTCGTCGCTGAACCCGACGATGAGGTACCCGATGATCCAGAACACCACCAGCAGGAAGAACGAGAAGACCCCGCCGTGACCGAAGGCTCGGCCGAGGCGGATCGCGACGATGATGTGGAAGACGATGTTCACGATCGGGATGAGGTAGAGCAGCGACATCCACCCCGAGAACCCGGCGACCTTCACGAGGAAGATGGCGTTCACGATCGGGATGATGGCGAGCCAGCCCGGGTATCCGGCCTTCGAGAAGATGCGCCACAGGGCGACGACCATGAGGACGTAGACCGCGAACCCGATCAATGAGTTGGTGGTGTTCAGTGCGAAGATCGACGTCTGGTCGAAGATGGTGTTCGGCGAGGAGGTCAGCATGCCGCTCATCGTAGGGGCACGACCGCACCGGATGCGGGTCGGTCAGTGCGGTGGCCGCTACGCTCGCGTCATGTCGATCGTTTTCCGCGCCGGGATGCCATGACCTCCGACCGGAGATTCGAGTGGGGCGGACTCAGCGCGGGCCGGGCCGACTTCGTCACCGCCGCGGAGGCGTTGGCCACGCTCGAGGGCCTCGTCGACGCGTACGCCGACCTGGCGCCCGCGACCGGCGTCTCCGACGGCGACGCGTTCGTGCGGTTCTCGGTGGGGGAGCGGTGGGCGGTCGTCTCCACGCCCGGCACCCGGTGGTTCTCGGTGCGGGTCGACTCGGGCCATCGCGCCCGCCTGGACGATGCGACGTCCACCCGCGCGGAGGCGGCGATGCTGCTGCACACCTACGTCGCCATCGGTGCGGCCTACGTGCGGGGTGAGGCCGTCGCGGAGGACGCTCGGCTGATCGTCACCGCTGCGGGTCGCCGTGTCGCGCTCACCCGCCCGTTCGTCGGACGCCTGCGTGGATGGATGCGCGACCGCCGCTGAACGGGTGGCGGCCCGCGGGTCAAGCCTCTGCGATCGTCGGGCCTGCCCTGCGACGCTGGGGGTTCGCGTAGGAAGGACGACCCATGAGCGATTCGCAGAACACCGCCCCCGCCGACGGCGCCGAAGACCTCGGCGACGACGAGACGGTGGCCCCCAGCCAGACGAACGACGTCGACGAGCAGTCGAAGGCGCCGTCCGGCGACGACCCGAACGCCGACCATCAGGCCACCGGCATCGGGGTCATCGGCGAGGAGTGACCGCCTCACGCCGGTCGGGCGCGCATCCGCCGCGATGCTAATCTTGACCGGTCCGCCTCCGTAGCTCAGGGGATAGAGCGTTGGTTTCCGGTACCAAAGGTCGCAGGTTCGATTCCTGTCGGGGGCACCACCGCGAAGGCTCCGATCACTCGTCCGCGAGGATCGGAGCCTTCGTCGTCTGCGCGCTCGCGCACGCCGCGAGAACAGGCTTCGCGCCGACAACAGGGTGATCCCGGCCGCATCGGCCTGTTCCGGCGCCAGACCCTGTTCTCGCAGCCTCCGCACGTCGGGGAGCGCCGCAACCCGCCCCACGCCCCCGTTGTCAAGACCTTCCGCCCGTTCGCGGGGCGGATGCCATCCTGGCTCCATCGCCCTCCCGAAAGGACCTGTCATGAGCATCGGAGCTGGAATCGCGCTGATCGTCATCGGCGCCATCCTCGCGTTCGCCGTGGATCTTCCCAACGAGTTCGTCGACTTCACGACCATCGGCTACATCATGATCGGCGCCGGCGTGATCGTGGCGATCATCGGCGTGGTCCTGCTGGCTCGTCGTCGGCAGACCGACACCGTGACCCGCACCGAGGGGGCCGGTGGCGCACAGGTCACCCGTTCGACCACGCGGTCGTCGAACGACGACCTCGTCTGACATCCCGCCGGGGGCGGCCGCCCCGAGGACACGCATGACCGACACCGATACGACCCAGCCCGCCGACCCTGCGGCCGACAGCCTCTTCGACGGGCGTTACCGTCTCGGCCGCGTTCTCGGCACCGGCGGATACTCGCGCGTCTACGAGGCGGTCGACACCGCGCTGGGTCGCACCGTCGCGCTGAAGATCATGATCGGTGACGGGGCGGATCCCGCGGATGCCGCACGCGTGCGGTCGGAGATCCGCCTCCTCGCCTCGCTGTCGCATCCGTCGTTGGTCACGCTGTACGACGCTCGGCTCTCGTCGACGCCGACGTATCTCGCGATGGAACTCATCGCCGGTCCCACGCTCACGGATCTCATCGGCCGCGGTCCCCTCCCGGCTGCGGATGTCGCGCGCTACGGTCGCGAGATCGCCGAGGCCCTGTCGGTGGTGCACTCCCGTGGCATCGTGCACCGCGACGTCAAGCCGTCGAACATCCTCCTGCGTCCGCCCGCTCACACGGGCGAACGGGCGCGGGCGACGCTCGCCGACTTCGGCATCGCTGCGCTCGTGGGCGCGACACGAGTCACGCGGGCCGACACGGTGATCGGCACCGCCGCGTATCTCAGCCCCGAGCAGGCGCGGGGCATGCCGGCGGCCCCGGCGAGCGATGTGTACGCGCTCGGGCTCGTGCTGCTGGAAGCCCTCACCGGGCGACGCCCGTTCGGCGGGCGGACCCCGCACGAAGCGCTCGCGGCGCGCCTGGTGTCCCCGCCCGACATCCCCGAGGACCTCCCGGCGTCCTGGCGTGACCTCCTGTCACGCATGACGGCGATCGATCCGGCGCAGAGGCCGGATGCCGCTGCCCTCGGCGCCGAGTTCCGCGCGATTCCGCGCGAGTCGGAGCCGCCCGTCCCGCTCGACCGTTCGGTCCCGTCCGGTGCTTCGGAGCCCGACGAACTGACCCGCACGCGTGTTCTCGCCCCCGTCGCGGACTCGCGGCGCTGGGGCCGGCGGAGCGCGATCGTCGTGGCATCCGTAATCGCCGTCGTCCTCGCCGTCGGCGGCGTCGCCGCCGCGGTTGCGCTCACTTCACCGGCTCCCGCCTCCGACCCCGCGCTGCCGTCGCTTCCGGCGCCCCTGGATCAGCACGTCGATGACCTGTGGAAGGAGGTCGGACCGTGATACGCCGGCTCCTCGCCCCTCCCGCTCTCGCGCTCGCCACCGCGATCGCGCTCGCGGGCTGCACCTCACCGCCCGCCGAACCGACGGCGTGGCAGGGAGTCGTGCAGACGCTCGCCAGCCAGGCATCCGGTGGCGACTATGCCTCGGCCTCCGCAACGCTGGATCGACTCGAGGCCGAGGTCATCGCGCAACGCGACGCGGGCGCGATCCCGGCGACCGAGGCCGAAGCGATCCTCTCCCGGATCGCGGCGGTCCGCGCCGATCTCGCGTCGCTCGCTCCCGCCCCCGAGCCGACCACCGAGCCCACCCCCGAGCCGAGCCAGGACACCGCCGTGGACGTCGGCTCCGAGCCGACCGAGAGCACCGTCAGCGACGATGACGCCGATGAGGACGAACCGCCCGCCACGCCCGACGACCAGCCGGAGGAGCAGTCCCGTCCCGGAAACGAGGACCAGGGAAAACCCGGAAAGGGAGACGAGGGCCGGGGCAAGAGCGACGAGTCCCCGGGCCGTGGCGGTCCGGGTAAGAAAGACGGATGAGCACGGCGCATCCCACCCCTCCGCCGCCGTGCGAGGATTGCCCGGTGCCGCGCCGAGTGACCGCTGAACTCGACCTCGATCTGGGGGCGTCCGTCGACCTCATCTTCCAGATCACCGCCGCCCAGGGCGTGCCGCTCACGAGCGAGCAATTGACGTTCTCGCGCGGTGACCGGGTGTACACGCCGACCGAGATCGTCGATCAGTCCGGCAGCCGTCTGCACCGGCTCGCGGGCGAGCCCGGGCCCCTCAGCGTGCGGTACGAGGCGGTCGTGTCGGGTGCGTCTCCTACGGTTCACACGAGCGACCTCGAGACGATCAGCTACCTCCGGCCCAGTCGGTACTGCCAGTCGGACGAGGTGTTCGCTCAGGCGCGCCGGCAGTTCCGCGGACTGACCGGGGCCGAACTCATCGCCGCGGTGTCGTCGTTCGTGGCATCCAGTGTCACCTATACCCCCGGGCTGAGCCTCGGCACCGACAGCGCCGTGACGACCCTCATGACGGGACAGGGGGTGTGCCGCGATTACGCGCACGTCGTGATCGCGTTGCTGCGGGCGATGGACATGCCGGCCCGGTACGCCGCCTGCTATGCGCCCGGGCTCGAGCCCATGGACTTCCACGCGGTCGCCGAGGCGTATCTCGACGGCGCCTGGTACGTCATCGACGCGACGCGCCTGTCCGACCGCCGCTCACTCGTGCGGATCGCCACGGGTCGCGACGCCGCCGACTGCGCGTTCCTCAGCTACCACGGCGGGTATGTCGGCCTCGAGCGGATGTACGTCGACGCCGTGTTCGACGGCACTCCGGATGCCACGGTCCCCGACGACCACGAGGCCTTGGTGCAGATCGGCTGAGCCGGGGGCCGCGAGCGCCTCACCTAGAATTGCAGGGTTATGGATCCCGCAGCCCTCTCCGCCGCCCTGCTCGCCGTCATCGCCCCGCTCGCTGAGGCGCGACGCGAGGGTTCATCGGCGGGGGTCACCGTCGCGGACCTGCCGCTCGAACGGCCGAAGAACCGCGACCATGGCGACTGGGCGTCCAACGCGGCGCTGAAGCTGTCGAAGGTCGTCGGGGCGAACCCGCGGGAGTTCGCGGCAGAGATCGCCGCGGGCCTCGAGAGCGTCGACGGCATCGCGAGCGTCGAGGTGGCCGGCCCCGGGTTCATCAACATCCGACTGGATGCCGCCGCCGCCGGCGCCCTCGCGAAGACCATCGTCGAGCAGGGCGCAGCGTTCGGGACGAACGACTCCCAGCGCGGGAACACCATCAACCTCGAGTTCGTCAGCGCGAACCCGACCGGTCCGCTGCACATCGGTCACACCCGCTGGGCGGCGCTGGGCGACGCGATCGCCCGCGTACTGCTGGCCAGCGGCGCGACGCTCGTGCGCGAGTTCTACATCAACGACGCCGGGGCCCAGATGGAGCGCTTCGGCCGCTCGGTCGTCGCGGCGCTGCACGGCGAGCCCACCCCCGACGACGGATACGGCGGTGCCTACATCGCCTCGCTGGCGGAGCGGGTCGCCGCCGAGCGCGCCGATATCCGCGAACTCGACCGGGCCGAGCAGATCTCGGTCGCGACCGAACTCGCCTACGGGTTCCAGCTCGGCGAGATCCAGGCCTCGCTCGAGCGCTTCAACGTCCACTTCGACGTCTGGTTCTCGGAGCGGGCGCTCCACGCCCACGTCGACGGGCAGCCGAGCCTCGTCGACGAGGCGGTCGACCGCCTGCGCGAACAGGGCCACGTCTTCGACGACGAGGGCGCGGTGTGGGTGCGCACCACCGACTTCGGCGATGACAAGGACCGCGTGATCCGCCGCTCGAACGGCGAGTACACCTACTTCGCCGCGGATGCCGCCTACTACCTCAACAAGGGTGACCGCGGCTTCGCGCACAAGATCTACCTGCTGGGCGCCGATCATCACGGCTACGTCCACCGGCTGAAGGCGCTCGCCGGTGCGGCGGGCGACGACCCCGAGAAGGACATCGAAGTGCTCATCGGGCAGCTCGTGTCGATCAACGGCGCGAAGCTGTCCAAGCGCGCGGGCAACATCATCGAGCTCGACGACCTGCAGGAGTGGCTCGGCACCGACGCGTTGCGGTATTCGCTGGCGCGGTACCCGGCCGACTCGCCGCTGACGCTCGACCCCGAGATCCTGCAGAAGCGCACGAACGACAACCCCGTGTTCTACGTGCAGTACGCCCACGCGCGCACGCACAACGTCGCGCGCAACGCCGCCGATTCGGGTGTCGACCGGTCCGAGTTCGCTCCCGAACTGCTCGACCACGAGACCGAGTCGGCGCTGCTCGGTGCGCTGCAGGAGTACCCGCGGATCGTCGCGTACGCCGCGGAGGTGCGCGAACCCCACCGGGTCGCCCGCTACCTCGAAGAACTGGCGGGTCTCTACCACCGCTGGTACGACAACTGCCGCGTCATCCCGCTCGGCGACGCCGCGGTCGAGCCGGTGCACCGCACCCGCCGGTGGCTCAACGACGCGACCGGTCAGGTGTTGCGCAACGGCCTCGCACTGCTGGGCGTAAGCGCTCCGGAGCGCATGTAGTCATGACGGATGCCACGCACCCCCGTCGTCGAACCGGGCGGATGATCGCGATCGTCGTGATCGTCCTCGTCGTGATCGCGGGGGTGCTCGTGGCGGCCGAGGTCATCGCCCGCTCGGCGGTCGCGAACACCGTGCGCTCGCTCGTCGTGCAGCAGGTCGGTCTGCCCGCTGATCAGCAGGTGGACGTCGAGGTGCCCGGCATCGTGCTTCCGCAGCTGGTGAAGGGACGTCTCGACCAGGTCGCGGTGTCCGCGCCCGACGTGGTGCTCGGTCCGCTGAACGGCGACGTCCGCGTCGATCTGCAGGACGTCCCCGTCGCGGGCGACGCGCCGGCCGCGGGAGGGTCGGCATCCGTGCGCCTCGACCCCGATCAGCTGCGGGCCCTGCTCGCGCAGATCCCGGACTTCCCGGCCGACACCGTCGGCACCGCGGCCCCCGACGTGACGCTGTCGACGGAGTTCTCGGTGTTCGGCATCTCGATTCCCGTAGGAATCTCTGCCACACCCGGGGCGGCGGACGGCGACCTGACGCTGACCCCCACGGCCTTCGACCTCGGCGGCAACCGGGTCGACGCCGACACACTGCGGGGTCAGCTCGGCGGTGTCGCCGATCGCGCGGTGCAGACGTGGCGACTGTGCATCGCCGACCGTCTTCCGGCCGGGCTGACGCTCGACGGGGTGAGCGTCCAGGGGGAGGACGTGGTGGCCACGTTCGCCATCGACGGGCGCCTGCTCAACGACCCGGCGCTGCAGCAGAACGGCACCTGCGGCTGACCCTAGGCTCCCGTGATCCGGAGCAGCCCGGCATCCACGAGTGACGCTACCGCCGCATCGGTGACGCCCCACGGGTCGGGGCAGTCGAACCGCGCGTCGACCGCGGCGACGAGATCGTCGTGCGTCGCTCCGCGAGCGGCGTCCCACAGCGTCGGTCCGACGCCCGCGAGGACGCGCAGCATGCCGCTCCCGTCGGGGTTGGCCGTGAGCACCGCGACCGTGTCGTCGGAGAGCCCGTACGCGTCGACGGCGTCGGCGCGGTCGTACACGGGCGCGGCGCCGCGCGCGCGGGTGGTCTCGGGAGGGGGAGCGGCCTCGATCCCGGCGGTCGTCGGCGGCGGAGCCTCCGCGTCGAGCACCTCTCGCATGAGGACGGCGAGTTCGCGCGCCTCGGTGTACTCGGCGCGGAGGACCCCGCCGGTCCGCTCGATGAGCTCCGCCATGGTCGCGACCGGCCGCGGCAGCTGCACCAGTCCGCTCGACTGCGCGGCGAGCGCGGCGATCGCCTCCGAGACGGGCACGGGAACGAGTCGCGCGGCATCGCCCCCGGTGCGACGATCCAGCAGGACGATCCGCGCCAACCGGAGACCCCCGCGGGGCAGGGGGCCGAGTCCCAACTCGTCCGGCGAGCGCTGCACCTTGTGCGCGACCCCCGCGGTGATCAGCGACAGCGGCTTGCGGTACGGCTGCACCTCACCGGTCACGGCCACCCCGACCGCTTCATCCGAGACATATCCCGCGGCCGACGCGAGCACCCGGATCGCCGTGGTCTTGCCCGCGCCCGAGGCGCCGACGAGCACCACGACGCCGCCGTCGGCGCCGGCGACCCCGGCGGCGTGCAGCATCCACAGCTCGCCCCGCCGTTCCTCGATCGCGCGCGTCGTGACGGCGCTCGAGAGCGCGGCGAGCATCGCGCCCGGATCGAGGGATGCCGTGGGCGTCACGATCGCCCGCGTCGGGGTTCCGCGCGGTGCCCGGGCGCCGCTCCACGCGGCCCGCACCGCCGCGCGCCGGGGAGGGTCCAGGGCGGCGACGTCGATGCCGAGGGTGATGCCGAGCGCCTCGACGACGACGGGGGACGGGCTCGACACGGCCCCACGCTACGGTCGGGGGAGGGTGGCATCCCTCGCTCTTCCGGCAACGGCGGGCGCTCACCGCGACGGATCGCCCGCCGGCTCACCCGTGGGTACCGGTCGACGACCTCGGGCGGCGAGGCGTGGGACGGGGGCGGCATATGCCGTGCCCTAGACTGCAAGGACTGCCTGTCGCGTGACGCCCCGCGCGGGCAGGAGCCGTGATCCGCGGCCGTCGCGTCGCCGCAAAACCCGATTGGTTCCTCCGTGTCCGCCTCGCACTCCGCGCTCGTGCCCGAGTGGCTCACCGCCCCGGCGGAAGCGAACGAGCTCGTCGCCTCCGTCTGGCCCTCGTCCGCGCACCGCGTCGACGACGGCTCCGTCGAGATCGGCGGGGTGTCGGTGTTCGACCTCCGCGAGCGCTTCGGCACGCCCCTGTACGTCCTCGACGAGGACGAGGTGCGCGCGCACGCCCGCCGCGCCCGTGCCGCGTTCACCGCTGCCGCCGAGCGCCACGGCGTCCACGCCCGTGTGTACTACGCCGGTAAGGCATTCCTGTCGACCGAGGTCGTGCGCTGGGTCACCGACGAAGGTCTGGCGGTCGATGTGTGCACGCGCGGGGAGCTCGAGGTCGCCCTGGCCGGCGGTGCCGACCCCGCGCGCCTGGGGTTCCACGGCAACAACAAGAGCGTCGGCGAGCTCGAGCGCGCGGTCGAGGTGGGGATCGGCTCGGTCGTCGTCGACAGCCCGATCGAGATCGAACGCCTTGCCGCGATCGCCGATCGTCGCGGTGTCGTCCAACCGGTGCTCGTGCGCGTGCGCACCGGTGT
The DNA here is from genome assembly GCF_004022425.1 of Microbacterium enclense. Taxonomy (GTDB): domain Bacteria; phylum Actinomycetota; class Actinomycetes; order Actinomycetales; family Microbacteriaceae; genus Microbacterium; species Microbacterium enclense_A. Next base: position 79,208 of record NZ_RBZY01000004.1, on the reverse strand, counting down.
GCACGCCGAGACCCACGCGTTCCTCGCAACCGCTCACGAAGACCAGAAGTTCGGCTTCTCGCTCGACGCAGCGACGGCGGCCGTGGAGCGCATCCGCGAGTTGGCGAGCCTCCGCTTCGTGGGCCTGCACGCTCACATCGGCTCGCAGATCTTCGACTCGGCCGGCTTCCGCGAGTCCGCGGCGCGCCTCGTCGACCTCCACGCCGACCTTCTCGCCGGGGGAGACATCCCGCTCCTCAACGTCGGTGGCGGATTCGGCATCTCCTACACCTCGGTCGACGACCCGCGCCCCATCGAGGAGATCGCCGACGGCATCCTCGACGCCATCGCCGACGAGTGCGCGGTCCGTGGCATCCCGATGCCCGACGTCGCGTGCGAGCCCGGACGCGTCATCGTCGGACAGGCCGGTGTCACCCTCTACGAGGTCGGCACGGTCAAGAAGGTATCGATCGGCGAGGGTCTCGAGCGCACGTACGTGAGCGTCGACGGCGGCATGAGCGACAACGCCCGCCCGGCCCTCTACGGCGCCGACTTCTCGGCCCGGCTCGTGTCGCGCGTCAGCGCCGCGGACCCCGCGCTCTCCCGCGTCGTGGGGCATCACTGCGAGTCCGGAGACATCGTGGTGGATGCCGAGTACCTCCCGGACGACGTCACGCCGGGCGATCTGCTCGCGGTGCCGGCCACCGGTGCGTACTGCTTCTCGCTCGCGAACAACTACAACTACACGCCGCGTCCGCCGGTCGTCGCCGTACGCGACGGACGGGCGCGCGTCATCGTCCGCGGCGAGACCGTCGACGACCTCCTCTCCCGCGACGTCGGTGTCGCGGCATCCCCGCCCTCGTCGTTCCGCGGCGCGGCCGCCCCATCCCACGGAGACACCGAATGACCGACTACCGCACGCTGCGCGTCGCGCTGCTGGGCGCCGGTGCCGTCGGCTCGCAGGTCGCCGACCTGCTGCTCAAGCACCGCGCCGAACTGGCCGACCGCGCCGGCGCCACCCTCGAACTCGCGGGCATCGCCGTCCGCAACCTCGACGGCAAGCGCGATACCGACCTGCCGCGCGAGCTGTTCACGACGGATGCCGAGAGCCTCATCGTCGGCTCCGACATCGTCATCGAGCTCATGGGTGGGATCGAGCCGGCCCGCACGCAGGTGCTGCAGGCCATCAACTCCGGAGCCGACGTCGTCACGGCCAACAAGGCGCTGCTCGCCACCCACGGATCCGAGATCTTCGAGGCCGCCGATCAGGTCGGGGCGGAGGTCTACTACGAGGCCGCCGCGGCCGGTGCCATCCCGATCATCCGTCCGCTGCGCGACTCGCTCGCCGGCGACCGGGTCGTTCGCATCATGGGCATCGTCAATGGCACGACGAACTACATCCTCGACCGGATGGACACCGAGGGGGCCGACTTCGCCGATGTCCTCGCGCAGGCGCAGGCGCTCGGTTACGCCGAGGCCGACCCGACCGCCGACGTCGAGGGCTACGACGCCGCCCAGAAGGCGGCGATCCTCGCGAGCCTGGCGTTCCACACGACCGTGCCGCTGGATGCCGTTCACCGCGAGGGCATCACCCGGATCGATGCCGCGATGATCGAGTCCGCGCGTCACGCGGGCTACGTCATCAAGCTCCTCGCGGTGTGCGAGCGCCTCGCGGCCGGTGCGGGCGAGGCGAGCGAGTCCATCTCGGTGCGCGTCTACCCCGCGCTCGTCGAGCGCTCGCACCCGCTCGCGAGCGTCCACGGTGCGAACAACGCCGTTTTCGTCCAGGCCGAGGCGGCCGGCGACCTGATGTTCTACGGCGCCGGCGCCGGGGGCGTGCAGACCGCCTCCGCCGTTCTCGGCGACGTCGTCTCCGCCGCGCGCCGCCACATCGCCGGGGGAGTGGGCGTCGGCGAGTCCACGCGCGCGAACCTCCCCACCGTGCCGATCGGCCGGGTCATCACGCGGTACCAGATCACGCTGGAGGTCGACGACCAGCCGGGCGTGCTCGCCACGGTCGCCGGCATCCTGAGCGAGGGCCGCGTGTCGATCGCGACCGTGGAGCAGACCACCATCGAATCGGACGCCGACGACCCTGCCGCCGGTGGGTCGGCGCGTCTGGTCATCGGTACACACCAGGCCCGTGAGCAAGACCTGAGCGAGACCGTCGAGCGTCTCGCCGCGAGCGGCGTCGTCGAGCGCGTGGTCTCCGTACTGCGCGTGGAAGGGAACTGACATGGCACACGTCTGGCGCGGAGTCCTCCGTGAATACGCCGACCGCCTGGGCGTCACCGACGCCTCGACCGTCGTGACGCTGGGGGAGGGTGGGACGCCCCTCATCCCCGCTCCCGCCCTCTCGCGGCGCACGGGCGCGGACGTCTACGTCAAGTTCGAGGGCATGAACCCCACCGGCTCCTTCAAGGACCGCGGCATGACGGTGGCGCTCTCGCGCGCCGTCGAGCACGGAGCGAAGGCCGTCATCTGCGCGTCGACGGGCAACACCTCCGCCTCGGCCGCCGCGTACGCCGCGCACGCCGGCATCACCGCTGCCGTGCTCGTCCCCGAGGGCAAGATCGCGATGGGCAAGCTCAGCCAGGCCGTCGCGCACAACGGCCGTCTGATCCAGATCCGCGGCAACTTCGACGACTGCCTCGAGATCGCGCGCGAGCTCGCCGACCACTACCCGGTGCACCTCGTCAACTCCGTCAACCCCGACCGCATCGAGGGCCAGAAGACCGCCGCTTACGAGGTCGTCGAGCAGCTCGGCGACGCCCCCGACTTCCACTTCATCCCCGTCGGCAACGCCGGCAACTACACGGCCTACTCGCGCGGCTACCGCGAAGAGGTCGACCGTGGTGTCTCGACGCGCGTGCCGCGGATGTTCGGCTTCCAGGCCGCCGGTTCCGCGCCGCTCGTGCGCGGCGAGGTCGTGAAGAACCCCGAGACGATCGCCAGCGCGATCCGCATCGGAAACCCCGCCTCGTGGCACCTCGCCCTCGAGGCTCGGGATGCCACCGACGGATGGTTCGGCGCGATCGACGACGACCGCATCCTCGCGGCGCAGAAGATCCTCGCCGGCGAGGTGGGCGTCTTCGTCGAGCCCGCGTCCGCGATCAGTGTCGCGGGTCTGCTGGACCGCGCCGAGGCCGGCGTCGTCCCCGCCGGCGCGAAGGTCGTGCTCACCGTCACCGGTCACGGCCTGAAGGACCCGCAGTGGGCGCTCCGCAAGTCCGACGGTTCCGAGGTCAAGCCGACGGTCGTCGACGCCACCACGTCGGAGGTCGCCTCGGTCCTCGACCTGAAGCCGGTGGCCGAGTGACCGCAGCCCTCGGGCGCCGCGTCGCGGTCCGCGTCCCGGCGACGAGCGCGAACCTCGGCCCGGGCTTCGACACCCTCGGGCTCGCGCTGAGCGTGTACGACGAGCTGACGGTAGAGGCGCTCGAGTCCGGTCGGCTCGAGATCGAGATCACCGGCGAGGGGACGATCGACGTACCCCGCGACGCGTCCCACCTGGTGGTGCGCGCGATCGCGCACACGTTCGCGTCGGTCGGACGGGAGCTTCCGGGACTGCGTCTCGTGGCGCACAACGTCATCCCCCACGGGCGCGGGATGGGCTCCTCCGGTGCGGCGGTGGTCGCCGGCATCCTGGCCGCGAAAGGCCTGCTGGAGGGCGAGGTCGATTTCTCTGACGTCGAGCTGCTGCGCCTCGCGACCGAGATGGAGGGCCACCCCGACAACGTCGCTCCCGGCCTGTTCGGCGGGCTCACGATCGCGTGGATGGATGCCACCGGTCCCCAGCACAAGCAGCTCATCGTGCACCGCGGCGTCGCGCCGCTCGTGCTCGTCCCGAGCTTCACCATGTCGACGGCGGTGGCGCGCAGCCTGCAGCCCCTGCAGGTGCCGCGCGAGGACGCGGTGTTCAACGTGTCGCGTTCGGCGCTGCTCATCGCGGCGATGACCCAGAGCCCCGAGCTGCTGATGGCCGCGACCGAGGACAAACTGCACCAGAACTACCGTGCCCAGGCCATGCCCGAGACCGACCGCCTCGTCCGGGCGCTGCGGGCGGAGGGGTACGCGGCCGTCGTCTCCGGAGCGGGTCCGAGCGTGCTCGTGCTCGCCGACGGGCCCGGACAGCGTGTGGCGGCGGCGGAGCTCACCTCGTCGGTCGTCGACACCCCGTGGCAGGCGCTCATGCTCGCCGTCGACGTCAAGGGTGGTACAGTGAAGCCCGCAGAGGGTTCCGCTTAGCACGCGAATCTGAGCCTCTGCACCACCTGCGAAATCCGCAACAAATCGCGAACCCGGTCTCGGCTGCAGTCTCCCGAACCGCTGGTGTGAGTTCTCGTCTGCGCTCTGCAGCGATACCCCGCGATCTGACCATGTTTCATTTCTGAGGAGCACTCGTGGAGTCCATCTCCGAGACCCAGCCCGTTGACGCGCCCGAGGGTGCCGACATCCCGACCGAGGAGCAGTCCGCCGCTCCCGCCGACGAGACGCTGTTCGACGCGCCCGTCGATGCGGAGGGCGACGACGCCCCCGCGGCCGAGGACCCGACCGCGGAGGAGGCACCGGCCGCCGACGAGCAGCAGGCCGAGCCCGCCGCCGCCGAGGAGCCCGCGGGGGAAGAAGCCCCCGTCGAGGTGCCCGCCGCTGAGGAGTCGCCCGCCGACGCGGCGCCCGCCACCGACGAGGTGGCCCCCGCCGTGGAGCCGGCCGCCGAAGAGGCCGTCGCAGCCCCCGCCGCGGAGCCGGGTGCTCCGGTCGAAGAGCCCGCTCCTTCGGCCGAGGAGCCCGCCGCCGGGGAGGCGCCCGCCAAGCCCGCCCGCGCGCCCCGCAAGCGCGCCCCGCGCCGAGCGAAGAGCGCGCCCGCGGACGAGACCGCGGCCGAGGCTCCCGTCGACGCGGCGCCGGCGGAAACGCCCATCGCCGCCGAGGTCACCGAGACCCCCACCGAGACCCCCGCCGAGGCTCCCGAGGCCGCGGGGCAGTCCGCCGAGGCCGACGCGAACACCGAGACCGTGGCCTCCCCGACCGACGCGGTCGACGCCCAGGCCGACGCCACCGAGGGCGACACCGCCCAGGCCGACGCCACCGACGGCGACAGCGCCGAGGAGTCCGCCGACACGCCGTCGCGCAGCCGCAGCCGCAGCCGGTCGCGCAACCGCAACCGCAACAAGGCCGAGAACGCCGACGCGCCCGCGCCCGCGGCGAACGCCGCCGCGCCCGCCGCCGACGAGGCCGAGGCCCCCGCGCAGAACGGTCAGCAGGCCCAGCAGCAGAACCAGGCGAACGGTCGCAACCGTCAGCGCAACAAGCGTCGCGGACAGGCCGCCACCGGTGACGAGTTCGAGAGCGAGGTCGGCGAGGACGACGTCCTGATCCCCATCGCGGGCGTCCTCGACGTGCTCGACAACTACGCGTTCGTACGCACCACGGGCTACCTGCCCGGCCCCAGCGACGTCTACGTCTCGCTCGGTCAGGTCAAGAAGTACAACCTGCGCAAGGGCGACGCGGTGGTCGGTTCGATCAAGCAGCCGCGCGAGAACGAGCAGTCGAGCCGCCAGAAGTACAACGCGCTCGTGAAGGTCGACTCGATCAACGGTCTGTCGGTCGAGGATGCCGCCGCCCGCGTCGAGTTCGGCAAGCTCACCCCGCTGTACCCGCAGGAGCGTCTGCGCATGGAGACCGCGCCCGAGAAGCTCACGCAGCGCCTCATCGACCTGGTCGCACCGGTCGGCAAGGGCCAGCGCGGTCTCATCGTCGCGCCCCCCAAGGCGGGCAAGACGATCGTGCTGCAGCAGATCGCGAACGCGATCGCGCAGAACAACCCCGAGGTCCACCTCATGGTCGTGCTCGTGGACGAGCGCCCCGAAGAGGTCACCGACATGCAGCGCACGGTCAAGGGCGAGGTCATCGCCTCGACGTTCGACCGTCCCGCCGAAGATCACACCACGGTCGCCGAACTCGCCATCGAGCGGGCCAAGCGTCTCGTCGAGCTCGGTCGCGACGTCGTCGTGCTGCTGGACTCGATCACCCGCCTCGGCCGGGCCTACAACCTGTCGGCACCGACCTCGGGTCGCGTCCTGACCGGTGGCGTGGACGCCTCGGCGCTGTACCCGCCCAAGCGTTTCTTCGGCGCCGCACGCAACATCGAGAACGGCGGGTCGCTCACGATCCTGGCGACGGCGCTGGTCGAGACCGGGTCGAAGATGGACGACGTGATCTTCGAGGAGTTCAAGGGCACCGGCAACAGCGAACTGCGCCTGAACCGCCAGCTCGCCGACAAGCGCATCTTCCCGGCGGTCGACGTCAACGCGTCCTCGACCCGTCGCGAAGAGATGCTGCTGTCGCCCGACGAGGTCAAGATCACCTGGAAGCTGCGTCGCGCGCTCGCGGGTCTCGACCCGCAGCAGGCCCTCGAGGTCGTGCTCGGCAAGCTCAAGGAGACGCAGTCCAACGTCGAGTTCCTCGTCCAGATGCAGAAGTCGATCCCGGCTCCCGCGCGTGGAGACAACGGGCACGACAACGGCATCCGCTGAGCCGTGTCCGATTCCGGCATCCTCGAGTCCGTTCGCGGACTGCTCGATGAGCACCGGCAGGTCGAGCTCGAGCTGAACGACCCGGCCGTGCACGCCGACGCGGCGCGCTCGAAGCGGGTCAATCGGCGCTACGCCGAGCTGAACCGGATCGTTCACGCCTACGAGGCGTGGCAGTCCGCGTCGGACGACCTGGATGCCGCGCGCGAACTCGCCCGCGAGGACGAGGCCTTCGCCGAGGAGGTGCCCGCGCTCGAGCAGCGACGGGACGAGAGCCAGGAGCGGCTGCGGCGGCTCCTCATCCCGCGCGACCCCGACGACGCCCGTGACGTGATCATGGAGATCAAGGCGGGCGAGGGTGGCGCGGAGAGCGCACTGTTCGCGGCCGACCTCCTCCGGATGTACCTGCAGTACGCGGCATCCATGGGGTGGAAGACGGAACTACTCGAGCGCAACGAGTCCGACCTCGGCGGCTACAAGGACGTCCAGGTCGCGATCAAGGGCTCGTCGAGCGATCCCGCGCAGGGCGTGTGGGCGCACCTCAAGTACGAGGGGGGCGTGCACCGGGTGCAGCGCGTGCCGGCGACCGAGTCGCAGGGGCGCATCCACACATCGACGACCGGCGTACTCGTCTTCCCCGAGGTCGACGAGCCCGAAGAGGTCGCGATCGACCCCAACGACCTGAAGATCGACGTGTTCCGTTCGTCGGGTCCGGGCGGTCAGTCGGTCAACACGACCGACTCCGCGGTGCGCATCACGCACGTCCCGACCGGGATCGTCGTGTCGATGCAGAACGAGAAGTCGCAGCTGCAGAACCGCGAGGCCGGCATGCGCGTGCTGCGCGCCCGCCTTCTCGCCAAGCAGCAGGAGGAGCGCGACGCGCAGGCCGCCGACGCCCGCCGTTCGCAGATCCGCGGCATGGACCGTTCCGAGCGCATCCGCACCTACAACTTCCCCGAGAACCGGATCGCCGATCACCGCACGGGGTACAAGTCCTACAACCTCGATCAGGTCATGGACGGCGCGCTCGGCCCGATCATCGAGTCGGCGATCACCGCCGACGAAGAGGCCCGGCTCGCCGCCCTCTCCGAGGGCTGAGCCCGCTCGCTTCTTCCGGGCTGCCTCGGCCGCACAACTCCGGCAGATCAGCCGCGAGCCGCTGCTGCGGCCGCGAGAGCCCGCAGACCGCAGGAGTTGTGCGGTACACCGCCCCGACCCGGGCGCGGCGGTCCTCCTCGGCCGAGGAACCTCAGGCGTCCCAGAAGGGCGGGCGGGGGAGGGGGCCGCGGCGTCCCTCGAGCTGCGTCGCGAGCGCGAGCAGTGCCGCCTCGCCGCCCGGTCGGCCGATGAGCTGCACCGAGACGGGGTGTCCCGCGGCATCCGTCGCCACCGGCAGCGTCAGGGCCGGAAGGCCCGCGACGTTGACGAAGCTGGAGTACGGCGCGTACTCGACCTGCATCGCGAACGTCCGCTCGGGGTCGTGCCCGGCGTACCACCCGACCGGCCGTGGCGACTGCGCCAGCGCAGGCGTCAGCACGGCGTCGAACGCCGCGAAGTCGGCGACCGTCCGGCGTTCGAAGGCGCGGGCCTCGGTCAGTCCGCCGAGGAGATCGGGAGCCGACAGCGACCGTCCTTCGCGAACGAGCCATGCGGTGAGCGGTTCGACGGCGGTCATGTCGTCGTCGCTCAACGGGACACGGGCGGCGCTCGCCCGCCACAGCACCCGGAACAGGGCGGGATAGCCCACCGGATGCCAGTCCGCGTCGGCCACGGCATGACCGGCGTCGCTCAGCCAGGCGGTGGCCGTATCGAACGCCGCGCGGGCGGCGGGGTCGAGCACGATGTTCTCGTCGTCGTCCCACGGCGAGACGGTCGTGACGCCGATGCGAAGGCCGGGCGTCGCGCGGCGAGCGGCCTCGACGAAGGGACCGCGCCCGGGAGCCGCGGTCGCGTACGAGAACGGCGCGAGCCCGACCAGCGCGTCCAGGAGGAGTGCCGCGTCCTCGACGGCGCGCGCGATCGGCCCGGCCACGGCGAGGCCGTCGGGGGAGTCGAATCCCGAACCGATGGGGAGGCGTCCGCGCGAGGGCTTCAGGCCGACGACTCCGACGGTAGCGGACGGGATGCGGATCGATCCGCCGCCGTCCGAACCGACCGCGGCGGGGAGGAGCCCCGCGGCGACAGCGACGGCCGCGCCGCCGCTGGATCCACCGGCGCCGGTATCGGGGGCCCAGGGATTCCGGGCCGGGGCATGGATGAGCGGTTCGGTGAAGCCGGTGAGGCCGAACTCCGACGTGCTGGTCTTCCCGAGGCTCACCGCGCCCGCGGCATCCATCGCCTCGGCGAGGGCGTCCGAGACCGAGGGGACGTGGGCGAGGCGGGAACGGGAGCCGTATCGGGTGGGAACGCCGGCGCGCGCGACGAGGTCCTTCTCGGCCGAGGGCACGCCCCAGAGGGGGCCATCCGGGGACATCTCCTCCAGGGCGGCAGCGCGCGCGAGGGCGGCCTCACCGGTGATCTCCGCGAACGCACCGAGGTCGGCGAAGCGCCGGATGCGATCGAGGTAGTGCGCGGCCAGTTCGACCGGTCCGATCTCCCCGGCTCGCAGGGCGGCGATCTGGGCGGCGAGCGACAGATCGTGCGGGCGCGTCATCCTCCGAGCCTACGGCCGACGCTCCGCTAGCCTCACAGCATGAAGACCTGGTTGTTCCGCGTCGTGATCTACCTCGCCTCGGCGGCGGCGGGTCTCGTCCTCGCCGACCTGTTCGTCGACGGCTTCCGCATCTCGTGGCTCGACGTGTGGGGCTTCCTGGTGGCGATCGTGGTCTTCGCCGTCGTGCAGAGCCTTGCGACGCCACTCGTGACCCGTCTCGCGCGCAAGCGCGCGCCGCTGCTCCTCGGCGGCATCGGCATCATCGCGACGTTCGTGTCGCTGCTGGTCGTCGTGCTGCTGCCGTCCGCGGGGGTGCGGATCACGACGGTCGGCGCCTGGTTCTTGGCGCCGCTGGTCGTCTGGATCGTATCGGCGGTCGTGACGGGGGTGCTGACCGTGCTTCTGATCGACCGGCCCGCGCGGGCATCGGTCACGGCGAAGCGCTGAACGCCGGTCAGATCCAGTACTCGGGTGCCGTGAGCAGAGCCCGAGTGTCTTCGCTCGGACGACGCGCGCGCGGCTTGGCGGGTACGCCCACGAGCACGCTCTCGGCCGGCGCATCGCGGGTGACGACGGCGTTCGCGCCGACCAGACTGTGCGCGCCGATCGTGATCGGACCGAGGATCTTCGCCCCGGCGCCGACCGCGACTCCATCGTGCAGCGTCGGGTGCCGCTTGCCGCCCTCGCGCTGGCGGCCGCCGAGGGTGACGCCGTGGTAGAGCATGACGTCGTCGCCCACTTCGGCCGTCTCTCCGATCACGACCCCCATGCCGTGATCGATGAAGAAGCGCCGGCCGATGACGGCGCCGGGGTGGATCTCGACTCCGGTCAGCCAGCGCGCCACCTGCGACAGCGCTCGCGCGGGGAAGCGCAGGCCGCGCAGCCACAAACGGTGCGCCACCCGGTACGCCCACACGGCGTGGAGGCCGGGGTACAACAACGCGATCTCGACGCCACCGCGCGCCGCGGGGTCGCGCAGTTTGGCCGCGGCGACGTCCTCGCGGATGCGGGAGAGAACCCCCACGTCAGTTGTCGCGCAGGTCTTCGTAGAGGGCGGTGGAGAGGTAGCGCTCGCCGTACGACGGGATGATGACGACGATGTTCTTCCCCTCGGCCTCGGGGCGTCGCGCGATCTCGAGTGCGGCCCAGATCGCCGCGCCGGAGGACATGCCGACGAGGATGCCGTCCTTGGCCGCGGTCTCGCGCGCCAGGCGGATGGCGTCGTCGAACTCGACGTCGATGACCTCGTCGATGATGTCGCGGTCGAGGATCGCCGGCACGAAGTTCGGCCCGATGCCCTGGATCTTGTGCGGGCCGGGGTGTCCCTTCGTGAGGATGGGCGAGTCGGCGGGCTCCACGGCGACGACCTTGACGCCCGGGATGCGCTCCTTCAACACCTGGCCGACGCCGGTGATGGTGCCGCCCGTGCCGATCCCGGCGACGAAGTAGTCGACCTTGCCGTCGGTGTCGCGGAGGATCTCCTCGGCAGTGGTCTTGCGGTGGATCTCGGGGTTCGCCTCGTTCTCGAACTGGCGCGCCCACACGGCACCTGGGGTCTCGGAGACGATGCGCTTGGCCTCCTCGACCGCGAACGACATCCCCTTGGTGGGGTCGGTGAGCACGAGCTCCGCGCCGAACGCCCGGAGCAGGACGCGACGCTCCTTCGACATGGACGCCGGCATCGTCAGGATGACCTTGTACCCGCGTGCGGCGCCGACCATCGCCAGCGCGATGCCGGTGTTGCCGCTCGTCGACTCGACGAGCGTGCCGCCGGGCTTCAACTCGCCGGAGGCTTCGGCCGCGTCGACGATCGCGATCCCCAGGCGGTCCTTGACGCTGGAGGCGGGGTTGTAGAACTCGAGCTTGGCCAGGATCTGGCCCCCGGCGCCTTCCGCGACACGGTTCAGGCGCACCAGAGGGGTGTCGCCGAACGCTGAGGTGATGTCGGTGTGGATGCCGGGCATGGCTCGCCTTTCGCCGTCGGTCGGATCGCGACAATCCTAGGTGAGGCGCCGGCCGCGGGTCCGTGTGTGACGACGCGCGACTAGGCTCGGGACCCGTCATGCCCGAAACCGTCTCGTCCTCCACGCCGTCCGTCGGTGACGTCCTCCACGCCACGGCCGCGCGCTTCGCGTCGGCCGGCATCCCCGACCCCCGGGTGGATGCCGAACTCCTCCTCGCCCATGTCCTCTCGACCTCGCGCGGGGGAGTGCAGGCCGCTGCCATCCGCGGTGACCGGCTCCCCGAGACCGCCGCGGCCGCGCTCGCGCCGCTCGTGGATCGGCGCTCGGCCCGGGAACCCCTGCAGCACCTCACCGGCGTGGCGCCCTTCCGCTCGATGGAACTGGCCGTCGGGCCGGGGGTGTTCGTCCCGCGCCCCGAGACCGAGATGGTGGCGCAGCTGGCGATCGACGCGCTCCGGTCTGCGGCATCCCCCTCCCCGATCGCGGTCGATCTCGGCACGGGAAGCGGCGCGATCGCGCTCGCGATGGCGACCGAGGTCCCGCATGCCCGCGTGTTCGCGGCCGAGAACTCCGTCGACGCCTTCATCTGGACGAGGGAGAACGTCGCCCGCATCGGCGCGACGAACGTGACGCTCGCGTTCATCGACCTCGCCGAGGCCTTCCCTGACCTCGATGGAACGGTGTCGGTGGTGGCATCCAACCCTCCATACGTTCCCGACGACGCGATCCCGCGCGATCCCGAGGTGCGTCTGTACGACCCTCCGGCGGCACTGTACGGCGGCCCGGACGGACTGGATGCCGTGCGCGTGCTCAGCCGCGTCGGCCTGCGGCTGGCGCACGCCGGCGGCACCATCGTCATCGAGCACGGCGAGTGGCAGGGCGCGGCCATCCGCGCGATCCTCGCCGCCGACGGGTGGCTGGCGGCGGCGACGCACCCGGATCTGACCACGCGCGACCGCGCCACAACGGCGATCCGCCCCTGACCGCGCGCGCGGCTGCACGTCGGTAGACTGTGCGCGACATGTCACCCGTCTACGACTGCCGTGACGAGTCGCAGCTGCTCTCCGGGATGCGCCACGCGCGTCAGGCGATCGGTCGAGGCGAACTCGTCGTGCTCCCCACCGACACCGTCTACGGAATCGCCGCAGACGCCTTCAACGCGCGCGCCGTCGCGGGCCTGCTCGAGGCGAAGGGACGCGGCCGTCAGCAGCCGCCGCCCGTCCTCGTGCCCGGTGTCGGGACGCTCCGCGCCCTCGTCGCCGACGTGCCCGCCGCGGTCGACGATCTCGTTCACGCCTTCTGGCCGGGTGGGCTGACGATCGTCCTGCCCGCGCAGCCGTCGCTGTCGTGGGACCTCGGCGACACCAACGGGACGGTCGCCGTCCGCATGCCCGCGCAGAACCTGACGCTGGAGCTGCTCGAAGAGACGGGGCCGCTCGCGGTGTCGAGCGCCAACCGCACGGGCATGCCGGCGGCTGTGAGCATCGACGAGGCTCGCGACATGCTCGGTGACAGCGTCGCCGCCTACCTCGACGCCGGTCCCAGTGAGTGGGGCTTCGCCTCGACCATCGTGGATGCCACGACCCTCGTCGGCGGTGCCGAGCCGCGGGTCCGCGTCCTCCGCGAGGGAACCGTCTCGCGGACGCGGCTGCGCGAGGTCCTCGGCGACCTGTTGGAGCCCGACCCTGAGACGGGTACCGCGGGGGCTTCCGACCCGGTAGCGGCCTCGGATTCCGAGGCGCCGGGTCCGTGACCCAGTACCTCCTCACCATCCTGTTCACGGCGGCGGTGACTCTGGCGCTGTCGTGGGTGGTGTGGAAGCTCGCTCTGCGCTTCAAGCTGTATCCCGGCATCCGGGATCGTGACGTCCACACGACGCCGACGCCGCGACTCGGCGGGGTCGCGATGTTCCTCGGCGTCGTCGCCGCGTTCGCGCTCTCCAGCCGCAACCCCTATTTCGCCATCTTCTGGACCGACCCGGTTCCCGTGCTCTCCCTGTTGGGCGCGGTGCTCCTCATCGTGCTCGTCGGCGTGGCCGACGACCTCTGGGATCTCGACTGGATGATCAAGCTCGGGGCGCAGTTCGTCGCGGCCGGCATCATCGCCTGGTTCGGACAGCTGCAGATCCTGTCGCTCCCCATCGGGGCGCTGACGGTGGGGTCGAGCTGGGTGAGCTTCCTGCTGACGGTGTTCGCTCTGGTCGTGGTCATGAACGCGGTCAATTTCATCGACGGCTTGAACGGTCTGGTCGCGGGCGTCTGCCTCATCGCCAACGGCGTGTTCTTCGCCTACTCGTACCTTCTCGTGCGCGACACCGGTGCGAGCACGTACTTCAATCTGGCATCCTTCATCGCCGCCGTCCTCATCGGTGCGTGCCTGGGCTTCCTGCCGATGAACTGGACGCCCGCGAAGCTGTTCATGGGCGACTCCGGGGCGCTCATGCTGGGCTTGCTGATGGCCAGTTCGGCGGTCGCGATCACGGGGCAGCTCGACCCCGCCGTACTCGACCCCGAACAGCTCGGTCGCTCGCAGCTCCTCGGTGCCTTCATCCCGATCCTGCTACCGGTGGTCATCGTGCTGCTGCCCCTGGTGGACTTCGGACTCGCCGTCATCCGACGCCAGTGGGCCGGCCGCTCGCCGTTCTCGCCGGATCGCAAGCACCTGCACCACCGCATGCTCGACATGGGCCACAGCGACCGTGATGCCGTCCTGATCTTCTACGCGTGGACCGCCGTGGTGAGCCTGTCGTTCCTGCTCATGTACATCGGCACGCAGCAGAGCTGGCCCGGCGACTACCTCATCGGCATCGCCTTCGGGCTCGTCGGCGTCGTCGCCTGCGCAGTGCTCACCGTTCTCCCGTCCGGGCGCCTCGCGCGCCGACCCATCCGTGAGGAGTCTCGATGACCGCCCCCCTCTCCAGCACCCCCGTCCTGCGTGCCACCCTGTTGTGGTCGGCGGTGGTGACCGGCGTCGTGCTCGTCCTCGCCGTCGTCATCGGCACCCTCGTCGCCGGCGGGGCAGGGGCGGCGAGCGGCGGCATCGGAGCGGGAGTCGGGGCGATCTTCCCGGCTCTGACGGCGGTGAGCATCCTCATCGCCAACCGCTTCTACGGTCATCCCGCCTGGTTGCAGATCTTCTTCGGCGTCGTCCTCGGCGGATGGCTCCTGAAGTTCGTCCTGGTGATCGTCGCGTTCTTCCTCCTGCTCCGGGTGGAATGGATCGTGCCGCCGGTGTTCTTCTTCGCCCTCCTGGCGACGGCCGTGAGTTCGCTCGTGGTCGACCTCGTGGTCATCTCCCGCATGCGCCTTCCGGCGGTTTCCGAGACCGTTCTGCCGCAGCGGAGCGACCCCGATGAGGTCTGACCACATCGGGATGCCGCAAATCCGGCGATCTTTGATACTGTGTTCCTACGCACCTCGGCCGGTGTGCGGCGGTGACGCCGAGGCCCCGGGGAGAGCCGTTTCCCACCCTCCCCGAACCACTTCAACCCGGTTCGAGAAGCTGGAGCCACCCCGTTGACTCAGGCGAATTCGATCGCGCACGCTGCTGACGCGCCTTACTTCTCCCCGCCCTCCATCTCGGACTTCTTCCCGCCCGAGTTGCTGTTCGCCGGCACGCCCTTCGCGATCACGCGCATCACGCTGGTGCAGCTGCTCGCGACGGCGCTGATCGTCGCCCTGATCGTGCTGGGAACGCGCCGCATGCGCGTCGTTCCCGGCCGCCTGCAGAGCGTCATGGAGCTCGGTTTCGGATTCATCCGCGAGCAGATCGCCTACCAGGTCCTCGGCGAGAAGGACGGCAAGCGGTTCCTGCCGCTTCTGACCGCGATGTTCTTCACGATCATGGCGCTGAACCTCACCGGCGTGATCCCCTTCCTGAACATCCCTGGCACCTCGGTCGCCGGTGCGCCGTTGGTGTTCGCGCTCACGGCCTACGTGGCCTTCGTCTACGCCGGTATCCGCCGTCACGGCGTGGGCCACTTCCTGAAGAACTCGCTCGTGCCCAGCGGCGTTCCGAAGGCGCTCATCCCGATCATCGCCGTCGTCGAGCTGATCTCGGTGTTCATCGCCCGGCCGGTCTCGCTCTTCCTCCGACTGCTGCTGAACATGATCGTCGGCCACCTCATGCTGGTGCTGTTCTTCTCGGCGACCAACTTCTTCTTCTTCAGCTTCAACTGGCTGACCCCGCTGGCGGCAGGAACGCTCACGCTGGGGCTCGCGTTCACTCTCTTCGAGGTGTTCGTGGCTCTCCTGCAGGCCTACGTCTTCACGATCCTCACCGCGGTCTACATCCAGCTCGCGGTGGCGGAAGAGCACTGACGATCTGCCGCCTGGCTGATCGCCCTACGAAAGGAAACCCTCAGTGGACGCAACGACGATTCTCGCTCAGGTCACGGGCAACATCGCGACCGTGGGCTACGGTCTCGCTGCCATCGGCCCGGCCATCGGTCTCGGCATCATGATCGGCAAGACCATCGAGTCGACCGCCCGTCAGCCCGAGCTCGCCGGTCGCCTGCAGACCACCATGTTCATCGGTGTCGCCTTCATCGAGATCCTCGCGCTGATCGGCATCGCCACGCCCTTCATCTTCGGCGCGCTCTGACCGCCCGATCCACGAGTAAGGAGACAGGATGCTTCAGGCTCTTGTCACGGTCGCAGCCGAAGAGGGTCACAGCGGCGGTAATCCGCTTCTGCCCGCGGTCTACGACATCACCTGGTCGCTGGTCTGCTTCGTCATCATCGGCTTCGTGGTCTGGCGCATCGCGCTGCCGCGGATGGCGAAGGTTCTCGACGCGCGCAGCGCCGCCATCGAGGGCAACATCGCCAAGGCCGATGAGGCGCAGCGCGAGGCCGAGGCCGCGCTCGAGCAGTACACCGCTCAGCTCGCCGCGGCGCGCAAGGAAGCCGGTGAGATCCGCGAGGCCGCCCGTGAGGACGGCAAGAAGATCGTCGCCGAGGCGAAGGAAACCGCGTCCAGCGAGGCCGCACGCCTCACCGCTGCTGCGCACGCGCAGATCGAAGCCGAGCGTCAGTCGACCCTCGTCTCGCTGCGCGCCGAGGTGGGCACGCTGGCCGTCGACCTCGCCGGAAACGTCATCGGTGAGACGCTCTCCGACGACGCCCGTGCGCAGGCCGTGGTCGACCGCTTCCTCGCCGAGCTCGAAGCCTCCGAGAAGGCGGCCCAGTAATGGGCAGCGCGACCACTCAGGCGCGGACCGCGACCACCGAGGCGCTGACGGCGACCCCGGGCGTCGACCTCGACGTCGCCCGCGAGCTCTTCGCGGTCGTCGGCGCCGTGAGCGGGTCGGCGCAGTTGAGCGGCGCGCTGTCCGACCCGACAGCACCGGCTGCCGCTCGCGAGGGACTGGTGACCGCGGTCTTCGGTTCGACGTTCCGCGAGCCGACCGTCTCGCTCCTGCGTCGCGCTGCGGAGCAGCGGTGGTCGAACGCCGCCGAGTTCGTGGACGGGTTGGAAGAACTCGCCGTCCGAGCGGCCGCGGTGGCCGATCGGTCCGTCGACATCGAGGGCGAGCTCTTCCAGTTCTCCCGCACGGTGTCGTCGAACGGCGAGCTCGAACTCGCGCTGGGTGGTCGTATGGGCGACTCTTCGGCGAAGGTCTCGCTCGTGTCGACCCTCCTCGAGGGACGCGCGAGCGCCGCGACGACCCTCATCGTCTCGTCCCTCGTGCAGCAGGCCCGCGGTCGTCGTATCCGTGCGCTCCTGCGGCGCGCGGAGGCCATCGTGGCCGATCAGCGCTCGAGCATCGTCGCGACGGTCTCCGCTGCGGCCCCCCTGAGCGCTGAGCAGCAGACCCGTCTGCAGAACGCGTTGCGCGCGCGGTACGGCGCAGCGGTCAGCCTGAACACTGTGATCGACCCGACGGTGGTAGGCGGCCTGCGCGTGCAGATCGCCGACGACGTCATCGACGCGAGCGTGTCCGCACGACTCGCCGACCTTCGCCAGCGCATCGCCGGCTAAGACTTTCCCGCCCGAGCGGGTGGAGATCTGGGGGCTCGCGCCCCACGAACGAAGGAAGACAATGGCAGAACTCTCTATCAGCCCCGACGTCATCCGTGACGCGCTGAAGGACTTCGTCAACGCCTACGAGCCGACGGGCGCGGGTGCGACCGAGGTCGGCACCGTCGTCGACGCGGCCGACGGCATCGCTCACGTCGAGGGACTGCCCGGCGTCATGGCGAACGAACTCATCCGCTTCGGTGACGGCACGCTGGGTCTCGCGCAGAACCTGGACGAGCACGAGATCGGTGTCGTCGTCCTCGGCGAGTTCTCCGGCATCGAGGAAGGCCAGAGCGTCACCCGCACCGGCGAGGTCCTCTCGGTCGGCGTCGGCGACGGCTACCTGGGTCGTGTCGTCGACCCGCTGGGCAACCCGATCGACGGTCTCGGCGAGATCGCGACCGAGGGCCGCCGCGCCCTCGAGCTGCAGGCGCCGGGCGTCATGCAGCGCAAGAGCGTTCACGAGCCCCTTCAGACCGGCATCAAGGCGATCGACGCGATGATCCCCGTCGGTCGTGGCCAGCGCCAGCTCATCATCGGCGACCGCCAGACCGGCAAGACGGCCATCGCGATCGACACGATCATCAACCAGAAGGCCAACTGGGAGTCGGGCGACGTCAACAAGCAGGTCCGCTGCATCTACGTCGCCATCGGTCAGAAGGGTTCGACGATCGCCTCCGTCAAGGGAGCGCTCGAAGACGCCGGAGCGATGGAGTACACCACCATCGTCGCCGCCCCCGCGTCCGACCCCGCCGGCTTCAAGTACCTCGCTCCGTACACGGGCTCTGCCATCGGGCAGCACTGGATGTACGGCGGCAAGCACGTCCTCATCATCTTCGACGACCTGTCGAAGCAGGCCGAGGCCTACCGTGCCGTTTCGCTGCTCCTCCGTCGCCCGCCGGGCCGTGAGGCGTACCCCGGCGACGTGTTCTACCTGCACTCGCGTCTGCTCGAGCGTTGCGCCAAGCTGTCCGACGAGCTCGGCGCGGGTTCGATGACGGGTCTGCCCATCATCGAGACCAAGGCCAACGACGTCTCGGCGTACATTCCGACCAACGTGATCTCGATCACCGACGGCCAGATCTTCCTTCAGTCCGACCTCTTCAACGCGAACCAGCGCCCCGCGGTCGATGTCGGCATCTCGGTGTCGCGCGTCGGCGGTGACGCCCAGGTGAAGTCGATCAAGAAGGTTTCCGGAACGCTGAAGCTCGAGTTGGCGCAGTACCGCTCGCTCGAGGCGTTCGCGATGTTCGCGAGCGACCTCGACGCGGCCTCGCGTCGCCAGCTGGCTCGTGGTGCGCGTCTGACCGAGCTGCTGAAGCAGCCGCAGTACTCGCCGTACCCGGTCGAGGAGCAGGTCGTCTCGATCTGGGCCGGAACCAACGGCAAGCTCGACACCATCGAGGTGTCCGACGTGCTGCGCTTCGAGAGCGAGCTGCTGGACTACCTGCGTCGTAACTCGACGGTCCTCGACACGCTGCGCGAGACCAACGCGCTGGGTGACGACACGGTCGCCGAGCTCGAGAAGAAGATCGACGAGTTCATCCTCGAGTTCCAGCCGGGCACCGACCAGGGCGTCGTGGGCGCCGAACAGGTCGAGGCGGCCGAGGCCGAGGACGTCAACCAGGAGCGGATCGTCAAGGGCCGTCGCTGATAGCGGCGACACGAGAACGGAATCATGGGCGCACAACTGCGGGTCTACAAGCAGAAGATCAGTTCTGCTCAGACGACCAAGAAGATCACGAAGGCGATGGAGCTCATCGCGGCTTCGCGCATCCAGAAGGCGATGACGCGTGTGCGCGCGGCGTCGCCCTTCGCGCGAGCCGTGACGAGCGCTGTCTCCGCGGTGGCCACGCACTCCTCGATCGACCACCCGTTGACGACCGAGCGCGAGAACATCCGCCGCTCCGCCGTGGTGATCTTCACCTCTGACCGCGGCCTCGCCGGCGCATTCAACTCGCAGATCCTCCGCGAGGGTCTCGAGCTGGCCGAGCTCCTCCGCTCGCAGGGCAAAGAGGTCGTCTTCTACCTCGTGGGGCGAAAGGCCGTCGGATACTTCCAGTTCCGGCGCATGCCGAGCGTCGCGCAGTGGGTCGGCGACACCGACACCCCGCAGTTCTCCACGGCGGAGGCGATCTCGGATGCCGTCCTGGAGGCCTACCGCGCGGGCGGCGAGAACGAGGGCGTCGACGAGATCCACCTCGTGTACAACCGCTTCGTCAGCATGATGACGCAGTCGCCGGAGTCCGTCCGGCTGCTGCCGCTCGAGGTGCTGGAGGCGCACGAGGCCCCGGCGCAGTCGGAGACCTACCCGCTCTACGAGTTCGAGCCGGACGCCGAGACCGTTCTCGACGCGCTCCTGCCGGTCTACATCCAGAGCCGCATCTTCAATGCCCTTCTGCAGTCCTCGGCCGCCAAGCACGCCGCGACGCAGAAGGCGATGAAGTCGGCCAGTGACAACGCCGACAAGCTCATCACCGACTACACCCGCCTGCGCAACAACGCGCGTCAGGCGGAGATCACGCAGCAGATCGCCGAGATCGTCGGCGGCGCCGATGCTCTGGCATCCGGCAAGTAAGTCCCCAAGGAGAGAAGAAGCCATGAGCCTCACCGCCGAGAAGACCGACGCGGCTGTCGTCGGCCGCGTCGCGCGTGTCACCGGGCCCGTCGTCGACATCGAGTTCCCGCACGACGCGATCCCCGAGATCTACAACGCGCTGAAGACCACCATCACCATCGGTGACGACTCCACCGAGATCACGCTCGAGGTCGCGCAGCACCTCGGCGACGACCTCGTGCGCGCCATCGCACTGAAGCCCACCGACGGCATCGTCCGCGGACAGGAAGTTCGTGACACCCGCGGCCCCATCTCGGTGCCGGTCGGCGACGTCACCAAGGGCAAGGTGTTCGACGTCACCGGCGAGGTGCTCAACGCCGCTCCCGGTGAGACCATCGAGGTCACCGAGCGCTGGGGCATCCACCGCAAGGCGCCGAGCTTCGACCAGCTCGAGTCGAAGACCGAGATGTTCGAGACGGGCATCAAGTCGATCGACCTCCTGACCCCCTACGTGCAGGGTGGAAAGATCGGCCTCTTCGGTGGTGCCGGTGTCGGCAAGACCGTCCTCATCCAGGAGATGATCCAGCGCGTCGCGCAGGACCACGGCGGTGTGTCGGTGTTCGCCGGTGTCGGCGAGCGCACCCGCGAGGGCAACGACCTCATCGGTGAGATGGAGGAGGCGGGCGTCTTCGACAAGACCGCGCTCGTCTTCGGCCAGATGGACGAGCCGCCGGGGACGCGCCTGCGCGTCGCGCTGTCCGCGCTGACGATGGCGGAGTACTTCCGCGACGTGCAGAAGCAGGACGTGCTGTTGTTCATCGACAACATCTTCCGCTTCACGCAGGCCGGTTCCGAGGTGTCGACGCTGCTCGGTCGTATGCCCTCCGCCGTGGGGTACCAGCCGAACCTCGCCGACGAGATGGGCGTTCTCCAGGAGCGCATCACGTCGACGCGCGGCCACTCCATCACGTCGCTCCAGGCGATCTACGTCCCGGCCGACGACTACACCGACCCGGCCCCCGCGACCACGTTCGCGCACCTGGATGCCACGACCGAGCTCTCGCGTGAGATCGCGTCGAAGGGTCTGTACCCGGCCATCGACCCGCTGACCTCGACGAGCCGCATCCTCGACCCGCGGTACATCGGCGCCGACCACTACCGCGTGGCCACGGCGGTCAAGCAGATCCTCCAGAAGAACAAGGAACTGCAGGAGATCATCGCGATCCTCGGTGTCGACGAGCTGTCCGAGGAAGACAAGATCGTCGTGTCGCGTGCGCGCCGCATCCAGCAGTTCCTCTCGCAGAACACCTACATGGCGAAGAAGTTCACCGGCGTCGAGGGCTCCACGGTCCCGATCAAGGAGACGATCGAGTCGTTCGACGCCATCGTCAAGGGTGACTTCGACCACGTCGCCGAGCAGGCGTTCTTCAACGTCGGTGGTATCGCGGACGTCGAGGCCAAGTGGGCGCAGATCCAGAAGGAGAACGGCTGAGATGCCGCTGCGCGTGAACCTCGTCTCGGCCGAAGCCGAGGTCTGGACCGGTGAGGCGACGCTCGTCGTGGCCAAGACGGTCGAGGGCGAGATCGGTTTCATGCAGGGTCACGAGCCCGTGCTCGCCATCCTCGCCCAGGGCGAGGTCCGCATCACGGGCGTCGATGGAACCAAGACCATCGCCAGTGCCGAGGACGGGTTCCTGTCGATGGCGGACGACGAGCTGACGATCGTCGCCGGTCACGCTTCGCTCGTCTCCTGACACTCCCTCTCTCACGACGCGCGTCGTCCGGTTCGCCGGGCGGCGCGCGTCGCTCGTTCTCCCGAGGTCGCATGCTCGTTCTCCTTCCCCCGTCCGAGACCAAACGCCCCGCCGGCGACGGCGCTCCGATCGACCTGGGCATGCTCGCCCTCCCGTCACTCCGCGCGCAGCGCGAGGAGGTCGTGGACGCATTGGTCGCGCTGAGCGCCGACGAAGAGGCGTCCCTTCGCGTGCTCAAGCTCAGCGCGCGCCGCCGACACGAGGTCGCCCACAATGCCGCCCTGCGGTCTGCGCCCACGCTCCCCGCGGTCGATCGGTATACAGGCGTGCTCTTCGATGCCCTGGATGCCGAGACCCTCGACGCGAGCGCCCGTTCGTGGCTGGGTGCTCACGTCCTCATCCATTCGGCGCCGTTCGGCCCGGTGGGGGCGCTCGATGGAATTCCGATGTACCGCCTCTCGGCGTCGACCTCGCTTCCCGGTGCGCCGTCGCCGCGGAACATCTGGAGGGATGCCGTGTCCACGGCGATCCGAGAAGTCACGCCGGGCTTCGTCCTGGATCTCCGGTCCGAGGCGTACGCCGCCCTCGGCCCTGTCCCGGCAGGCGTCGACGGGGTGTACGTCCGCGTGGTCTCCGCGGGTGCGGATGGAACGGTGCGGGCGCTCAACCACCTCAACAAGAGAGCGAAGGGTGAGCTCACGCGCGCGCTGGCCACCATGCGGGCGGACATCGCGTCCCGGGCCGACTTGCTCCACTGGGCGCGGTCGTCCGGGGTCGTGGTGCGCGACGGGGCAGCGGGCGAGGTGGAAGTGCTGGTCTGACCTTCGCGAACCGGGTACTTTCAGCGAACATTCAGGTTCGCTACCATGACCTACACGGGAGACTCCCGTCCGTAATTCGGGCGCCCGTGTGCACCCGACCCGAGAGGAACTTCGTCATGATCCATCTGGCTTACTACGACTACGGCGCCGGCGACGCCGCGTCGGCCGCTGCCTTCCTGATCCTCGGCCTCTTCGGCTTCCTCTTCGCCATCGTGGCCTACGTCATCAGTGCCTTCCTTCTGTCGAAGGTCTTCGAGAAGGCGGGCGTACAGGGCAAGTGGCGCGCCTGGGTGCCGATCTACAACTACCTCGTCCTGGCCAAGCTCGGCGACTTCTCGCCGTGGGTGATCCTCGGGCTCGTGGTCGCCTCGGCCATCCCGGTCCTGCAGTACCTGGCGGGTCTGGCACTGTTCGTCGCCTTGATCATGGTGGCGTACCGGGTGAACGCGAAGTTCGGCCGCGACTGGCCGATCCTGCTGTTGTTCATCCTCGGGCCGCTCGGCCAGTGGATCTGGCTCGGCATCCTCGCCTTCGGCAGCAACCCCTGGAACCCGAACATCCAGCCCTCGCCGTGGGCGAACTCGTTCCTCGCGGACAAGACGGTCTGGAACGGCATCCCGGTACAGCCCGGTCAGCAGGTGCAGGCACCGCCCGCCACAGGAGGCTACGGTGCGCCGGCCGCCGGTTACGCACCGCCCGCTCAGCCCTACAGCCCGCCGCAGACGCCACCGGCGGCCGGCACCACGCCGCCGCCACCCGCGCCGCCGGCAGGACCGACGCCGCCTCCGCCGGCGGGTCCCCAGTCCTGACCGCACGCCGTGGGCTCCCCGCGTGAACGGCGGGGAGCCCAGGGGGATCCGGGCCGCCGGCGCCGCGCCCGGCGGCGTCCCGAGGCGACGTCCGCGTGTCGACTAGGATGACAGAGCCGTGCGTTCCCGCCGGCGAAGATGTCGGCCAACCGGAGGATCGTTCGTGCCCGAGGTGACCACCCATTCGCGGACTGTCCCGGTCACGGGCGGCGCGCTCGACCTCTCCTGGGCGGCGACCACCGACACCGGCAAACGTCGCGAGGTCAACCAGGACGCCGTCCTGGCGGAGTTCCCGCTCTTCGTCGTCGCCGACGGGATGGGCGGGCACCTGGGAGGCGAGATCGCGAGCGCCAGTACCGTCGAACGGCTGCGCGCGGTCGTCGAGGGCGGCACCGTCTCCCCGAAGAACATCGAGAAGGCCCTTTCGCGCGCGGTGAAAGACATCGTCGCCCACCCCGGGACCACCGACGAGGGGACGGGAACGACCCTCACGGGCCTGTACCTCGAAGCGGCCGGTGACGAACCGCACTGGGTGACGTTGAACATCGGCGACTCCCGTGTCTATCTCCTGCGCGATGACGACATCGTCCAGATCACGACCGACCACTCGGTCGTGCAAGAGCTCATCGCCGCCGGCCGGCTGAGCCCGGAAGAGGCCGAGAACCACCCCTACGGGAACGTGATCACGCGTGCCGTCGGACCGAGTGACAGCGTCAAACCCGACTACCTCCGCCTCGAGGTGCTCGACGGCGACCGCTTCGTCATCTGCTCGGACGGGCTGACGAAGGAACTCACCGATTTCGGCATCCGTCACTTCCTCGAGGCGAACCCCGACCCGGCCGATGCTGTCGAGGCCATGATGGCGGCGGCGCTCGAGAACGGCGGCCGCGACAACATCACCATTGTCGTGCTCGACGTCACCCGACGCGCCGCCTGACCGGCGGTGCTTGACCCGGGGGCCTGCTGACTTCTACGTTCAGCAGATGACCTCCGCACCCGAACGGACGGCCGGCAAGGGCCTGGCCGCGGGAACCCTGGGCCTCTGGGGCTCGACCGTCATCGGTCTCGCCTCCACCGCGCCGGTGTACTCGCTCGTCGCCACTCTCGGTTTCGTCGTCCTCGCGGTGGGCGCCTCGGCTCCCATCGCGTTCATCATCGCGTTCATCCCGATGCTCTTCATCGCGTTCGCCTACCGCGAGTTGAACAACGACGTGCCCGACTGCGGCACGACGTTCACGTGGGGGACGAAGGCCTTCGGGCCGTGGGTGGGTTGGATGGGCGGCTGGGGGGTCGCGGTTGCGGGCATGGTGGTGCTCGCCAACCTCGCCCAGATCGCGGGCATCTATCTGTGGTCGCTGATCGGCGACGGGTCTCTCGCGGAGAACGTCCCCCTGGTCACGGCGACGGGTGTCGCATTCATCGCCGCGATGACCTACGTCAGCTACCGCGGTGTCGAGATCGGCGAGCGCATCCAGAACATCCTGCTCGGGGTGCAGTACCTCGTGCTGGCCCTGTTCGTCGTCGTCGCCCTGTGGAAGTTCTTCGACGGCACGGCTCCGAATCCGACGCCCTTCGACCTCGCGTGGTTCAACCCGTTCGGCTTCACCGACTGGAGCGGCTTCACCGAGGCGGTTCTGCTCGCGCTGTTCATCTACTGGGGCTGGGACACGTGCCTCGCCCTCAACGAGGAGACGAAGGACCCGAAGCGCATTCCGGGCCGCGCGGCGCTGTTGACCACGGTCATCCTGCTCGGTACGTACGTCGCCGTGACCGTGGCCGCGATGATGTACGCCGGTGTCGGTGAGGACGGCACCGGCTTGGCGAACGCCGACAACGCCGACGACGTGTTCCTCGCGCTCAAGGACGGGCTCTTCGGACCGTTCGGCTGGATCCTCATCGTGGCGGTCCTCATCTCGGCTGTGTCGTCGACGCAGACCACGATCCTTCCGACCGCCCGCGGCACGCTCGCCATGGCCGCCTACAAGGCGCTCCCGCAGCGATTCAGCACGGTGCACCCGCGGTTCCAGACACCGTCGTTCTCGACACTGGTCATGGGCATCGTCGCGAGCATCTACTACGTGGGTATGACGCTCATCAGCGACAACATCCTGCAGGACTCGATCCTGTCGCTCGGACTCGCGATCGCGTTCTACTACGCCATCACGGGCTACGCGTGCGTCTGGTACTTCCGTCGCGACCTGTTCACGTCGGCCAGGAACCTCGTGTATCGCGGCATCCTGCCCCTTCTCGGCGCGCTGATGCTCACCTACGCGTTCGTCCAGTCGGCGATCGACATGTACGACCCGGAGTACGGCTACACCGTCCTGTTCGGGATCGGGGGCACGTTCGTGCTGGGGATCGGCTCGCTCGCGATCGGCGTCGTGCTGATGCTGCTCTGGTACGCGTTCCCGCGGTCCCGGCCGTTCTTCCGCGGCGAGAGCCTGAACCGCGACACCGAGGTGCTCGTGCCCGACGAACCGATCGCCTACCCGCGGTCGGTCGACGGCGGTCTCTGACCGTCCTTGTTCAGACGGCGGCGCGGATGACGCCGACCTGCTGACCGCCCCCGAGAACGGTGAGGGGCAGCGCGGACAGGGCGTCCGCGACCGCAGCGGCCTCGAGGGCGCCCGCGCGCTCCAGCAGACGGAGCGCGACGGCGTGACCCGCGCGATTGGAACCGTCGAGCATCTTGAGGGCGACCGTCGTGCCGTTCGGCGCGGCCATCACCTGCACGCCCTCGGCACCCATCTTGGAGAAGACGCCGAGCCGTTCGATCACGATCGTGTCGGGTCGGCCGGGGCCATCGATCGCCCAGGGGTTCTCGCGCACGGCGCGCACGAGGGTGCCCGCGCTGCGGTGGAGGGCGAACGGCGACCGCTCGGACGAGGTCGCGAGGCGCTGGATGGCGCGCGCGAGGCCGGTCAGGCTCATCGCGTACACCGGGGCGCCGCACCCGTCGATCGCGGTCGTGGTGATCCGCTCGCCGACCAGCCGCTCGATGACCTCTCGGATGTGCACCTGCAGCGGGTGCTGCGGGTCGAGGTAGTCCGCCGTCGTCCACCCGTTCGTCACGCAGGTCAACAGCATCGCGGCATGCTTGCCCGAACAGTTCATTCGCAGGGGAGAGGGAACGCCGTGGTCGCGGACGAGCTCGTCGCGGCTCTGCGTGTCGGTCGGCCAGGCGGCGGGGCAGCCGAGGTCGTCTTCGGTCAGCCCGGCGGATTCCAGGATGCCACGGGCCACCTCGACGTGCCGCTCGGTGCCGCAGTGGCTCGCCATCGACAGGGCGAGGCGTTCGCCGACGAGGTCCGCCCCCGCCGAGAGGCACGCCAGCGCCTGCAGCGGCTTCATGCTCGAGCGGGGCAGGAAGTGCGCCGACGGGTCGCCCAGGGCGAGGTGCTCGGACCCGTCGGGCGCCAGAACCACGGCGACCCCGTGGTGGCGCGACTCGATGAATCCGCTGCGTTCGACGACGGCGAGCTCGACGGCATCCGGGGCTGTGGCAGGCATCCCTCCATCGTATCCGGCGGGTCCGTGCCGGTGAGATGCGGGCGTGGGTCGCCGAGGTTCGTCGCTTCTCGGCCTCGTGAGGCCACGAATCCGGGCGACTCACGCGACGGCGCGCGGGGGAGGGAGCAGGATGGAACCATGATCGGAGAGCACCAGTACCGCTTGCAGGCCACGTGGACCGGAGACCGGGGGACCGGCACGAGCGGGTACCGCGACTACGACCGATCGGTCTCGCTCGTGGTCGACGGCAAGCCCCTGCTCGAGGCGTCGGCGGACACGCCGTTCCGGGGTGATCCCGCCAAGTGGAACCCCGAGGAGTTGCTGTTGGCCGCTCTGAGCGAATGTCACCTGCTGTCGTACCTGTACGCGTGCGTGAAGACGGACGTGGTCGTGGTGTCCTACCGAGACGATGCCAGCGGAACGCTCGTCGAGGACGGCAAGGGTGGGGGCGCGTTCACGGATGTCCTGCTGCGCCCACAGGTCGTGGTGGCGGAGGAGTCCATGGTGGAGGCCGCGATCGCGGCGCATCGCCAGGCGCGCGAATGGTGCTTCATCGCAAACTCGGTCAACTTCCCGGTGCGGCACGAGCCGGTGGTCATAGCGGCCTGACGCGTCGCCGTCGCAGGGCCGCAGACGACGGAACCCCGCCGGCGCGAAGCCGACGGGGTTCCGTTCTGAGGGGAGCGCTCAGCGCACGTCCTCGTCGACCCAGTCCATCGACTTGGTCACGGCCTTCTTCCACAGGCGCAGCTCGCGGTCGCGCTCGTCGGAGTCCATGTCGGGCTCCCAGCGGTTGTCCTCCTGCCAGTTGGCGCGGAGGTCATCGAGGTTGTCCCAGAAGCCAACCGCGAGGCCGGCCGCGTACGCCGCGCCGAGCGCGGTGGTCTCGGCGACGACGGGACGGACGACCGGCACACCGAGGATGTCGGCCTGGAACTGCATCAGCTCATCGTTCGCGGTCATCCCGCCGTCGACCTTGAGCTCGGTGAGGTCGACGCCCGAGTCGGCGTTGACGGCCTCGAGGACTTCACGGGTCTGGAAGGCGGTGGCCTCCAGAGCAGCGCGGGCGATGTGCCCCTTGTTGACGAACCGCGTCATGCCGACGATCGCGCCACGGGCGTCGGGACGCCAGTACGGAGCGAACAGGCCCGAGAACGCCGGCACGAAGTACACGCCGCCGTTGTCGTCGACGGTGCGCGCCAGGGCCTCGACCTCAGGGGCCGAGGAGATGATGCCGAGCTGGTCGCGCAGCCACTGGATGAGCGAACCGGTCACGGCGATCGAGCCCTCGAGAGCGTAACGCGCCGGCTGGTCGCCGAGCTTGTACCCGAGGGTCGTCAGCAGGCCGTTCTTGGAGTGGACGATCTCCTCACCCGTCTGGAAGATGAGGAAGTTGCCGGTGCCGTAGGTGTTCTTGCTCTCACCCGGGTCGAAGGCGGCCTGACCGAACGTGGCCGCCTGCTGGTCGCCGAGGATGCCGGCCACGGGGGTCTCGCGCAGGAGCGAGGACGACTCGACGGTTCCGTACACCTCGGAGGAGGAGCGGATCTGGGGGAGCATCGACTTGGGCACACCGAAGTCGGCGAGGATGTCGTCGCGCCACTCGAGCGTCTCGAGGTCCATGAAGAGCGTGCGGCTGGCGTTGGTGACGTCGGTCGCGTGGACGCCACCGTCGATACCGCCGGTGAGGTTCCACAGCACCCAGGTGTCGGTGGTGCCGAACAGCAGGTCGCCGGCCTCGGCCTTCTCGCGCGCACCGTCGACGTTCTCAAGGATCCACACGATCTTCGTGCCCGAGAAGTACGTCGCCAGCGGCAGGCCCACGATGCTCTTGTAGCGCTCGGTGTCGCCATCGGCGAGGCGGTCGACGATCGACTGCGTGCGCGTGTCCTGCCACACGATGGCGTTGTAGACCGGCTTGCCCGAGTTCTTGTCCCAGACCACGGCGGTCTCGCGCTGGTTGGTGATGCCGACCGCGGCGATGTCGTGGCGGGTGATGTCGGCGCGGCTGAGGGCCAGACCGATCACTTCCTGCGTGTTGCGCCAGATCTCCAGCGGGTCGTGCTCGACCCACCCGGCCTTGGGGAAGATCTGCTCGTGCTCCTTCTGTCCGACGGAGACGACGCCGCCGGACTTGTTGAAGATCATCGCGCGCGTCGAGGTCGTGCCCTGGTCGATGGCGAGGACGTAGTCGGCCATGGATGGACTCCTTTGTCAGTGGGTTGAGGTGGATCGGAGGGGAACGGAGGGAGGGGCGAGGGCGTCGGTGCGACGCCCCCGCCGGGGATCAGGCGGCGACGAAGCCCAGGAGCACGGGGGCCAGCAGCCCGGCGAGCGCGCCTCCGACCAGGGGGCCGGCGACGGGGACCCACGAATAGCCCCAGTCGCTGGAACCCTTGCCCTTGATCGGCAGGAGGGCGTGCGCGATGCGGGGTCCGAGGTCACGGGCGGGGTTGATCGCGTACCCGGTCGGGCCACCGAGGGAGGCGCCGATACCGACCACGAGCAGGGCCACCGGGACGGCGGCGAGGCCACCGATGCCGCCCGGGACGCCGATGTCGGCGACACCGTAGTCGCGGAAGCCGAAGATGACGAACACCAGGACGAAGGTCGCGATGACCTCGGTGAGGAAGTTGAAGCCGTAGGAACGGATCGCCGGTCCCGTCGAGAAAACGCCGAGCTTGGCGGCGGGGTCCGGCTCATCGTCGAAGTGCTGCTTGTACGACGCCCACGCGAGCACGGCACCGATGATGGCGCCGATCAGCTGCGCGGCGACGGCCACGAAGAACTGTGCGATCGAGATGTCGCCGTGGACCAGGAGTCCGATGGACACGGCCGGGTTCAGCTGCGCACCGGAGTAGGCGGAGACGATGACACCGGCGAAGACCGCGAGGCCCCATCCCCAGTTCACCATCAGGAATCCACCGGCATTGCCCTTGGTCTTGGCCAGCGCCACGTTGGCGACCACGCCACAACCCAGCAGGATCAGCATGGCGGTGCCGACGACCTCCGAGAGGAAGTACAGCCCCAGATTCACTTCTTGCATGTCGTCATCGACCTTTCTGTTGTGCCCGGCCGCCATCGGCTCGGACGTTTCGCGGCTCGGTTACCCCGAATGTATGGCCGCCGTGCGGGCGCGCAACAGAAGGCGCGCCCGCACGTTCTCTCAGATTCGGGCCACGCCGGCCTCGGCGAGATCCACCCGGTGCGCCGTGCGCAGCGTCTCTGTGGCGGCGGCGATCTCCTCGTCCACGCGCGCCGCGTCCCACCCGAGCGGAGCCGCGACGGTGTCAGCGACCTCGCGGAGAGTGCGCTCGGTCATCCCTCCCACGAAGGCGAGGTGCGTCCGGCGCAGGAGCACGTCGATGAGGTGCACGACCTGCTCGTTCTCGGCGATCCAAACGAGCTCTTCGCGGTAGTAACCGGGAGCGTGCTCGAGCGCGGTCGGCTCGGCGGGCAGGACGTCGAGGATCGCGTCGGCGCGCGTGCCGTAGCGCTCGAGCATGGCATCCACGACGGCGGCCGGGTGGGCATTCGTGCGCGCGGCCACCCAGCGGCGACGCTCTTCAGGCGAGGTGGGGAACGCCTTGCCGCCGCCGATGGGGAGGCCCTGCGTGCTGACGCGGTGGGGGCGGCGCAGCCGCTGCAGCGTCTTCATGCTGAGGTGCTCGGCGAGGGCGCGGAACGTGGTCCACTTGCCGCCCACGAGGCTCATGGCCGGGGTGCCGCCGATCTCGTTCTCGACGATGCGGTAGTCGCGGGAGACGAAGCCCGGCGCCGTGTCGTCGTGTCGGGGCAGCGGACGGATGCCGGAGAACGTGTACACGATCTGCGACCGTTCGACCGCGACCGTCGGGAAGACGGCGCCGATGAGGTCGAAGAAGTACTCGATCTCGTCGTCCGTGCAGACCACCGGCTGACCCGGGTCGGCGTCGATATCCGTGGTACCGACGAGGACGCGGTCCTTGAGCGGGTAGATCAGCACGATGCGACCGTCGGAGTGCTCGAAGAAGATCTCTCGTCCGCCGGTCGCCGCGAGCAACTCCGGGTTGTCGAGGACGATGTGCGAACCCTTGGTTCCCCCCATGAACTCCGTCGGCAGTCCCATGGCGCAATTTGTGAGGTCGGTCCAGGGGCCGGAGGTGTTCAGGATGACCTTGGCCGTGACCGAGAACTCCTCGCCGGAGACCTCGTCACGCACGCGCACGCCGTTCTCATCGGCGCCCACGGCCGAGACGTAGTTGACGGCCTGGGTGCGTCCGCCGCCGGCGATGATGCCGTCGTGCAGCACGTCGAGGGCGATGCGCTCGGGATCGTGCATTGAGGCGTCGAAGTAGGTCGCGGTGTAGGCGAGGTCGGGGTTCAGGCGGGGGAGGTCGGCCAGCGACTTCTTCTTCCCGAAGAACTTGTGCCGCGGGACGGTGCCGCCGTCGCGCGAGAAGGTGTCGTACATGATGAGACCGACCTTGATCAGCAGCGCGCCGCGCTCGCTGGGCTTGCCGCGACCGTGGGTGACGAGAAGGCGGAAGGGGGCCGAGAGAATGCCCGAGAACGTCTTGTAGATCGGGATCGTGGTCTCGAGCGGCTTGACGTAGTGCGGAGCCGTTTTGAGCAGGTCGTTGCGCTCGGTGACCGCCTCCTTCACGAGACGGAACTCGCCGTTCTCGAGGTAGCGGATGCCACCGTGCACCATGTGGCTGGACGCCGAGGATGCGCCCGAGACGAAGTCGCCGCGCTCGACGAGTGCGACCTTCACGCCCTGGAGGGCGAGGTCGCGGAGGGTGGCGAGGCCGTTGATGCCCCCTCCGATGATGAGGACGTCGAGGTCTTCGGCGTCACGGAGCGCCTGGACGTCGGCGCGGAGCGAAGAAGAGGGGGACGACATGTCGACTGCGACCTTTCGTTGAGGTACAACGAGGATGCGCGCCACTGCACGTTGTTGCAAGCCCCTTGAACAAACGTGCAGAATAGGCAAGCGACGAGAGGGAGACGATGACGACGCAAACGGAGGAACGTTCCCGAGACGCGCTGCGCGCGGCGCAGCTGTACTACATGCAGGACCTCACGATGGATGCCATCGCCCACGAGATGCGGGTATCCCGGTCGTCCGTCTCCCGGCTGCTCCAGCACGCTCGCGACGTCGGGCTCGTGACCATCTCGATCAGCTCGCCCGATGACGCGCGCGGACAGATGGCGCAGCGCATCTCCGATCGTTTCGGCATCACCGCGCACGTCGTCCCGACCCCCGCGCGCACGTCCGAGGCGGAGCGCCTCGAGCGCACGGCGCTGACCGCGGCGCGCATCCTCGTCGAGCGCATCGAGTCGTCGATGACGATCGGGATCGCGTGGGGGTCCACCCTCTCGGCGATCGCTCGGCACGTCCCTGCGAAGGACGTGCACGACACCCACATCGTGCAGATGAACGGGGCCGCGAACCTCCGGACCTCCGGCATCCCGTATGCGGGGGAGATCCTCTCTCGTCTCGGTGCCGCGTGGTCGTCGTCGGTGCACCAATTCCCGGTACCGGCACTGTTCGACGACCCCCGCACCAAGCAGGCGATGTGGCGCGAACGATCGGTGCGCTCGGTCCTGGAGATCCAGCAGCGAGTGGGCCTGTTCGTGTTCGGTCTGGGGTCCCCGCACGCCGAGGTCCCTTCGCACGTGTACAGCGGCGACTACTTCGACGATCGTGACGGTGCGGTGATTGAACGCGAGGGCGTCGTCGGCGACTGCGCGACCGTGTTCTATCGCGTCGACGGATCGTGCGACATCCCCGAGCTCAATGCCCGCTCCAGCGGACCGGACCTCGACACCGTGCGCCGCATCCCGCGTCGATTCTGCGTCGTGTCGAGCTTGTCGAAGCTGAGCGCCCTGCGCGGTGCGCTCGCCGCGGGACTCGTGACAGAACTGGTGGTCGAGGAAGCCCTCGCCCGCCGCCTCCTCAGCGTCACGCGCTGACCGTCGCCGCGGTCAGACCTCTCCGAAACCGTCGTCGATCAGGGACCGCAGGTCGTCGAGGGCGTCCTTCGCCTGAGGTCCCGAGGCGCTCACCCGCACGCGCGCACCCTGACGGACACCGAGCGCCATGAGCGCCAGCAGACTGCGGGCCGAGACGGCGGGCGCTTCGCCGCCCACCTCTTCGATCTGGACGTCGGCGTCGTAGCGGGACGCCGCTTTGACGAAGGTCGCGGCCGGTCGGGCGTGCAGACCCGACGGATTGATCACCGTGGTCTCGAACGAGAGGGCGTCATCCGTCGGTGCGGCGGGGGACGGCGCGGGCGCGACGGCCTCGGTCGCTCCGAGCTGAGCGCGCTTCGCGTCCGCGGCGCGGGCCACCTCTGCGGCGACTTCTCCCAGCGCCCCGCCACCCGCCGCCGTCACGACCGCGCTCACAAGACCCTCGACGAACGGCGCCGGGCTCAGCACGACCCGCTCGGGCGCCGCGCTGAACTCCAGCGCCATCTCCGCACTCAGCAGAGCCGAGCCCAGATCCATCAGCACCAGCACGCCCTCACCGGAGTCGGCCGCATCGATGGCCTCGGCGATCGCCGTGGCATCCGTTCCCAGATCCCCGTCCGGACCGCCCGCGGCGACGCGGACGGAGGGCGGTTCGTCGCCGCCCATCTGCAGCGCGAGGTCGACGGCGGCCTCGGCGAGCGGCCGGCTGTGCGAGACCGCGACGATTCCGATCACCGGCGGGCCGCCAGGGTGTCGCTCAGCGCCTGGAACAGCAGCGCCGACGAGGCTGCGCCCGGATCGATGTGCCCGGCGCTGCGCTCGCCCAGGTAGCTCGCGCGTCCCTTGCGGGCGACGAGCGGCTCGGTGGCGTCGCGGCCCCGTGCGGCGGCTTCCGCCGCGGCGGTCGCCGCGTCCGCGGCGTCGGCGCCGCCGTCGACCGCGTCATCCCACGCGGCGACGGCGGGCAGCTGAGCGTCGATCATCGTCTTGTCGCCGGGTTCGGCTTTGCCGCGCGCGACCACTCCGTCCACGCCGGCGCGCAGCGCGGCCCCCAGAGATGCGGCGTCCACGCTGTCGGACAGGGGAGGCCCCATCCGGAGGAAGAACGTGCCGTAGAGCGGCCCGCTCGCGCCGCCCACCGACGACACGAGGGTCATCCCCACGGTCTTGAACAGGTCGGGCGCCGAGGCCGGGGTGGTCTCCAGCTTCGCCACGACGGCATCGAGCCCTCGCGCCATGTTCGACCCGTGGTCGGCGTCGCCGATCGCCGAGTCCAAGGCCGTGAGGTCGTCGCGGTGTTCCCGCACGGCATCCCGGAACGCCCGGATCCAGGCGACGAGGTCGTCGGTCGAGACGGCGCCGCTCATGCGCCCCACCGGAGGCCGGGGGTCACCACCGGGGCGTCCCACAGGCGCAGGAACTCGTCGTCGGCCTTCACGACGGTGAGCGATGCTCCGGCCATGTCGAGGCTCGTGATGTAGTCGCCGACCAGCACGCGCTGCACGTCGACCCCGGCCTCGGCCAACAGCGGCGCGATCTCGCCGTACAGCAGGTACTGCTCGATCAGCGGGGTGCCGCCGAGACCCGACAGCAGCACGATGGCGGGTCCGACGGGCGCGCCGAAGTCGTGGACGATCGGGTCGACCATGAGCTTCGCGACCTCCCGAGCGGTGGCGAGCTTCACGCGGCTGCGGCCGGGCTCGCCGTGGATGCCGACGCCCACCTCCATCTCGTCCTCGGGGAGCTCGAACGTGGGGTGTCCGACGGCGGGCACCGTGCAGCTCGTGAGGGCCACGCCCATCGAGCGCCCGGCATCTGCGACGTGGCGGGCGAGGGCGGCGACCGCGTCGAGGTCGGCCCCCTCCTCGGCCAGAGCGCCCACGATCTTCTCGAGGATCACGGTGGTGCCGGTCCCGCGGCGCCCCGCCGTCCACGTGGAATCCTGCACGGCCACGTCATCGGCGACGACGACGGATTCGACCCGTACGCCCTCGGCGGCGGCGAGTTCGACGGCCATCTCGAAGTTCAGCACATCGCCGGTGTAGTTCTTCACGATGTGCAGCACGCCCGCGCCGGAATCCACGGCCTGGGTCGCCGCCAGCACCTGGTCGGGGGTGGGGGAGGTGAACACCTCGCCGGCCGCGGCGGCGTCGAGCATGCCACGCCCGACGAATCCGCCGTGCATCGGCTCATGGCCCGATCCGCCGCCCGAGACGAGCGCGACCTTGCCGTCGCGCGTCGGTTCGGCCCGCAGGATGACGCGGTTCTCGGTGTCGATGCGAAGGTCGGGATGAGCGGCGTGGATGCCGCGCAGAGCCTCCGCCAGCACGTCTGCCGGGTCGTTGACGAACTTCTTCACGGGTGCCTCCTCGTCGTGGCTGCGGCGGGTTCGGGCCCACCTCTTCCGACCCTGCTCGCCAGGGGCCGCCACGTCAAGGGCGTGCGCTCAGATGCGCTCGTGCGGGAGGACCTGCTTGATGCGGTCGATCGGATTCTGGGCCGGCACCTCGTTGTAGGCGTTGGCGAGTTCCTGCTCGCTCAGCGCGTGGATCGCGGCCATGATCTCGTCGGTCGCGCCGCGTCGCGCGCGTCCGGACGAGGCCGGACCGTGCGGGGACAGATCGAGGGGCTCGCCGAAGCGGACCGTGATCCGTTCCTTCGTGGTGGGGACCTTGGCGCCGACGGGCATGACCTTGTCGGTGCCGATGAGGCCCACCGGGACGACCGGGGCGCCGGTCTGCAGAGCAAGGAAGGCCACACCGGTGCGGCCCTTGTACAGACGCCCGTCGAGGGAGCGGGTGCCCTCAGGGTAGAGGGCCACCGCTCGGCCGTCCTCCAGGAGAGCCCGCTGCTGGTCGAGGGCGTCGAGAGCGGCTTGCCCGGCACCGCGCTCGACCGCGATGGCGCCGATCGCGGTGAAGAACTGCCGTGACGCCCACTTCTCGAAGTAGGACGATTTGGCGAGGAAGTGGACGGGGCGGGGGGAGGCCACGGGAATGGCGACGGAGTCGATGAACGAGAGATGGTTGCTCGCGAAGATCACCGGGCCCGTCCGCGGGACGTTCTCACGCCCCTCCACGCGGGGGCGATAGATCGCTCGCGCGAGCGGGGCGATGAAGAAGCGTCCGAGACCGTAGGCCGCGCCCATCTGCTTCGGAGGGGCGGCGGGGGTGCCGCCCGGTTCGTCGGAACTCACTCGACGAGGCTACTGCCCGCGGCATACGCCGCTGTGCATGGGGCTCCCAGCGGCACCAAAGCCGGATGGGGGATGATGGGGCACGTCCCTGTTCTCTTCGAGAGGTCCGCCGTGCGCATCCGCCCGATCGCTTCCCTGTCCGTCGCCGCCGCAGCGGTGCTTCTCCTCGCGGGGTGCACGGGCTCGTCGAACGACAGCTCGACGCCGGACGCCAGCGGCTCCGCCGACGCGTCCGCCTGTCAGAGCGCGCTCTCCGCGGGAGAGGTGTCGAGCGACGTGCAGGTGTCGGGCGACTTCCAGGGCAAGGTCGAGGTCACGCTCCCGGACGGCTATGCGCCGGAGGGCCTCGAGCGCACGACGCTCGTCGAAGGACCCGGCGAGCAGGTCCGTTCCGGCGACGTCCTGAAGGCCAATTTCACCCTCGTGGATGCCTCTTCGGGTGAGGTCCAGCTCGAGACCCAGACGACGGCGCCCGACGGGATGGACACGCTCATCTCGTCGCAGCAGATCTTCGGCGCCGCGCTCGAGTGCGCCACCATCGGTTCGCGCACGGTCTCCGCTTTCCCGGCAGGGGCGCTCGGCGAGGGCTCCCCGGCGTTCATCCTCGTCGCCGACGCCATCGAGGAGCTCCCGACCCGCGCGGAGGGCACCGAGGTAGCGCCCGAGGAGGGCTTGCCCACCGTGACCTTCGACGACTCCGGTGCGCCGACCATCACCATGCCCGACGCGCCGGCTCCGACCGAAACGCGGGTCGCGAACCTCCGCGAGGGCGACGGCGACGTCGTGAACCCCGGTGACCAGGTCATCGTGCAGTACACCGGCGCGCTGTACGACGGCGGCACCGTCTTCGACTCCAGCTGGGAACGCGGCGAGCCCGCTCAGTTCTCCACCACGGGCGTCGTGCAGGGCTTCCGGAAGGCGCTCGAGGGCCAGACCGTCGGCTCGCAGGTCCTCGTGGTCATGCCGGCCTCCGACGGGTACGGCGAGGCGGGCCAGGGGGATATCCCCGCCAACGCTCCGCTCGTGTTCGTCGTCGACATCCTCGGTGTCCAGCACGCGGCGGCAGCTGCTCAGTAGGCTGAGCGGATGCGTCGCGTCGTCATCCTCGGCTCCACCGGTTCGATCGGCACCCAGGCCCTCGATGTGATCCGGGCCAACTCGGACCGGTTCGAGGTCGTCGGTCTCGCCGCGGGCAGCGACCGCGCGGGCGTGGAGGCGCAGGCGGCGGAGTTCGGCGTCGACGACGTCGCCCTCGGAGCCGTCGAGGCCGAACAGCTCGTGCGGGACATCGACGCTGACGTGGTGCTCAACGGCATCACCGGGTCGGTGGGGCTCGGTCCCACCCTCGCGGCGCTCGAGGCGGGCCGGACGCTCGCGCTGGCGAACAAGGAATCCCTCATCGTGGGCGGCGACCTCGTCACGCGCCTGGCCGCTCCCGGTCAGATCGTCCCGGTCGACTCCGAGCACTCCGCGATCGCGCAGGCGCTCCGCTCGGGCGAAGCCCGCGAGGTGCGCCGGCTCGTGCTCACGGCATCCGGGGGTCCGTTCCGCGGTCGCTCGCGGGGCGAACTCATCGACGTCACCCCCGCCCAGGCCCTCGCCCACCCCACCTGGGACATGGGGCGGGTCGTGACGACGAACTCCGCGACGCTGGTGAACAAGGGCCTCGAGGTCATCGAGGCGCACCTGCTCTTCGACGTCCCGTACGAGCACATCGAGGTCGTGGTGCACCCGCAGTCGATCGTGCACTCGATGGTCGAGTTCCTCGACGGCTCGACGATCGCGCAGGCGTCGCCGCCCGATATGCGGCTGCCCATCTCCCTGGGCCTCGACTGGCCCCACCGGATCTCCGGCGTCGGCGCGCCGCTGGACTGGACGGCCGCGACGCAGTGGACGTTCGAACCGCTCGACGAAGAGGCGTTCGGCTCCGTCGCCCTCGCCAAGCGGGTCGGCCGCGCCGGCGGCACCTACCCGGCGGTGTTCAACGCCGCGAACGAGCAGGCGGTGGACGCCTTCCACGAGGGTCGGCTGAGCTTCCTCGGCATCGTCGAGGTCATCGAGCATGTCGTCGAGCGCCACGATGCGCCCACCGCACTGAGCCGGGAGTCGCTGGCCGACGCCGAGGCGTGGGCCCGCCGTACGGCCGACGCCGTCATCGCCGCCCTCTGACCCGCCCGGTGCGGGCTCCCACTCGATCTCCCGCCCGCACAACTCCGGCGGAACCCTCCGCCCGGGCCGCCAGGGTGTGTGCGGTGCCCCGTTGCGCAGGACTTGTGCGGGTGCCCCGGGCGCGGCGTGCCCTCGGCTGGCCGCCGACACAACTCCGGCGGGACCGGATGCCGCGGCCCTCGCCGCGCGCGTTGCACACACGCTGCAGGAGTTGCGCGCACCGCGGCCGCGGCGGATGAGCTCGCGGACTCAGGCGGGGAAGTCGACCGGGCGTTCGGGGTCGGACGACGGCGTGCGGTCGGCCGGGTACGGCACCGGCCAGGCCGGGTCGGGCACCGGCCAGCCGGCGGCGCGGAGCGCGCGGCGCGACAGCTCGCGGGCCGAGTACGGGGTCCGGATGCCGCGGATGTCGCGATAGTCCTGGTGGCCGGGGCCGGCCCAGAGGATCGCGTCACCCTCGCCGACGAGCGCCACCGCCTCGAGGATCGCGCGCTCGGGCGGCGTGGATTCATGGATCTCGGCGTCGGGGCGCGCGCGGCGAGCCCCCTCCACGAGCACCGCGCGGATGGCATCCGGATCCTCGTGTCGGGGGTGGTGGTCGGTGACGATGAGGACGTCACTGCCCTCGACCGCCGTGCGCCCCATGTCGTGGCGCTTCGTCGCGTCGCGGTCGCCGTCGGCGCCGAAGAGCATGACGACACGGCCCGGCGTCACGCGCCGCACCGCGGCGAGCGTCTTCTCGAACGCGTCGGGGGAGTGGCCGAAGTCGACGTAGACCGCCGGCCCGTCGGGCCCGGAGACGAGCTGCGTCCGCCCCGGAAGGGATGCCGCGATCCGGCGACCGTCGAGGGCCTCGGTCAGCGCCTCCCACGTGTGGCCGGCCTCGAGCAGCATCACGATCGCGAGGCCCGCGTTCGCCGCCATGTGCCGACCGATCACCGGGACGACGGTCGTCAGCGAACGTCCCCCGCGGTCGCGCAGCGTGAACTCCGTGCCGTCCTGGCGTTCCTCGACGATGTCGACGGTCCAGTCGGCGTCGGCGGCCGGGTCGGCGGCGATCGCGGGCGTGATGATCGTCACGACCGGGATGTCGGCGCGGGCGGCGATCTCGGCGCCCGCGGGGGAGTCGAGGCAGACGACGCCGCGCCGCGAACGATCGGCGCGGAACAGCGGGAGCTTCGCCTCGAAGTACTCGCGCATATCGGCGTAGTCGTCGAGGTGGTCGTGGGTGAGGTTGGTGAACCCGGCGACGTCGAAGACGAGCCCGTCGACACGATGCCGCGTCAGCGCCTGCGCGCTCACCTCGACCGCGACGGCCTCGACACCGCGCTCGCGCATGAGCGCGAGCAGCGCGTGGAACTCGGATGCCTCGGGCGTCGTGAGCCGCGACACGATGACCTCGCCCGCGATGTGGCGCTCGGCCGTGGACGACAGGCCCGTGACGACGCCGAGCTGGCCCAGGATGCCTTCGAGCAGGTGCGACACGCTCGTCTTTCCGTTGGTGCCGGTCGTCGCCAGCAACTGCGGAAGGTCGTCGTCGGGGCCCGTGCCGTAGACCCAGGCCGACAGATCGCCCAGGAGCGCGCGCGGATCGGCGACGACGACGATCGGCAGCCCCGCGGCCGCGGCGATCTCGGCGCCCGCATCGTCGGTCACCACGGCGGTCGCGCCGCGTTCGGCGGCAGCCACCGCGAACTCGGCGCCGTGCCGGTTCACGCCGCGGATGGCTACGAACGCCTCGCCGGCGCGGAGATCCGCCGTCGCCAGGGTGATGCCGGTGAGGACGGTGCCCTCGACGTCGCCGATGCTGCGCTCGCCGAAACGGCGGGCCAACTCCGAGAGGTCGCGGCGCGGCGGGTGCGCCGGTCGCAGGACGGGCGGGAGGTGGGAGGGCGTGTCGATCGGCATCCCTGCCATTGTCTCATCCGACCCCGCACAGCCCCCGCACCGCCACCGCACGGGAGGTTCAAAGGGCAACGGCGGTATCGTCGGCGAGTGACCGCGATCGCCTTCCTCATCGGCGTGCTCGTGCTCGTGATTGGCCTGGCCGTCTCGATCGCCCTGCACGAGATCGGGCACCTCGTGCCCGCCAAGCTGTTCGGCGTGCGCGTCGGCCAGTACATGATCGGCTTCGGGCCCACCCTGTGGTCGCGCCGCATCGGCGAGACCGAGTACGGGGTCAAGCTCCTCCCGCTCGGCGGATTCATCTCGATGTCGGGCATGTACCCGCCCGCTCCCGCGGGCGACGTGCAGCCCACCCGGCGATCGCGGCTGTTCGCCACGATGATCCAAGACGCCCGCGACGCCAACGCCGAGACGATGATTGCCGGCGACGAACGGGTCTTCTACAAACTCTCCGTCTGGAAGCGCATCGTCATCATGCTCGGCGGGCCTGTGATGAACCTCCTGCTCGCCTTCGTGCTGTCGGCCATCGCCGTGAGCGCCATCGGCGTCACGCAGGGAACGACGACCGTCGCGTCTGTCTCGCAGTGCGTGATCCCCGCGAGCGAGAACCGCAACGACTGCACGCCGGCCGACCCGGTCGCCCCGGCGGCGGCGGGCG
This sequence comes from Microbacterium enclense, assembly GCF_004022425.1. Taxonomy (GTDB): domain Bacteria; phylum Actinomycetota; class Actinomycetes; order Actinomycetales; family Microbacteriaceae; genus Microbacterium; species Microbacterium enclense_A. The sequence goes on along the minus strand of NZ_RBZY01000004.1, from coordinate 38,721 downwards.
GCATCCTGCCCGGCGATGTCCTGGTCTCGATCGGGGGGACTCCGGTGTCCACCTTCGAGGAGGCCGCGGCGATCATCCAACGTTCGCCGGGTCAGTCCCTGCCGATCATCGTCGAGCGCGACGGGGCCGAACAGACGGTGACCATCACGCCCATTGAGACGGATCTCGCGGTGACGGATGCCAACGGCCGCCCGGTCCTGGACGCCACGGGACAGCCGGAATTCCGAACGGTCGGCTTCGCGGGCCTCAGCCCGCAGTCGGCGCTCATGCCGCAGCCGATCTGGGCAGGCCCCGAGGCCACGATCCAGCAGGTGGGCCAGGTCGCGCAGATCATGTCGCAGCTTCCCGTTCGCGTCTATGACACCGCGGTCGACCTGTTCACCGGTCAGCCGCGTGACCCCAACGGCCCGCTCAGCGTCGTGGGCGCGGGCCGCCTCGCCGGCGAGTTCGCCGCGATCGACGCCCCGATCCTCGCCCGGGTGCAGGCGATCATCGGCCTGCTCGCGGCGTTGAACATCGCGCTGTTCGTGTTCAATCTCATCCCGCTGCTTCCGCTGGACGGCGGGCACGTCGTCGTCGCGCTGTGGGACGGCCTGAAGCGCTGGTTCGCCCGCCTGCGAGGCACGGTCGCCCGACCCGTGGATGCCACGAAACTCGTGCCCGTGACCTTCGTCGTGGTCATCCTCCTCATCGGGATGGGCGGCATCCTGTTCCTCGCCGACGTCTTCAACCCGGTCCAGCTGCTGTGACGCGTGGACACAACTCCTGCAGAAGAGCGGCGCCGCGTTGAGTGACGGCAGATCGAGCCCGATCTGCAGGAGTTGCGCACGCGCAACGCGTCAGAGGGCGGCGGCGATCAGACGCTCGAGGGTGCGCATGCCGTCGCGCGACAGGATCGACTCGAGGTGGCCCTGCACACTCGAGAACCGCTCGCCGCGGAGGGCGTAGACGTCACCCGTTACGGGGTCTGCTGCGACCTCGACGCCGTCGGGCAGCGTCTGGGGGAGCCGCGCGGTGAACGTGTTGTAGAACCCGATGGACGCGCGCTCGCCGAACACGTCGACGCTCTTCTGCAGCCCCTGGTGCGGCTGGGGGAGCGGGGCGAGGTCGATGCCCAGTTGGTCGGCCAGCACCTGGTGACTCAGGCACACCGCGAGAAGCGGTGCGCGGCGCGAAAGGCGGCGTGACACCACGTGATGCATCGCGGAGATGCGGTCGCTCGCGTCATCCCGCGGATCGCCCGGACCGGGGCCGGCGACCACGAGGTCGGCGGCATCCACGTCCGCGTCCGTCGCCTCGGACCAGTGCACGATCCGGGCATCCAGGCCCAGGTGGCGCAGCTGATGGGCGAGCATCGTCGTGAAGCGGTCCTCGGCATCGACGACGAGAGCGGTGCGGCCCGCGAAAGGCCCGGAACCGTCGGGATCCTGCGGGTTCATCCAGAACGGCGCGAGGCGCTCGTTGCGGGATGCCAGGAGCTCAGCGATCGCGGGATCCTCGGCGAGGGGGCGACGCGGGGCGACCGGAGCGTCGGGGTCGGCGTCGGCCGGGAGCGTCGGCACGTCGCGCGGGATCGCGCCGATGGCGCCCAGGACGCCCGCGGCCTTGCCGTGCGTCTCGCCGACCTCGCCGTACGGGTCGGAGTGGCGCACGAGCGTGGCACCGACGGGGACGCGAAGCCGACCGTCGACGAGGTACGCGGTGCGGATGAGGATCGGGGCGTCCAGATCATGCGTGGGGCCCTCGGTCGCGCCGTTCGGTGTGAACAGCGCGGCGACGCCGGAGTAGTAGCCGCGCGGGGCCGTCTCGTGCCGGGCGATGACGGTGCAGGCGTTCTGCATCGGCGAGCCCGTGACGGTCGGGGCGAACATCGTTTCGCGGAGGATGTCGCGCGGGTCGAGCGTGCTCCGGCCCCGCAGCATGTACTCGGTGTGCGTGAGGCGCGACATCTCCTTGAGGTGCGGCCCGGTGATGCGCCCGCCGTCGCTGCAGACGGCGCTCATCATCTTCAACTCCTCGTCGACCACCATGAAGAGCTCCTCGGTCTCCTTGGTGGAACGCAGGAACTCCGCGAGCGTGTCGGCCGTCGCGCCGCCCTGCGGGTGGCGGAACGTGCCCGAGATGGGATTCATCGTGACGATGCCGTCGCGGGCGCTGACGTGCGCCTCGGGGCTCGCCCCCACCGCGATGTGGCCGGGGGTCACGACCGCGAAGGTCCAGTACGCGCCCTTCTCGTGCTCGAGCAGCGCGCGAAACCAGGTCAGCGCCGCGACGCGCGGGTCGGCGTCCACCCCGGCGACGAAGTCGCGCCGAATGACGAAGTTCGCCCCCTCGCCGCGGCCGATCTCGTCCGCGATCACCCGCCGGACGATGTCGGCGTACGCCTCGTCGTCGATGTCGAACCCGGCGTCCTGCAGTGCGACGGGGGCCGAGGGAAGGGATGCCAGCACCGCGGCGCGGGGGAGTGGCATCCGCTCCTCGATCACCAGGCAGCGCAGCGGCGCGCCGTCGTCGTGGGCGATGAACCCGCGCTCGCGCACCTGGCGGTAGGGGACGAGCGCCAACACCTCCCGGCGGGTGCCGTCGGCGTCTACCAGCGGAATGTCGGCGAGCAGTTCGACGTCGACCACGGTGCCGGTGAGGACCTCGACGGTGGCGTCGTCGCGCGCGATCAATGCGAAGGGCGCGGTGCCGTCGAGGAGGTCGTGGATCAAGGAGGAGGGGTCGGGCCCGGTCATCGAAGTACTTCCGTCAGTGATCGAGGGTCCCGGGCGGCGTCCGGAAACACGAAGACCGCCCGAATCCCGAGGGAGGGCGGTCTGTCGCACGCGTGCTCACCGCCTAGACGGTGAGCCACCAGCTGGAATACGCGCGCATGGCGACGAAGCTACCACAGAGCCCCCTTCAGCCCCCGCTCGGGTGCGGCGGCGTAGGCTGAGGGCGTGCCTGCAGTGAACATCGGGATGCCCCGCGTACCGGAGGTCCTCGCTCCCCGTCGCAAGACCCGCCAGATCAAGGTCGGCAAGGTCCTCGTCGGCGGTGACGCTCCCGTCAGCGTCCAGTCGATGACCACGACGCCGACGACCAACATCAACGCCACGCTCCAGCAGATCGCCGAGTTGACGGCATCCGGCTGTGAGATCGTGCGCGTCGCCGTCCCGTCGCAGGACGACGCCGACGTGCTGCACATCATCGCCAAGAAGAGTCAGATCCCGGTCATCGCCGACATCCACTTCCAGCCGAAGTACGTCTTCCAGGCGATCGACGCCGGGTGCGGCGCGGTGCGCGTGAACCCCGGGAACATCCGCAAGTTCGATGACCAGGTCGGCGCGATCGCGAAGGCCGCGAAGGATGCGGGCGTGTCGCTCCGCATCGGCGTCAACGCCGGCTCGCTCGACCGGCGTCTGCTCGAGAAGTACGGCAAGGCCACCCCTGAGGCGCTCGTGGAGAGCGCCGTGTGGGAGGCGTCGCTGTTCGAAGAGCACGACTTCCACGACTTCAAGATCTCGGTCAAGCACAACGACCCCATCGTCATGGTGAAGGCGTACCGCCTGCTCGCCGAGCGGGGCGACTGGCCCCTCCACCTCGGTGTCACCGAGGCGGGGCCCGCGTTCCAGGGGACGATCAAGAGCGCCACGGCCTTCGGCATCCTGCTGTCCGAGGGCATCGGCGACACGATCCGCGTCTCGCTCTCGGCGCCGCCGGCAGAGGAGGTCAAGGTCGGCCACCAGATCCTGCAGTCGCTGAACCTGCGCGAGCGCAAGCTCGAGATCGTCTCGTGCCCCTCGTGCGGTCGCGCGCAGGTCGACGTCTACACCCTCGCCGACAACGTCACCGAGGGCCTGAAGGACATGACCGTGCCGCTGCGCGTCGCCGTCATGGGCTGCGTCGTCAACGGCCCGGGTGAGGCCCGCGAGGCCGACCTCGGCGTTGCGTCCGGCAACGGCAAGGGGCAGATCTTCGTCAAGGGTCAGGTCATCAAGACCGTGCCCGAGGCGGACATCGTGCAGACGCTCATCGAAGAGGCCAACCGCCTCGCCGACGAGATGGGCCCGAACGCCGCTCCCGGCACGGCCCAGGTCATCACGGCCTGACGCCAGGCCACCCGTGCGGCGGTGGCCCGCATGCTGGCGGCGCCGAACCCGGTAGCGTCGGGAGCCGTATGACCGCTTCCCATTCTCCCGGCGCGCCCGCGTCCCGCCCGATCATCGCCGGTGTGGTGACGGCCCTCGTCGGATTCACGAGCACGTTCGCCGTCGTCCTCACCGGCCTCCGCGCGGTCGGCGCGACCGCCGATCAGGCCGCCAGCGGGCTGCTGGCCCTGTGCGTCGTCGTCGGACTCGGATGCCTCTTCGTCGGCGCGCGGTACCGCATGCCCATCACGATCGCGTGGTCCACTCCCGGAGTCGCGCTCCTGGCGGCCACCGGCGCCGTGGACGGCGGCTGGCCGGCGGTCGTCGGCGGATTCCTGGTCTCGGCGGCCCTGATCCTGCTCGCGGGCTTCTTCCCACCGCTCGGCGCGCTCATCGCCCGCATCCCGCCGTCGATCGCCCAGGCGATGCTGGCCGGTGTGCTCCTGCCCCTGTGCGTGGCGCCGTTCACGGGCCTGGTGTCCGACCCGTGGGGTGTCGCACCCGTGCTCGTCGTGTGGCTCGTCGCCGCGCGACTGCTGCCGCGGTGGGCCGTGCCGCTGGCGTTCGCGGCGGCCACGGCGGTGATCGTCATCGGGATCTTCCGGTCGGGCGTCCAGGTGGATGCCGCGACCCTGGTTCCGCGCATCGAGTTCGTGATGCCCACCCTGACTTTCGGCTCAGTGGTCGGCATCGGGCTGCCCCTGTTCGTGGTGACCATGGCGTCGCAGAACGTGCCCGGCGTTGCCGTGATGCGCAGCCTCGGCTACACGGTGCCCTGGCGCCCGGCGATGATCGTGACGGGTCTCGGCTCGGCCCTCGCTGCCCCCGCCGGCGCACACGCCATCAACCTCGGGGCGATCAGTGCCGCCATCGCGGCCGGCCCCGACGCCCACCCCGACCCCCAGCGGCGGTGGCTCGCGAGTATCTCGGCGGGCGGGTCGTACCTCGTGCTCGCGGTACTGTCGTCGGCGTTCGCGGCGCTGGTGCTGCTCGCGCCGGCCGGCGTGATCCCCGCCGTCGCGGGAGTGGCGTTGTTCGCCGCGTTCGGGTCGGCGATCCAGCAGGCGATCGACGATCCGGGCGAGCGGATGCCGGCGGTCGTGACATTCCTGGTCGCGGCCTCGGGCGTGGCGGTGGCCGGGGTGAGCGCGGCGTTCTGGGCGCTGCTGGCCGGGCTGGTGGTCCGGGCCGCCCTGCACCTCGGACGGCGGCGCGCGGCCTGAGCGACACTCAGTGCAGCGTTCCGCCCGGGAGAGTCGCGTCCACCGGCGAGTCGATCGCTGCACGAAGAGCGGCCTCGAGCCCGCGAACGATTTCGTTGAGGGGGAGGGAGAAGGCGCCCTCCGGAGCGTCCTGCGTTGCGTAGGGCACGTGGACGAAACCGGCCCGGATGCCGTCGATGTCGGCGGTTTCGTGCAGCGCCGTGAACATCACGTGGTTGCAGACGAACGTGCCGGCGGAGTGGGAGAGGGCCGCCGGGACACCCGCTTCAGCGATCGCGGCGGTCATCGCCTTCACCGGGAGCGTGGCGAAGTAGGCGGCCGGACCGCCGTCGATGATCGGTCGATCCAGAGGCCGGCCGCCGTCGTTGTCGGGAATCCGCGCGTCCGCGAGGTTGATGGCCACCCGCTCCGGCGTCACGGCGGTGCGGCCGCCTGCGAGGCCCACGGCCACGATGACAGTCGGGGAGTGCTGGGCGATCAGCGCTCCGAGGCGCGCGGACGCTTTCGCGAAGATGACCGGCAGCACCTCCACCACGAGCGCCTCGGGGCCGGACCAGCGCTCGGCGATGAGGCGGACGGCGTCCCCGGACGGGTTGGTCGGATCGTCGGCGAAAGGCTCGAAGCCCGTGAGGAGGATCGTGGTCACCCCTTCACGCTACGTCGGTTCAGCCGAGTCCGAACTCCGCGCGGATGCGCTCACGCGCGCCGGCGTACTCCGGCAGCGCGTCGAAGAACGCGAACTTCTCCGCGATGATCCCCGCCCGTGGACCGCTGGGCTCGATGACGTACGTCGCGAACGTCTCGGCGAAGTCCTCGGAGGCGTTCGTCGCGGCGTAGTCGCTGACGAAGTCGTCCTCGTGCGCTCGGTAGAAGTCCCACGCCACGTCGGAGTCGACGTTGTCGCGCGCGGGAGCGTCGGTGTAGTCGGACCAGAACTGCTGGGCGAAACGTTCGAGATCGGCATCCTGTAGGAGGCATCCGGACCCGGTCCATTCGGTCTCGCATTCCACGGCCGACGGATCGGCGTCGTCCTCACCGAGGCTCAGCAGGTGCGCGTACTCGTGGACGAGGGTCGACAGGAGCAGATCATCGTCGTCGGCGTAGGCGAGGTTCGCGGCGAACGCCCATTTCGTCGGGTCGTCCGACGCGCTCGCAACGTAGGCGAGGGTGTCGCTGTCGGCGTCGTCTCCGACCTGGTACTCCCTGATCTCGGATGCCGCGAACTCGACCGTCGTGACGCGGATGAGTTCGTCCCAGACGCGGCGCGCCCGCTCTCCGGGCTCGGGGGTGAGCCCACCGTCCGGGGAGACCGTGAAGAACGCGGTCGCGGTGAACTCGGACGACTCCACGTCGCTCCCGCGCATGCCCGGGAAACCGCCGCCGATCCCGATACCGGCACCGACCGCCACCCACACCATGACGCCCGTCAGGACGGCGATCGACGCGCTGAGGAGGGCGATCCAGCGGGGACGCATGCCCTCGCCCTAGGGTGCCGCCGGGGCACGGAGGCGCGTTGTTGTTTCGTTATCGAACCGGCACGGCGGGAGGGAACCGATTCCCGTGTCCCGGACACTACGGAGTGTGGAAGATGACGACGCCGGGCTGTGGGCACGTGTGCGCGAGGGGGATGAGCTCGCTCTCGCGGGGCTGTTCGACCGGTACGAGGGGCGGCTGTTTCGCCATGCATCGCGGCTGCTGACGCACCGAGAGGATGCGAAGGATGCCGTGACGGTGGCGTTCTTCGAGTTGTGGCGGAAGCGGGCGTCTGTGCGTCTGGTGGACGGGTCGCCGTTGCCGTGGTTGGTGAACACGGTGGCGCATTGCGCGCGGAATCTGGAGCGTTCGGCGCGTCGCTACCGGACGCTGCTTGATCGCGCGCCGGTCGCGGAGCCGGTGTCGCACGATCACGACGACAGCGGCGTGATGGCGGCGCTGAAGCGTCTGCCCGAGCGGGAGCAGTCGGTGATGGTTCTGGCGGTGTTGGAGGGCTTCTCCGAGCGCGAGGTCGCACAGACCCTGGGGATCCCCGCAGGAACGGTGAAGTCTCGTCTGTCGCGAGCCAAGGCGAAGTTGCGCGACGAGCTCGCGTGGGAAGGGGCGGCGTCGTGAACGACGAATTGACACCCGACGAGCGCGCGGCGATGCGTTCTCGCATTCTCGGTGGTGCCCGTGACATCAAGCCGGCGGGTGCGCATCGGAACGCGTGGATCGCTGGATCGGTCGCGGCGGTGCTGGTGGCGGCGATCGCGGGGGGTGCGGTGGCGACGTCGACTCTGTCGGCCCCGCAGATCGCGACCACGCCCTCGCCCACCCTGACGGAATCGGTCGCCCCGAGCCCGACGCCGACCCCGACCCCCTCGCCCACCACGGTCGCCCCGTCCGTCGCCTTCGATGGGGACTGCGCCGCCGTGCTGACGGAGGACGCGGTGTCATCCGTCGTCGGCGTTCCCATGGCCTTGTCGAACGGGTTGTCGGCGCAGAGCGCGAGTGTTCTCGGGGGTGTCTCCTGTCAATGGGTGGCGACGGGTGACGGGTACCAGGCCGTCGGCGTCGCGGTCTTTCCGTGGGCGGTCGTCCCCGAGAACGTGCGAGCCGAGGTCGGCGTCGTCCCGGACTGTACCGACGGGTACTCGTGCGACTACGCGCAACGCTTCGACGATGCCGCGGTGCTCGTGTGGGCCTCGCGCGCCGAGGAGCTGACGGCGCTCGCCGCAGCAGTCGGCGAGCGCGCCGCACTGTCGCCCGGGACAGCTCGATCGCTCCCGGTCGGGGCGTGGGTCGTTCCGGAATGCTCCGACGTCCGCGATGCCGTCGACCGCACCCGTGGTCGCGGGGACGTCGTCGATCACCGCGGCGACTACTACCCGCGCGGGTTCAGCTGGCAGGTGATGAGCGAACGGGGTGCCGCCGCCTACTGCGCCGTGGACAACCTGTCCGCGCCCGAGGGCACGGCCACGGTGGTCGACTTCATGTTCGGACCGGGCGCGTCCCCTGATCTCGACGAGATCGCCCGGCGCGGCGGAACCCCGATCCCGGTCGATGGCGCGGATGCCGCTTGGTACTTCCCCGACTTCACCGCGTCGGCGGCGCTCGTGCTCGTGCAATCGGGTCCGAACGTCCTGACGGTCGGAACCCGGAGCATGTCGCAGGAAGAGATGTCGCAGGCTGCCGCGGCCGTCCTGGCCACGCTCGGCTGAGGCGGTGGCATCCACCGCTCTAGACTCGATGATCGTGGTCACCCGTCTCTCGAACTACTTCCTCCGCACGCTCCGCGAAGATCCCTCGGATGCCGAGGTCACGAGCCACCGCCTGCTCGTGCGCGCCGGCTACATCCGTCGCAACGCCCCGGGCGTCTTCGCGTGGCTCCCGCTGGGGCTGAGGGTCAAGGCCAAGATCGAGACGGTCGTGCGCGAGGAGATGGGGAACGCCGGAGCGTTCGAGGTGCACTTCCCGGCGCTGCTGCCCCGTGAGCCCTACGAGGTCACCGGCCGCTGGGAGGAGTACGGTGATGCGCTGTTCCGCCTGCAGGACCGCAAGGGCGCCGACTACCTCCTCGCCCCCACGCACGAGGAGATGTTCACGCTCCTGGTGAAGGATCTGTATTCGTCGTACAAGGACCTGCCGCTGACGATCTACCAGATCCAGGAAAAGTACCGCGATGAGGCGCGTCCCCGCGCCGGTCTCCTGCGCGGCCGCGAATTCACGATGAAGGACGCGTACTCGTTCGACGCGACCGACGCGGGACTGGATGCCTCGTACCAGGCGCAACGCGACGCGTACGAGCGCATCTTCCAGCGCCTCGGGCTCGAATACGTCATCGTCGCCGCCGACGCCGGCGCGATGGGCGGGTCGAAGTCGGAGGAGTTCCTGCACCCGACGCCCATCGGCGAGGACACCTTCGTCCGCTCGGCCGGCGGGTACGCCGCGAACGTCGAGGCGTTCACGACCGAGGTGCCCGAACCGCTCCCCATCGAGGGACTGCCCGCGCCGGTGATCTTCGATTCGCCGAACACCCCCACGATCGCGACCCTCGTCGACCACGCGCACGCGCACCTGGACGCCCCCGCGCCCGGCATCGCCGGCCCGGCCACAGCGGACGCGGCGGAGTGGACGGCCGCGCACACGCTCAAGAACGTCGTGCTCGCGCTCACCCACCTCGACGGCACGCGTGAGATCGTCGTCGTCGGCATCCCCGGCGATCGCGACATCGACGACAAGCGCGTCGAGGTGGCCTTCGCCCCCGCCGAGGTCGAGGCCGCCACCGAGGCGGACTTCGCGAAGCACCCGCTCCTGGTGAAGGGCTACATCGGGCCCTGGTCGCCCACGGGCCCCGTGCTCGGCGAGGAGTCGGCGACCGGCATCCGGTACCTGCTCGACCCGCGCGTGGTCGACGGGACCGCGTGGATCACCGGCGCCAACATCGACCAGAAGCACGTGCACGCGCTGGTCGCCGGCCGCGACTTCGTGGGCGACGGATTCGTCGAGGCCGCGACCGTGCGCCCCGGCGACCCGGCCCCCGACGGTTCGGGCCCGGTGGAGCTCGCCCGCGGCATGGAGATCGGGCACGTGTTCCAGCTCGGTCGCAAGTACGCCGAGGCCCTGGGTCTCAAGGTGCTCGACGAGAACGGCAAGCTCGCGACCGTCACGATGGGCTCGTACGGCATCGGCGTGACCCGTATCCTCGCGATCATCGCCGAGCTCAACAACGACGAGAAGGGCCTCATCTGGCCCGCGTCGGTCGCACCGTTCGACGTGCACGTGGTCGCGACCGGCCGCGATGCGGTCGCGTTCGACCTCGCGGCGTCGGTGTCCGAGCAGCTCCAGGCGGCGGGACTCGACGTCCTGTATGACGATCGCCCCAAGGTCTCGCCGGGCGTGAAGTTCGGCGACGCCGAGCTCGTCGGCATCCCGCGCATCCTCATCGTCGGGCGCGGTGCCGCCGATGGCGAGGTCGAGCTGTGGGACCGCCGCACCGGCGAGCGCGAGACGCTCCCCGTTGCCGAGGCCCTCGCGCGGCTCACGGCCTGATGCCTCAGGCGGCGGATAGCGTGGATGCCATGATCGCAGCGCCCCGCATCCCCCTGGCCGACGGCTCCTCCATTCCTCAGCTCGGCGTCGGAACCTATAAGGTGCCCGCCGAGGTCACCGCGGATCTCGTCGCCGGGGCGCTCGCCGCGGGCTATCGGCACATCGACACGGCGGCGCTGTACGGCAACGAGCGCGAGGTGGGCGAGGGCCTTCGCGCGTCCGGTCTGGCCCCGGAGGACGTGTTCGTCACGACCAAGGTCTGGAACGACGACCAGGGCTTCGACGCGACGCTCCGCGCCTTCGACGCGAGCGCCGAGCGCCTCGGACTCGACCGGGTCGACCTCTACCTGATCCACTGGCCGATCCCGAGCGCGGACCGTTACGTCGACACCTGGCGGGCGCTGGTGCGTCTGCAGGAGGAGGGCCGCGTCACCTCGATCGGCGTCAGCAACTTCTCGCCCGTGCACATCGAGCGCCTCCGCAACGAGACGGGCGTCTTGCCCGTCATCGATCAGGTGGAACTGCATCCTCGGTTCCCGCAGCGCGAGCTCGTCGAGTGGAACATGGAGCACGGGATCGTGACCGAATCGTGGGCGCCGCTCGCGCGCGGCGGACTGCTCGACGAACCGGTGCTCTCCGAGATCGCGGCGCGCTACGGCAAGACGGCGGCGCAGGTCGTGATCCGCTGGCACCTCGACCGTGGGCTCGTCGTCTTCCCCAAGTCGGTGTCGCTGGATCGCCTGCGCGAGAACGGCCAGGTGTTCGACTTCACGCTGGACAGCGACGACCACGCCCGGATCGCGACGCTCGACACGGGCGAGCGCACGGGCCGGAACCCCGACCTCGACTGAAGCTCGCCGCGACGCCTCGGGCATGCGGCGGCGGGGTGAAGTTCCTGTGTCGATCCCGTTGCCTCTTGGCGCGCACGGGCGCTTCTCATTACGGTCGAACCGTGCCCGAGAACACTTCCTCCGCGTCCGAGCTCCGCCCGACTCACCCGCTCGCGCTCGCCCCCGTGGCGGCCCCTCCGGCGTCGGTCGACGGCTTCGTCCGCCGGTTCCTGCAGAACCTGAACTTCGACCAGGGCGTCGCGCTGTCGGCATCCGACGACAACGACCGCTACCTGGCACTCGCGGGGACCGTCCGCGACTACCTGATGGCGCGCTGGCTCGACGATCAGGCCCAGCAGAGCAGGCAGCAGTCCAAGACGGTGTGCTACCTCTCGGCCGAGTACTTGCTCGGCCGCCAACTCGACAACAATCTGCTCGCCGCGCGGCTGACCGACATCGCGACCGAGGCGCTCGCGCAGTGCGGGATCGATATCGACGACCTGCGGGCGCTGGAGATCGAGCCCGGACTCGGCAACGGCGGTCTCGGCCGCCTCGCCGCGTGCTTCATCGACTCGCTCGCGACGATGAGCATCCCCACAATCGGCTACGGCATCCGATACGAGTACGGCATCTTCCGCCAGGCGTTCGCCGACGGGCAGCAGGTCGAGCAGCCCGACGCGTGGCTGCGGCTCGGTTCGCCGTGGGACTTCCCGCACCCGGAGGCGGCGCAGACGATCTCCTTCGGCGGCCGCACCGAGACGTACGACGACGACGGTGTCGAACGCACGCGCTGGGTGCCCGACTGGAACGTCCTGGCGGTGCCGTACAACATGATGGTCCCGGGCTACCACAACGGCCGCGTCAACACCCTGCGCCTGTGGCGAGCAGTGGCCACGAACGCATTCGACCTCCACACGTTCAACTCCGGCGATTACGTCGAGTCGGTGCGCGCGCAGACCTTCGCCGAGAACATCTCCAAGGTGCTGTACCCGGAGGATTCCACCCCCCAGGGCAAGGAGCTGCGGCTCCAGCAGCAGTACTTCTTCGTCGCGGCATCCATCGCCGACTTCGTCGAGAACGTGCTGCCCAAGGGCTTCGATCTCGCCAACCTCCCCGAACGTGTCATCTTCCAGCTCAACGACACCCACCCCGTGATCGGCGTGCCCGAGCTCATGCGGGTGCTCATCGACGACAAGGGCATGGAATGGGATGCCGCGTGGGCGATCACGCAGAAGTGCTTCGCGTACACGTGCCACACGCTGCTGCCGGAGGCGCTGGAGGTGTGGTCGGTCGACCTGCTGGGCCGGCTCCTGCCGCGCCACCTCGAGATCATCTACCGCATCAACGACGAGTTCCTGCTCGAGGTGCGCGAGCGCTTCGGCGACGACGAGATGCTCATCCGCGACATGTCCATCATCGGAGAGCACCCCTACCGCTCGGTGCGGATGGCGTACCTCGCCACGGTCGCCGGCTCCAAGGTCAACGGTGTCGCCGAGCTGCATTCGCAGCTCTTGCGCGACAACGTCCTCAAGGACTTCGCCAAGATGTGGCCGGAGAAGTTCACGAACGTCACCAACGGCGTCACTCCGCGGCGGTTCCTGCGCCTGGCGAACCCCGAGCTCTCGACACTCATCACCGAGACGCTCGGCGCCGGCTGGACCGTCGACCTCGAGCGCCTCCGGGGCCTCGAGGCGTTCGCCGACGACCCGGAATTCCGTGAGCGCTTCGCGGCGGTCAAAGCCGCCAACAAGCGCCGGCTCAGCCACGTGCTGGCCGCGCGTGACGGCACGACCCTCGACGACGGGCATCTCCTCGACGTCATGATCAAGCGCCTGCACGAGTACAAGCGCCAGACGCTCAAGGTCCTGCACATCGTGAGCGCCTACGACGGCATCGTGTCGGGGCGCGTGAACGTGGCGGACGTCCAGTCGCGCACGTTCCTGTTCGGCGCGAAGGCGGCGCCCGGGTATGCGATGGCGAAGCACATCATCCACCTCATCAACGCGGTGGGTGAAGTGGTGAATGCCGACCCCCGCGTCGAGGGACGGCTGAAGGTGCTGTACCCCGCGAACTACAACGTGACCCTCGCCGAGAGCATCATCCCGGCCGCCGACCTGTCGGAGCAGATCTCGCTCGCCGGCAAAGAGGCGTCGGGTACCGGCAACATGAAGCTGGCGCTGAACGGCGCCCTCACGATCGGAACCGACGACGGCGCGAACGTCGAGATACGACAGCTCGTCGGCGACGACAACTTCTTCCTCTTCGGCATGAGTGAGCCCGAGGTGGAGGCCCTGTGGGCCGAGGGATACCGTCCCGCCGACTTCTACCAGGAGGACGAGCGTCTCCGGCGGGCCATCGACCTGATCGCCGCGGGCACGTTCTCGGGCGGGGACCGGACGGTGTTCGAGCCGCTGATCTCCAACCTCCTCTACGACGACCGCTTCATGGCGCTCGCCGACTTCGGCTCGTACATCGACGCGCAGGAGCGGGTCGATCTCGCGTACGCCGACCAGGACGCCTGGGTGCGTTCGGCCATCCTCAACGTCGCGCGCAGCGGCTTCTTCTCCTCCGACCGTGCGATGCGCGACTACCTCGACCGGATCTGGCACGCCACCCCGGTCAACTGAGCACCGGATGCCACGGCCTCGGGGTCGTGGCATCCGTCGTTCCGGTTGGCCGCGACGGCCGCGTTCTGCGCACAACTCCTGCGGAGTGCGGCGCCCGCCGGGCTCGATCCGGCGAACCGCTGGATGTGCGGGAGTCGTGTCGGTGGCGACCGGATGCCGTATGCGCCCGAGGGTCGCGGGGGAGGCGGCATCCCGGGTATCGTAGGAGGGTTGTCGGCGCCATTCGCGTCGACGAGAGCTGAATACGGAGGGTCTTGTGGACATCGATCTCGCACTTCTGAAGACGATCGAACGCGAGAAGGAGATCCCCTTCGACGAACTCGCGCGGATCATCGAGCAGGCGATCCTCACCGCCTACGCCAAGCACATCTCGCCCACCGGTGAGATCCCCGCCGGCGCGCGCGCCGAACTCGACCGCAAGAGCGGCCACGTCGGGATCTTCACCCCCGTCCTCGACGACGAGGGCGTCGTCGTCGGCGAAGAGGAGCAGGCTCCCGACGACTTCGGTCGTATCGCCGCGTTCGCCGCGAAGCAGGTCATCAGCCAGCGTCTGCGCGACATCGCCGATGACGCCGTGCTGGGGGAGTTCAAGGGCAAGGAAGGCGACATCGTCGCCGGTGTCGTGCAGCAGGGTCCGAACCCGCGCATGGTGCACGTCGACCTCGGCACCGTCGAGGCGATCCTGCCGCCCGAGGAGCAGGTTCCGGGCGAGACCTACGCGCACGGCTCGCGCCTGCGCGTCTACGTGACCTCGGTCGCCAAGGGGAACAAGGGTCCGCAGATCACGGTGTCGCGTACCCACCCCGGGCTGGTGCGCAAGCTCTTCGCGCTCGAGGTGCCCGAGATCGCCGCCGGCCTCGTCGAGATCGTGTCCCTCGCCCGGGAGGCGGGTCACCGCTCGAAGATCGCGGTCAAGGCCAACGACCCGACGGTCAACGCCAAGGGCGCGTGCATCGGCGAGCTGGGCCGCCGCGTGCGCGCCGTCACCGAAGAACTCGCGGGCGAGAAGATCGACATCATCGACTACGACGCCGAGCTGCCGAAGTTCGTCGCCAACGCGCTGTCGCCGGCGAAGGTGACCTCGAGCTTCGTCCTCGACGCCACCACCAAGGCCGTCCGTGCCCTCGTGCCCGACTACCAGCTGTCGCTGGCCATCGGCAAGGAAGGCCAGAATGCCCGTCTGGCGGCCAAACTGACCGGCGCGAAGATCGACATCCAGCCGGACAGCATCCTCGAAGACAACTGAGCGTCCGATCGCCGCGGTGACGGCGAGGTGTACCATGGAACCTGTACGAACGTGCGTCGGATGCCGCGCACGCGCCCCCCGATCATCGCTTCTGCGCGTGGTCGCGGAGGGGTCGGTCCTCGTCAGAGACGAGCGGGCGGTCCTGCCGGGACGGGGTGCGTGGGTGCACGAGACGGACGCGTGCGTCGGGAAAGCTCTCGCGCGCCGCGCCTTCGTACGAGCATTGCGTGTGTCAGGCCCGCTTGACACGCAGACCTTCGAATCAACCCTCCAGCGAAACGGCTGAACGGCTATGGACACGAAGTGAACGGCTCGAAATGAGACCCGTCCGCAACTAACGGTCTGCCCTGTCCGGGGTAGACCCCTCAGACAGGAGAATTGTGGCAAAACCACGCGTGCACGAGATCGCCTCCGAGCTCGGCGTCGACAGCAAGGTCGCGCTTGCGAAGCTGAAGGAGCTCGGCGAGTTCGTCAAGAGCCCCTCGTCGACCATCGAACCCCCGGTGGCCCGTAAGCTCCGCGCCGCCTTCGCGGCCGAGGGCGCTTCGGGATCCTCGGATGCCAAGCCCGCCGCCGCTGCGGCGCGCCCGGGCGCCCGTCCCGGCCCGGCTCGCCCCGCGGCGACGCCCGGTGCTCGTCCGTCCGGCCCCACGCCCGGCCCGGCTCGCCCGGCGGCTGCCGAGAGCGCTCCGGCTGCGCCTGCGGCATCCGCTCCGGCGGCGCCTGCTCCGGCTGCGTCCGCCCCCGCGGCTCCGGCCAAGCCCGCCTCGTCGGCTCCGGCTCCGTCGGCACCCGCGGCGCAGACCCCCGCGTCGCAGGCACCCAAGCCCGGCGGCCCGAAGCCCGGCCCCAGCGCGCCCCCGCGTCCGGGCGGCGCACGCCCCGGTAACAACCCCTTCGCCTCGGCGCAGGGCATGGGGCAGCGTCCCGCGGGTCCGCGTCCCGGCAACAACCCCTTCGCGTCGGCGCAGGGCATGGGCCAGCGCCCGACGCCCGGCAACATCCCGCGTCCTCAGGCTCCGCGCCCTGGCGCCCCGCGCCCCGGCGCTCCGCGTCCCGGCGGTGCCGGTCGTCCCGGTGGCGGCGGTCGTCCCGGCGCTCCGTTCCAGCAGCGTCCCGGCGGCCCCGGTCGTCCCGGCGGTGCCGGTGGCGGCTTCCAGCGTCCCGGTGGCGCGCCCGGTGCGGGCGGCGGCGGTTTCGCCGGTCGACCCGGCGGTGGTGGCGGTCGTGGCCGTGGCCCCGGTGGCGGTACCGCAGGCGCGTTCGGTAAGGGCGGCGGCAAGTCCAAGCAGCGCAAGTCGCGTCGGGCGAAGCGGCAGGAATTCGAGATGCGGTCGGCGCCGGTCGTCGGCGGCGTCAACGTCTCGAAGGGCAACGGCGAGATCATCCGCCTGCGTCGCGGCGCCTCGATCGCCGACTTCGCGGACAAACTCGAGGCTCTGCGCGGCTACACCGTGCAGCCCGGCACGCTCGTGACCATCCTGTTCAACCTGGGTGAGATGGCCACAGCCACCGAGTCGCTCGACGAGGCCACCTTCGAGGTGCTCGGCGAGGAGCTCGGCTACAAGATCCAGATGGTCTCGCCCGAGGACGAGGACAAAGAGCTCCTCGAGGGCTTCGGCCTCGACCTCGACGCCGAGCTGGAGGCCGAGAGCGAGGACGACCTCGAGATCCGTCCTCCCGTGGTCACCGTCATGGGTCACGTCGACCACGGTAAGACGCGACTGCTCGACGCCATCCGCCAGACGAACGTCGTGGCGGGCGAGGCCGGTGGCATCACCCAGCACATCGGTGCGTACCAGATCTGGACCGAGCACGACGGCATCGAGCGCGCGATCACCTTCATCGACACCCCGGGTCACGAGGCGTTCACCGCCATGCGTGCCCGCGGTGCGCAGGTGACCGACATCGCGATCCTCGTGGTCGCGGCCGACGACGGCATCATGCCCCAGACGGTCGAGGCGCTGAACCACGCTCAGGCGGCGAACGTGCCGATTGTGGTGGCGGTCAACAAGGTCGACAAGCCGGATGCCAACCCTGCCAAGGTGCGCCAGCAGCTCACCGAGTACGGTCTGGTCGCCGAGGAGTACGGCGGCGACGTCATGTTCGTCGACGTCTCGGCCCGCCAGGGCACGAACATCCAGGCCCTCCTGGACGCCGTGCTGCTGACGGCCGATGCCGGTCTCGACCTGACGGCCAACCCGAACAAGGCTGCCCGCGGTGTCGCGATCGAGGCGAAGCTCGACAAGGGTCGCGGTTCGGTCGCCACCGTCCTCATCCAGTCGGGCACGCTGCGCGTCGGCGACGCGATCGTCGCCGGCACGGCCTACGGCCGCGTCCGCGCGATGATGGACGAGAACGGCGACGCGGTCGACGAGGCCTACCCCTCGCGCCCCGTCCAGGTGCAGGGCCTCAACTCGGTCCCGCGCGCCGGCGACGTCTTCATCGTCACCGAGGAAGACCGCACCGCGCGTCAGATCGCCGAGAAGCGTGAGGCCGCCGAGCGCAACGCCCAGCTGGCCAAGGCTCGCAAGCGCATCTCGCTCGAGGACTTCACCCGCGCTCTCGAAGAGGGCAAGGTCGAGTCGCTCAACCTCATCATCAAGGGTGACGTGTCGGGTGCCGTCGAGGCGCTCGAGGAGTCGCTGCTCAAGATCGAGGTCGACGACAGCGTCCAGCTGCGCATCATCCACCGCGGTGTGGGTGCCATCACGGAGTCGGACATCAACCTGGCCACGATCGACAACGCGATCGTGATCGGCTTCAACGTCCGCCCCGACACCAAGGCCCGCGAGCGTGCCGCCCGTGAGGGCGTGGACGTCCGGTTCTACTCGGTCATCTACAACGCGATCGACGACGTCGAGCAGTCGCTCAAGGGCCTGCTCAAGCCGGAGTTCGAAGAGGTCCAGTCGGGTGTCGCCGAGATCCGCGAGGTGTTCCGCTCCTCGAAGTTCGGCAACATCGCCGGTGTCATCGTGCGGTCGGGAACGATCACGCGAAACGCCAAGGCGCGCGTCATCCGCGACGGCGTGGTGCTGGCCGATGGTCTGGCGATCGAGTCGCTGCGCCGGTTCAAGGACGATGTCACCGAGGTCCGCACGGACTTCGAGGCCGGTATCGGACTCGGCAAGTTCAACGACATCCAGATCGGCGACGAGATCGAGACGACCGAAATGGTCGAGAAGCCGCGAGGCTGATCACATCGGGCGGGGGTCGCGTCTTCGGACGCGGCTCCCGCTTCGGCCTGCGGGGTGTGCACCTCCGAGAGCAGAGCAGGGCCCCTACCCCGATGCTCTCGGAGGTGCACACCCCTCCGGCCTACGCTGGGCGGCATCCTCGACGGGACGCGCACCCGCTGCGTCATCCACGGCGGTAAAGAAGAAGGAGAAGGAAGTGGCAGGGGAACGACAGGCCCGTGTGGCCGACCGCATCCGCGTGGTCCTCGCGGAGCGCCTCGAGAAGGGTCTGCGCGACCCGCGACTCGGATTCGTCACCATCACCGATGTCCGCGTGACGGGCGACCTGCAGCACGCCTCGGTGTTCTACACCGTCATGGGCGACGAGGCGCACCGTGCCGACACGGCGGCGGCTTTGAAGTCGGCGACCGGGATGCTGCGGAGCGAGGTCGGCAAGAACCTCAACACACGGCTCACGCCGACGCTGGAGTTCATCCTCGACGCAATCCCCGAGAACGCCGACCACATCTCGGCGCTGCTGCGCGAGGCGCGCGAGCGCGACCAGTCGGTGGCGGGCCTGGCCGCGAGCGCTTCCTACGCCGGCGAAGCCGACCCCTACGTCAAGCCGCGCGAGCTGGACGACGACGAGGACGACGAGCGCGACTGACGTCGCCGTCGTCGACGGCCGGATGCCATGCCCTCGGGCGGCATCCGGCCGTTTCTTCGTGCGATCAGGATCCGCCGAGGGGCGGACCGGCGGGCTCCCTCGCGCGGGGGAGGTGGTGGCATCCCGCCCTTCCTAGGCTCGGGGCATGACCGCTTCGTCTCGCCCGGACTGGCTCTCCATCGGTGTCTTCGCCGTCACGTCCGTCGCCCTGTCCTGGCTCGTCGCGCTGCCGCTGTGGCTGCGAGGGCTGGGTCTCGCCGACCCGTTCCTCGGGGTGTTCGCGGCCGCGATGATGTTCACGCCCTCGCTCGGTGTCGTCGCCGCGCTCCTCGTGCAGGGCCGCACCCGCGGGCGCCGGGGAGCGCGCGTCGTGCTGCGCGACCTCGGGATGTGGCCGCTGCGTCCCGCTGCGCGCACGATCTGGACGAGTGTGGCCGTCATCGTCGCCGCTCCGCTGCTGATCGCCCTCGGCCTCGTCATCGTCGGAGCCCTCGGCCTCGCAACCTTCGACCCGATCGGGTTCTCGGGGTTCGCTCGAACCATCGAGGCGGCCGTGCCCGCGGGGACGCCGCTCCCGCCCATCGCTCTCCTGGCGGCGATTCAGTTGGCGGCCATCCCGATCGGTGCCGTCATCAACGCCCCGTTCGCGTTCGGCGAGGAACTGGGCTGGCGCGGATTCCTGCTCCCCGCGCTGAGGCCGCTCGGCGTGTGGCCGGCCCTGGTCGTCTCGGGGGCGTTGTGGGGGTTCTGGCACGCGCCGCTGATCCTGCTCGGCTACAACTTCCTCGAACCCAACCCGTTCGGCGTGCTCATGATGATCGTGGCCTGCGTGTTCTTCGGGATCCTGCTGGGCTGGACCCGGCTGCGCACGGCGTCGGTGTGGCCGGCCGTGTTCGCGCACGGAGCCTTCAACGCCTCCGCGGGGCTCGGCGCGCTCTTCATCGCCGCGGACTCCGCGACGCCGTCACCCGTCATCGCCGGTCCGCTCGGTGTCGTCATGTGGGGCGTGTTCGCCGCGGTCATCGGCATCCTGGCGGTCACGGGGCAATTCCGGTCCGATCGATCGAACGCGCGGCTCGGTCCCGACCCGGCCCGAACCGACGCGGTCCCGAGCGCTCCGCCAATCTGAGCCGGACCGATCAGCGGGGGAGGAAGAGCGCGCCGTCCGCGGCCTCGGCCAGGCCGTCGGCGATGAGGGAATCGATGGCGCGGTCGCGTTGCGCCGCGTCGGGCCACTTCGGGACGACGTCGTCGAGACGGACGGCAGCGGGGTCGGCGTCGCGCAGCACCTTCAGCACGGCTCCGCGCGCCTGACGGTCGCTGCCCTCGTACGTCGCCTGACGCCGGCGGCGATCCTCGGATGCCGGATACCCGGCCGCGCGCCACGCGCACTGCGCCGCCAGTGGGCAGGCGTCGCACTTCGGGGCGCGGGCGGTGCACACGAGCGCCCCGAGCTCCATGGCCGCGGCGTTGACGACCGCCGCCTCATCGACGTCGGAAGGCAGCTCCGCCGACATCCGCGCGAGATCGCCCTTCCCCGGCGGCCCGGGCTGCGCGAGGCCGGCCACCGCGCGGGCGAGGACGCGGCGCGTGTTCGTGTCCACGACCGGATGCCTGTCCCCGTATGCGAACACCGCGACGGCACGGGCGGTGTAGTCGCCGATCCCGGTGAGGGCGAGGAGCGCATCGACGTCGCGCGGAACGAGGCCGTCATGGCGGTCGCGGATCTCGACGGCCGCCCGGTGCAGCCACAGCGCGCGCCGCGGATAGCCGAGGTTCGCCCACTGCGTCACGGCGGCGGCGGGCGCGGCGGCGGCGAGGTCGGCCGGCGTCGGCCAGCGGGTGAGCCACGCCTCGAGGTGCGGGATCACCCGGGCCACCGGCGTCTGCTGCAGCATGAACTCGCTGACGAGGGTGCCCCACGCGCCGAACCCGGGACGCCGCCAGGGGAGGTCTCTCGCGTTCCGTCCGTACCACGCGATGAGCGGCGCGGCGATTCCTGGCATCCCTCCACTCTAAGATCCCGCGCGGGCGCGGCGGCCGAGCCTAGGCTGGAGGCATGTCGAGCGAGAACCCCGTCGAGACCCTGCAGCGGAGCCTGCGCGACCTGATGCGTCAGAACGCCGGTTCCGGTCGTGTCGTGGTGGGGATCGACGCTCTGGACGCCGAATCCGCGACGGCCTTCGCCGATGCGTTCGCCGCGGCGGTGGGCGAGGATGGCACGGCCGTCTTCCGCGTCACGCTCGCCGACGATGCGGGCGGCGACGTCCGGGACGACCTGGTCGCGCCGTTCCGCGCCGGTGAGCCGTTCGGTGAGGGTGATGTCGCGCCCGCGGGGGCGGTCCTCGTCCTCGACGGGCGCTTCCTGCACGCGGCGGGGCTCCGGGGCCTCTGGAACTTCTCCGTCTGGCTCGAGTCGCATCCGCCGATCGGCGCTCCGCGCCCGGAGCTTCCGGATGCCGAGAAGACCTACCTGCGGACGGCCCGCCCGAAGGCTGCGGCGTCCGTCATCGTCGAGAACTCCGACCCCGCGCACCCCGTGCAGGTGTTCGGCGACTTCTGCTGATGGCCCGCGCCGGCATCCTCCTGGTCGACAAGCCCGGAGGCATCACCAGCCACGACGTCGTCGCGCGCGCACGTCGTGCGCTGGGCACCCGCAAGATCGGTCACGCCGGCACGCTCGACCCGATGGCGACCGGTCTCCTCGTGCTCGGCGTCGAGGGAGCGACGCGCCTGCTCACCTACATCGTGGGGGCCGACAAGACCTATGAGGCCACGATCCTGCTCGGGGCCGCGACCGACAGCGACGACGCCGACGGGGTCGAGACCTTCCGAGCGGGTGCCGCGGCGGTCGCCGCCGTGACGGATGACGCGATCACAGAGGGCATCGCCGCGCTCACCGGCGAGATCGACCAGGTGCCGAGCAGCGTATCGGCCATCAAAGTGCAGGGGCGCCGCGCCTACGACCTCGCCCGGGCCGGAGAGACGGTCGAGCTGAAGGCCCGCCGCGTGACGGTGTCGCGTTTCGACGTGCGCGAGACGCGGCGCGAGGGCGCGACCATTGCGCTCGACGTAGTCGTGGACTGCTCCAGCGGCACGTACATCCGCGCGCTCGCCCGTGACCTCGGCCGAGCCCTCCGCGTCGGCGGGCACCTCATCGCTCTTCGTCGCACGCGCATCGGGTCATTCGACGTCGCCGCCGCGGCATCGGTCGACGACATCGCGGAGGACGCGCTGGTGACCCCGGCGACCGCCGCCGCGGTGGTCGTCGGAGCGATCGCGGTCGGGGCGGACGAGGCCCGCGACCTGCGCCACGGCAAGCGGATCGACGGCGGTGGTCGGCTGACGGGAGAGCGCGCCGCGGCAATCGATCCCGACGGACGCCTCGTGGGGATCGTCGAGCGTCGGGGGGCCCAGCTCAAGAGCGTCATGAACATGCCCGAGGAGGTCGCGGGATGATCCTGTGGTACACACTCACCCAGGTGGGGGTCGCCGTGCTGGCGGGCCTCATCGCCGTCGTCGCGGGCCTCATCGGTCGCCGACCCTCCGACCTCACGGTCGGTGCGCTCGCGCTGATCGAGGTGCTCCTGATCGTCCAGATCGTGATCGCGCTCATCGCACCGTTCGCGGGGAACCCGCCCACGGGCAGCCTGCTGGAGTTCTGGACCTACCTCGTCTCGGCCGCTCTCCTGCCCCCCGCGGGTGCCGCGTGGGCGCTCATCGAACGCAGCCGATGGAGCACCGTCATCATGGGCGTGGCCGCGCTCGCGGTCGCCGTGATGGTGTGGCGCATGCACGTGATCTGGACGGTCCAGGTGGCCTGACCGCGCCGGGATGCCACGGGCCCGGCCGCCTAGGATGGGAAGGTCATGGCATCCACCACTCCCGCCCGCACCCGCGGAATGACCGGCATCGGCCGCGTCCTCGTGATCGTCTACGGCATCATGGCGCTCGCCGCCACCGGGCGGTCGTTCGTCCAGATCGTTCGCGAGTTCGACGACGCGCCCGTGGCGTACACCCTCTCCGCACTCGCCGCCGTGGTCTACATCCTGGCCACGCTCGCCCTGATCTTCTCCGGGCGTCCGGCCTGGTATCGCGTGGCGTGGGTCGCGATCGTGTTCGAGCTGGTCGGGGTGCTCGTCGTCGGCACGCTCAGCCTGGCGCTGCCCGCGCTGTTCCAGCACCCGACCGTGTGGTCGGTCTACGGGATCGGGTACCTGTTCATCCCGCTCGTGCTGCCCTTCCTCGGCCTGTGGTGGCTGATCCGGAACCGCCGGGCGACGTCGTGATCGTCTTCCGCGACCCCGCGGAGGTGCCCGCCGGGTTCGGTCCCTCGGTCGTCGCGATCGGCAAGTTCGACGGGGTGCACACCGGCCACCGCGCCGTGATCGACCGCGCTCGCGTCGAGGCGGCGGACGGCGCACAGGTCGTCGCCGTGACCTTCGACCGCAACCCGCTCAGCGTCCTGCGGCCCGAGAAGTGCCCGCCCGATGTCATCGGACCGCACCAGAAGCTCGAGCTCCTCGAGCGGGCCGGGGTGGATGCCACCCTGTTGCTGACCTTCGACGAGACGCTCGCCGCCGTCCCGGCCGACGCCTTCGTGCGTCGCGTGCTGGTAGAGGCACTCGCCGCCCGCACCGTACTCGTCGGGCGCGACTTCCGCTTCGGCGCGGGCGGGGCCGGCGACCCCGACCTGCTCGTGCGGATGGGGCAGGAGCACGGCTTCCGCGTCGACGTGGTCGACGACGTCCGTGCCGTGCACGCGGACCGGAGGGTGTCGTCGACCTGGATCCGCGAGGCCCTCGCCGCCGGCGACATCGCTACCGCCGCGCGCCTGCTCGGGCGCGCGCCCTCGGTGTGGGGAGAGGTCGTGCACGGGCTCAAGCGCGGGCGGGAGCTCGGGTACCCGACGGCGAACCTGTCACCCGACCTCGAGGGCTTCGTCCCCGCCGACGGCGTCTACGCCGGCTGGCTCATCGACGTCGAGGGCACCCGGCGCATCAGCTACCCGGCGGCCATCAGCATCGGGACGAACCCGACGTTCGACGACGTCCACGCGCGCCAGGTCGAGGTCTATGTCCTGGACGAGACGGATCTCGACCTCTACGGCCACGACGTCGAGGTGCGCTTCGTCGAGCGCGTCCGCGGCATGACGGCATTCGACGGCGTCGACGCGCTGCTCGTCCAGATGGCGGACGACGTCGAGCGCGTGCGCCGCATCCTGCACTGATCCGGGGCGCCGCGTTCGGCGCTGATGCGCCCGTCTCAGTCGCGCCGCGACAGATGGTTCCGGATGCCGAGGAACGACGTCGCTGCGCCGAGAGCCATCAGCACGGCCGTGAAGATCGCGGCGCGGTAGAAACCGTCGAGGTCCAGCGCACCGCCGGCGACGGCCGAGACCGCGGCGATCGCGAGGAGTCCGGCGACGCGGGACACGGCGTTGTTCACCGCCGAGGCGATGCCCGATCGTTCCGTCTCGATCGCGCCGAGCACCGCCGCGGTCAGTGGCGACACGGTCGCGGTGAGACCGAGACCGAACACGATCACCCCCGGGAGCACCTGCGTCCAGTAGTCGAACTCCGGCCGCACCGTCAGCAGGAGCAGCGCACCGACGGCCATGACCGCGGGGCCCAGCGTCATGAACACCCGCGGGCCGATCCGACCCGACAGGGCCCCCATGCGCGAGCTCAACGCGATCATCAGCAGCGTGCTCGGCAGCGATGCGAGACCGGCGAGGGTCGCCGACAGGCCCGCCCCCTGCTGCAGGTAGACGCTGAGCACGAAGCCGTTCAGCGAGAGCGCGGCGTAGACGAACATCGTGGTGAGGTTGCCCGCCCAGAAGTTGCGGGAGCGGAAGAGGTCGAGCGGCATCAGAGGTTCGCGTACGACACGCTGGCGCACGAGGAACCCCGCGAACGACGCGACCCCGAGCGCCGCCGGCATCCAGATCACCGGCGAGCCCCAGCCGAGGTTCGGCTGCTCGATGAGGGCGAACACGATCCCTCCGAGACCCACGGCGCACAGCACCGCACCGAGGACGTCCACGTGGGCGCCCGGTCGACGAGCCTCGGTGTGCGCCCGCCGGGCGAGCAGCCACAGCGTCACCCCGATCGGCAGCACGTTGACCAGGAACACCAGGCGCCACGACAACGCGTCCACGAAGATGCCGCCGATGAGGGGGCCCGCGATCATGGCCACGGTGGTGGCTCCGGTCCAGATGCCGATCGCCCGCGCCTGGTCGGCGCCGCGGAAGGTGGAGGTGATGAGGGCGAGCGAGCTCGGGACGAGAAGCGCCCCGGCGACCCCCTGCAGGGCACGCGCGACGATCAGGAACTCCGCCGTCGGCGCGGCGGCGATCGCGACGGAGGTGATGCCGAAGCCGATCAGGCCGATGCGCAGCACAAGAGTGCGGCCCAGGACATCGCTCATGGAACCGGCGACCAGGATGAACGCGCCCAGGGTCACGAGGTACGCGTCCACCACCCACTGCTGCGTCGACAGTCCGCCGCCGAGCTCCTGCGAGATCGCGGGGAGCGCGACGTTCACCACCGTGCCGTCGAGGAAGGACACGAAGGATGCCAGCACCGCCACGGTCAGCACGACGCGCTGGTCGCGTGACATCCGTTCGGTCATGAGTTCAGCGTAGGTCCGGCCACGGCGCGCGGGGGCGGCGACGGCATCACCGCTCGCCGACGCGCTAGAATGGTATCGACCTCGTCACCCGCCCCCTCGCGAGCCGTTCCGGTGAAGACGCGTTGCGGGTCGCAGACGCTGCCGCTCCGGCGGTGAGTCTCGCGGCATTCTCCGGGGTCACTGATCCACCGGCCACCGGCCGGGACGTCCCGGACAGATCCGGACGACACGCTCAGGAGGAGCATGCCGACCACGGCAACCGCCGCCCGAGGCTCGAGCCAACGGCGCCGCAAGACCTCGTCATCCCGTCGCGACGACGAGGCCCCCGTCATCCCCATCCTCGCCCGCAAGGTGCGCGAGGTCGAGGCCAAGGCCCAGCGCGGCAAACTCGGCCCGACCAATCGTGTGAAGTTCCAGGTGATCGCCTTCCTCGTCCGCGAGGAACGCGCCCGCGTGAAGGCCGACCCCGAGATCACCGACGCCGCGCGCGCCGAGCTGCTCAAGCGACTCGACGGCGTGGCCACGATCCTGGCGAAGACCGCCGCGCGCGATACGTCGCTGATCCAGCTGCTCGAAGTCGACCAGGCCACGTCGCCGGTCGCCCGGCGCATGCGTCGCGACTGGCTGCTGGAGTCCGGAGCGGAGCTGCCGCCGGACGAGCTCATCATCACCGACAACGCGCCCGCCGCAGCCCCCGTCGTGCCCGCGGCGCTCGCCGAGAAGCAGGTCGTTCCGGCATCCATCGAGGCCCGCCAGATGGCGAACCCGTTCCTCGCCCCCGATCTCACCCCGCGCCCGACCGGCGACGCGCCCCGCCGTCGGCTCGACGGTTGGGAGCTCATGGGTCCGCTGTACAAGGCGTTCGAGACCGGCGCGGGCGGCTCGGCCGCCAGCATGGAGCTCCCGCCGGTGCCCGAGTTCGATCGGCTCTCGCCGCGCGGGCTCGAGGTCATGCCGCATCAGTCCCGCTTCCTCGAGGCCGTCCGGCAAGGACACCGCTCGTTCCTGCTCGCCGACGAGCCCGGTCTCGGCAAGACCGCGGAGTCGGTGCTCGCCGCGTCGGTCGCGGACGCGTACCCGCTCCTGGTCGTCGTGCCCAACGTGGTGAAGATGAACTGGGCCCGCGAGGTCCACCGCTGGACGCCGCACCGCCGTGCCACGGTGATCTCCGGCAGCGGCGCCGACATCGACGCCTTCGCCGACGTCTTCATCGTCAACTACGAGATCCTCGACCGCCACCTGTCGTGGCTGTCGTCCATCGGCCTCAAGGGCATCGCGGTCGATGAAGCGCACTTCATCAAGAACCTGTCGTCGCAGCGGTCGCAGAACGTTCTCGCGCTGGCATCCCGTGTCCGTCAGCAGACGCGCGATCCGCTGCTGCTCGCGCTCACCGGAACCCCGCTGATCAACGACGTCGAGGACTTCGACGCCATCTGGCGTTTCCTCGGCTGGACGAACGGCGAGAAGCCGGGGCCCGAGCTCATGGAGAAGCTGGATGCCACGGGCCTCACGCCCGCGGACAAGGCGTTCTACCCCGAGGCGCGCGAGGCCGTCATCTCGATGGGCATCGTCCGGCGCAAGAAGAAGGACGTCGCCGCCGATCTGCCCGACAAGCTCGTCGCCGACCTCCCGGTCGAGCTGGACGACGAGTACGGCCGGTCGATCCGACAGGCCGAGCGCGAACTCGGCGCCCGCCTCGCGGCGAAGTACCGCCGCATCATCGAGGCCCGCGGCGACCGCGGACTCGCGCCCGGCGAGATCGACGAGGACATCGTGCGGCTCGTCGCCCACGGCGAGCTCGAAGAGAGCAAGGCCGCTGGCACCGGCTCCGAGAACGTGTTCACGATGGTCCGGCGGATCGGTCAAGCCAAGGCGCACCTCGCCGCCGACTACGCCGTGCAGCTGCAGCGCTCGGTCGGCAAGGTCGTCTTCTTCGCCAAGCACATCGACGTCATGGATGCCGCGGAGGCCCACTTCAAGGCATCCGGTCTTCGCTCCGTCTCGGTCCGCGGTGACCAGACCTCCACGGCCCGCCAGGCCGCGATCGACGCGTTCAACACCGACCCCTCCGTCGGGATCGCGGTGTGTTCGCTCACCGCCGCGGGCGTCGGGCTGAACATGCAGGCTGCGTCCAACGTCGTGCTCGCCGAGCTCTCGTGGACGGCCGCGGAGCAGACGCAGGCCATCGACCGCGTGCACCGCATCGGTCAGGAAGAGCCGGTCACCGCGTGGCGCATCATCGCCGCGCACACGATCGACACGAAGATCGCCGAACTCATCGACTCGAAGGAGGGCCTGGCGCAGCGCGCGCTGGACGGCCTCGCCATCGAGCCGGGGTCCAGCGACTCGGTGCAGCTCTCCGCGCTCATGCACCTGCTGCGGCAGGCGCTCGGGGCCTGACCCCTCTCCCGAACGCCCCGGTCCTGCCGGGGCGTTCGGGCGTTGTGGCGCGTACCCCGTTTGGCGAGCACGGCGGGTGGGGCAGTAATGTCGAACGCGGCAGCGTCGCCGACTCGATCACCCGACTAGCGAGGTTCACAGCATGAAGATCGGCATCCTGACCAGCGGCGGAGACTGCCCCGGGCTGAACGCCGTCATCCGTGGCGTCGTGCTCAAGGGCACCACGAACCACGACATCGAGTTCGTCGGCATCCGCGACGGCTGGCGCGGCGTCGTCGACGGCGACTTCTTCCCGCTCACCCGCCACGAGGTGAAGGGCCTGTCGAAGGTCGGTGGCACGATCCTCGGCACGAGCCGGACCAACCCCTACGAGGGGGTCCGCGGCGGAGCAGACAACATCTCCAAGACGCTGTACGGGCATCGCATCGACGGCATCCTGGCCATCGGTGGCGAGGGCACGCTCGCCGCGGCCGACCGGCTGTCGAAGGACGGCATCAACGTCCTCGGCGTGCCGAAGACGATCGACAACGACCTGCGAGCCACCGACTACTCGTTCGGTTTCGACACCGCGGTGAACATCGCGACGGATGCCATGGACCGCCTGCGCACCACCGGCGACTCGCACCAGCGCTGCATGGTCGCCGAGGTCATGGGCCGCCACGTCGGTTGGATCGCCCTTCACGCCGGCATCGCCGCCGGCGCCCACGTCATCTGCATCCCCGAGGTGCCGATGTCCATCGACGAGATCGTCGAGCAGGTCACGCGCGCGCACGATCGTGGACGCGCACCGCTCGTCGTCGTGTCCGAGGGCTTCAAGCTCACGGGCATGGAAGAGGCATTCAGTGACAAGGGCCTGGATGCCTTCAACCGCCCCCGCCTCGGCGGCATCGGCGAGCTGCTGGCCCCCGAGATCGAGCGCCGCACCGGCATCGAGACCCGCGCCACGGTGCTCGGGCACATCCAGCGCGGCGGATCGCCGTCCGCCTTCGACCGTGTGCTCGCCACGCGCCTGGGGTTGCACGCCGCTGACGCGCTCGCCGACGAGGCCTGGGGTCAGATGGTCGCAATGCGCGGCACCGACATCATCCGCGTTCCGTTCGCCGACGCGCTGGGCGAGCTCAACACCGTTCCGCTGTACCGCTACGAAGAGGCCGCCGCGCTCTTCGGCTGAGGTGCGCTTCCGACGCCTCGCCCCGCCTCGGTGGGGCGGGGCGTTGTCGTTCGTGGTCCGCGGTCGTTGCGGCATGTCCCACTTTGTGCACGTTTTCTCGCTCTGTTCTGCACGAAGTGGGACATGGGCGGTTGTCTGGCTGTCGCGGGGAGCCGACGTCCGACGGCATGTCCCACTTCGTGCGGATCTGGTCTCAGATTCCTGCACGAAGTGGGACACGACGGGCGTCACCGGCGCCACCCGGCACACCGAAGCGCCTCCCGCACTTTCCCGACCGCAACCGCTCCGTCGCCGCGCATGTGGTGGAAGAGGATGCGCACATGCTGCCAGCCGCACTCCCGAATGGCATCCCAGCGGTCGGCGTCGCGAGCGAACTGGCGCATATCCTCGGCATGGACGCGCCCGTCGTACTCCGCGGCGACCTTCCAGGACGGATACGCGAGATCGAGCTCGGCGACGAATACGCCGTTCGCGTCTCGCAGCACCCAGGAGATCTCGGGTTCGGGGAGCCCGTGGCGTATCAGCAGCAGCCGTAGCCGCGTTTCGGAAGGCGAACGCGGTCCGTAGCGGCTGAGACCCAGAGCCCGCGTGAGTACGCCCCCGCGCGTGTCGCCCATGCGGGCGATTTCGGTGGCGAGTTCGTCCGCCTCGATCCTCGGCCTCGCGTCGGTGAGCAGGAAGTCCGCGGCGGCGACGAGGTCGTCGAGCCTCCACAGCGTCCCGCATTGCCGCCACGCTCTCACCGGATGCTCGACGGGCCAGCCCTGGGAGGTGGAGAGCACGGCAGGACTGCGCGTCTGGAGGCGGTGACCGTGGATGCCGGGCACCCGGGGCTCGCGGGCCGGACGATGGGCGGACACATGGATGCCAGGAACATAGGGGTACGGAGGAAGAGGGGCGCCGAGCAATGCCAGCGCCGTCTCGTGGCTGAAGAACTGTCCGATCCGGAGGCGAGGAACGTACTCCGCCGCGCGCGCCTGGAGGTCGTCCGACGCGGGTGTCCCGGCGGAGGAGCGGATGCCGCGATAGGGCGTTCTGACACCGACGCGGCGCAAGGCGAATCGGGAGCGACCGGCGGCAATGGCATCTCGAACGGAGAAGATTCGAAGTTCGTCGACCATCACCCGAGCATGGCGGCGCGCCACGGGTCACCGGAGTGACGGGGACGCCATTCGTGGATGATGTAGCCGATCGCGGCGCGGGGGAGGAGTAGTCGCTTGCGGGGCCGCGTCCCACTTCGTGCGACGCGGACGGCCTGCTTCTGCACGAAGTGGGACATGGATGCGGGGCCGCGACCGATGAGCCCACGCAGCGATGCCGTGTCCCACATTGTGCGACGGAGACGACCTCTTCTTGCACGAAGTGGGACATGGGGCATCGGGTCCCTGTCGCGGTGCGGCGGCTCCGCACGGCATGTCCCGCTTTGCGCGACTGGGGCGGCCTGCTTCTGCAGGAACTGGGACGCGCGCCCCGGGCGCCCGCGCCTACTTCGCCAGCCCCAGCACGTCCAACAGCCACGCCAGCTCGAACGCCCGTTCCCGCCACGCGTTGTAACGGCCGCTGACGCCGCCGTGGCCGGCCACCATCTCGCACTTCAGCAGCGCGTCGGCACCCACCTCGCGCAGGCGCTGCACCCACTTGGCCGGCTCGACGTACAGCACGCGCGTGTCGTTGAGCGAGGTGACGGCGAGGATGCGCGGGTACGTCACGCCCTCGCGAACGTTCTCGTACGGCGTGTACGACTTCATGTAGGCGTAGACGTCGGCGTCGTGCAGCGGGTCGCCCCACTCGTCCCACTCGATGACGGTGAGCGGCAGCGAGGGGTCGAGGATCGTGGTCAGGGCGTCCACGAACGGGACGTCGGCGAGGATGCCGGCGAACAGCTCGGGGGCGAGGTTCGTGACCGCGCCCATCAGCAGACCGCCCGCGCTGCCGCCCTCGGCGACGAGACGATCGGGGGAGGTGTATCCGGATGCCACGAGGTGCCGCGCCACCGCGACGAAGTCGCTGAACGTGTTGCGCTTGGACTGCAGCTTGCCGTCCTCGTACCACTGGCGGCCCATCTCGCCGCCGCCCCGCACGTGGGCCACGGCGAAGATCACTCCGCGGTCGAGCAGGGACAGCCGCGGAATCGAGAACCCGGGCTCGATCGAGTGCTCGTACGAGCCGTAGCCGTACAGGTGCACCGGACGCGGCGAAGCGCCGGGCTCACCGAACGAGCGCTTCCACACCAGCGACACCGGCACTCGGGTGCCGTCTTCGGCCGTGGCCCACGCGCGCGCCTGACCGTAGTCGGCGGGATCGAAGCCGCCGAGCACCGGCTGCCGCTTGCGGAGCAGCAGCTCACCGGTCTCGATGACGTAGTCGTAGACGGTGCCCGGCGTGACGAACGAGCCGTAGCCCACGCGCAGCACGGGCGGCGCCCACTCGGGGTTGCCGCCGGTACCGACGCTGTAGAGCGGCTCGTCGAACGCGATCTCGCTCACCGCCGCCTCGGCGTACGACAGCAGGCCCAGGCGTGCGAGACCGTCGCGGCGGTACGCGACGACGCCCCAGTCGCGGAACGTGTCGACGCCGAGGAGGCGTTCGCCCGGACGGTGGGGGATCACGGTCTCGCGGGCGCCCTGCGGATCGGATGCCGGTACCCGGACGAGCTCGAAGTCGAGCGCGCCGTCGTTGTGCAGGATGTACAGCACGTCCTGGCCGTCGACGACGGCGTGCTCGCTCGAGTACTCCACGCCCTCGCGCCGCGGCCAGACCACGCGGGCTTCGCCGCGGAGGTCGTCGGCGTCGATGAGGCGCTCCTCCGACGTGATCGAGGACCCGACTCCGATGACGAGGAACCGGTCGCTGCGGGTGAAGTCGGCGCCGACCCAGTACCGCTCGTCGGGTTCGTGGAACAGTTGCACGTCGGCATCCACGCCCGTGCCGATCTCGTGCAGCCACACGGTGTCGGGGCGCCACGCGTCGTCGACGGTGGTGTAGACGATGAAGCGTCCGTCGGGCGAGAACGTCGCGCCCGAGAAGGTGCCGGGGATCTCGTCGGCGAGCGTCTCGCCGGTCACGAGGTCGCGCACGCGCACGGTGTACCGCTCGTCGCCCGCGACGTCGATGCCGTAGAGCATGCGGGTGCCGTCGTTCGAGACCTCGAAGCTGCCGAGCGAGAAGAATTCGGTGCCCTCGGCCTCGATGTTGCCGTCGAACAGCACCTGCTCACCCGGGACCGGGACGTCGGGAGAGAGCCGCGGCGGCGTCCAGTCGTCGGGGGAGGCCAGCGGCGCCCGGCACTGGATGCCGTACTGGGCCCCGGCCACGGTCCGCCCGTAGTACCACCAGTCGCCGCGGCGGACGGGGACCGAGAGGTCGGTCTCGAGCGTCCGACCCTTGATCTCGCCGAAGATCTCGTCACGGAGGGAGGCCAGGTGCGCGGTCCGCGCGTCGGTATAGGCGTTCTCGGCCTCGAGGTGGGCCACGACATCGGCGTCGTCCTTGGCGCGGAGCCACTCGTACGGGTCGTCGAACGTGTCGCCGTGATGGGTGCGAGTCGTCACGCGTCGGGCGGCGACAGGGGGGAGGGGGCGGGCGTCGGTGTCGGTCACCCGTCCACGCTAGCCCGGGGCGCCGACGCGCCGTGCGGTGTTCGCCACCACCGAACTCGACCGGGTGTCGGCGGTGCCTCCTAGGGTGGGGGCATGGCATCGGTGCAGTTCGGTCAGCATGCGCCCGCGCGGCGCGTGATCCTCCATCTCAGTGACACGCATCTCCTCGCCGGCGACCGCCTGCTCGGTGGGCGGTACGACACGGCCGCGCACCTTCGCCGCACACTCGCCGCCGCCGAGGCGACGGGGGTGCGACCGGATGCCGTGGTGTTCACCGGCGACCTCGCCGACCTCGGCGAGCCCGACGCCTACCGCGCACTCCGCGAGGCGGTGGAACCGTGGGCCGAGCGCCTCGGTGCACCGGTGGTGTGGGTCGCGGGCAACCACGACGAGCGTCCGGCGTTGCGCGCAGGGCTGCTCGATGCGGAGGCGACCGAAGAACCCGTCACCGGGGTCTGGGACCTCGCGGGTCTCCGCCTCATCGCGCTGGACAGCACGGTGCCGGGGTGGCACCACGGCGATCTCGACACCGCACAGTTGGAGTGGCTGCGAACCGAGCTCGCCGAGCCGGCCCCGCTCGGCACCATCCTGGCGCTCCACCACCCGCCTCTTCCCACACACATCCCGTTCTTCGACATCCTCGAGCTCCGCGACCAGCCGGGCCTGGCGGCAGCGATCGCCGGCACCGACGTGCGCGCGATCCTCGCCGGGCACCTCCACTACTCCACGTCCGGCACGTTCGCGGGGGTGCCCGTGAGCGTCTCGGCGGCGTCGTGCTACACGATGGACCTGGCGCGCCCCGCGGACGAAGTCAACGGGATGGATGCCGGTCAGTCCTTCCACCTCGTCCACGTCTGGGACGACACCATCACCCACGCCGTCGTTCCGATCGTGGATGCCGAGCCGGCCGAGCATTTCACGCCCGCGTGGGTCGCTCGGATGGCGGAGCTCTCGCCGGAGCAACGTCTGGAGACGTTCTCGCGCAAGCGCTGACCCGCTATACGAGCGGGAGCGCGCCGACCTCACGACAGGCCGCCGCGTCCAGCGACGCCCCGGGACGCGCTCGTTAGGCTCGGGGGATCCCTGACCGCCGTGACGACCCACGAGGACACCCCCATGGCTTTGGACGCAATGACGCGCACCCGTATCGAGACCGATTCGCTCGGCTCTCTCGAGATCCCCGCCGATGCCTACTGGGGCATCCACACGGCGCGGGCGCTGGAGAACTTCCCCATCGCGAAGCGACCGATCTCGGTCTACCCCGATCTCGTCGTGGCCCTCGCGATGGTCAAGCAGGCCTCGGCTCGCGCGAATCGGCAGATCGGGGTGCTCGAACCCGCCACCGCCGACCTGATCGACCGAGCCGCGCAGCGCGTGATCGACGGTGAGTTCCACGACGAGTTCGTCGTCGGTGTCATCCAGGGCGGCGCGGGCACCTCGACCAACATGAACGCCAACGAGGTCATCACCAACATCGCTCTCGAGATGGCGGGGCGCGAGAAGGGCGACTACGCCTTCCTCTCGCCGATCGACGACACCAACCGCAGCCAGTCGACCAACGACGTCTACCCGACCGCGATCAAGATCGGCCTGTCGTTGACGCTGCGCAGCCTTCTGGAGGAACTGGGCCTGCTCCGTCAGTCGTTCCTCGCCAAGTCGCGAGAGTTCCACGACGTGCTGAAGGTCGGGCGCACCCAGCTCCAGGATGCCGTGCCAATGACGCTCGGTCAGGAGTTCCACGGCTTCGCCACGACTCTCGGCGAGGACTACAACCGCCTCACGGAGAACGCATACCTGCTGTTCGAGATCAACATGGGCGCGACCGCGATCGGCACCGGGATCACCGCACATCCCGAGTACGGGCCCGCGGTGCTGCGCCACCTGCGGGAGATCACGGGCCTGGACCTCGAGACCGCCACCGACCTCGTGGAGTCGACGAGCGACACCGGCGCGTTCATGTCGTTCTCGGCATCCCTCAAGCGCAACGCGATCAAGCTGTCGAAGATCTGCAACGATCTGCGTCTGCTCTCCAGCGGGCCGCAGGCCGGTCTCGGGGAGATCAACCTGCCGGCCCGCCAGGCGGGCTCGAGCATCATGCCCGGCAAGGTGAATCCCGTGATCCCCGAGGTGGTGAACCAGGTCGCGTTCTCGGTCGTCGGGGCCGACATGACCGTCACCATGGCCGTCGAGGGTGGCCAGCTCCAGCTCAACGCGTTCGAGCCCGTGATCGCGCACTCGATCTTCCAATCGATCACGTGGATGCGACAGGCGATGTGGACGCTGCGCGTGAACTGCGTCGACGGCATCACGGCCAACCGTGAGCGTCTCGGCGCGATGGTCGGCTCGTCGGTCGGCGTCGTCACGGCCCTCACGCCGTTCATCGGCTACGCCGCTGCCGCCGCGCTGGCCAAGACGGCGCTCCTGACACACCGCAACGTCGCCGACCTCGTGGTCGAGGCGGGGCTCATGACCCGCGAGGAGGTCACGAAGCAGATCTCTCCCGCACGCCTGTCGGGCCTGCAGGCGATCACCGAGGCGATCCCGGTGATCCGCGCCGCAGACAGCGTCGTGGAGGACTGAGCTCGGCGCTCAGTCGAGAATGCGGCAGTGCGTCGTCAGTTCGCCGATGCCGTCGATGCCGACCGTGACCGTCGAGCGGTCGCGAAGGAAGATCTGCGGGTCGCGCGAGTAGCCGGCGCCCCCGGGGCTGCCAGTCGAGATCAGGGTGCCGGGCAGCAGGGTCGCCGACTCCGACAGTTTGTGCACGAGCGTCGCCACCGACCGCACCATCTGTCCGGTCGTGGCATCCTGCACGGTGTGGCCGTCGACGACCGTCCAGATGTGGAGGTCCTGCGGGTCGGGGATCTCGTCGGCCGTCACGACGAAGGGCCCCGTCGGGGTGAAGCCGTCGAAGGACTTGCAGCGCGACCACTGCGCTTCCGAGAACTGGATGTTGCGTGCGGTGATGTCGTTGACGACCGTGTATCCCCACACGTGGTCCAGCGCGTCCGCTTCGGCGATGTCACGCCCGGGGCGGCCGATGATGACGCCGAGCTCGGCCTCGTAGTCGACCGCTTCGCTGAGCGCGCGCGGCCACGACGTGGTCTCGCGGTGCGCCGTCAGGGAGTTCGGCCACAGCACGAACACCGTGGGACCGGCATCCGTCTTCAGACCCAGCTCGCCGGAGTGCGCCGCGTAGTTGAGGCCGACGGCGAGGATCGTCGGGGGAGCGAGCACGGCCGATGCGAATCGGACCCCGTCGAGCGGATGCCGCTGGGCGGTGCCGGCGGCCTCGCGCACCCGGTCGAGCAGCTCGTCGCCTCCCGCGATGAGGTGCTCGAGAGTCGCCGGCGCGTCCGGGAAGAACTCGTCGACGAAGGCGAACTCCTCGCCGTGGACGCTGACGAGGCGAGGGGCATCCGCCGCCTTCGGGGAACGGACGTGGGCGAAGCGCATGCTTCTACGCTACCGGGCCGGTCGCGGCGGAGAGCGGTCCGGGAGCGTGGCAACCCTCCCGATAGTGCGCAGCAGCGCCCCTAGGCTGTGCGCATGACCTACCCCTCGCCGCTGTGGCAGCCCGGGCCGGGCCAGCCCGCGCGCATCTCCGACGCCCCGCCGTCCGCCGCCCCCGCGGTCGCCGTCCCCGCGCGGTCGCGGGGGAGGGGAGCGCTCCTCTGGGTCGTCGCGGCGCTGCTCGTGCCCGTCCTCGCGCTCCTCGTGCTGTACTTCCTGAGGTTCCTCGGGCCTGCGGCATCCATCGTCGGGGTGATCCTCGCGGCGGTGCCGTTCGTGATCGTGTGGTTCGCGGTACGTCTGATCGATCGCTGGGAGCCCGAGCCCCGCCGACTGCTGGTGTTCGCCGTCGCGTGGGGGGCCATCGCCTCCGTCGCGATCGCGCTCGGTGTCGACGCGCTCCTGTCGTTCCTCGTCGGCGGTCCGGGTGATGCGTTCAGCTCGGTCGTGCAGGCGCCGATCGTCGAGGAGATAGCTAAGGGCATCGGCCTGCTGCTGCTCTACGTCGGTGCGCGTCGGTGGTTCGACGGGCCGGTCGACGGCATCGTGTACGGCGCTCTCATCGGCGCGGGCTTCGCGTTCACCGAGAACGTGCAGTACTTCGCGATCAGCTTCATCGAGGGCGGGGCGGTCCAGGTCAGCGGCGTCTTCTTCCTGCGTGCCGTGCTCTCGCCCTTCGCCCACGTGATGTTCACCAGCCTCACGGGGTTCGCTTTCGGTCTCGCCGCCCGGCGTTCGCTGCGAACGGGCGCGGCGTTCCGGTACGCGCTCCCCGGGCTCGTCGGGGCCATCGTGCTCCACGCGCTGTGGAACGGCTCGGCCACCTTCTTCAACTTCTTCGAGCTGTACGCGACGCTGCAGGTGCCCCTGTTCGTACTGTTCATCCTCGGCATCCTGGCTCTCCGGCGGGAGGAGGCGCGACTCACCCGGGCACGGCTGGGCGAGTACGCCGCGGCGGGCTGGTTCACGGCGTCCGAGGTCGACATGCTCGCCACGGGCGCGGGACGCCGGTCGTCGGTGGCGTGGGCGCGCTCCCTGCCGGGCGATCGTTCCGCGGTCATGAAGACGTTCATCCGGGATGCCACGGCGCTCGCCGCCGCGCGACAGCGTGCGCTGTCCGGACGCGACGCCACCGCGGCCGCGCAGGAACGCGCGTTGCTGCAGCAGACGACGGCGGCGCGTGCGGCCCTGCTGGCTCCCTGACCGGGGGTCTTGACAGCGACGCGGACCGGGAGCACCATCGATGTAGGCCAACTCAGCGCCCGGGAGACACGCAGGCATCGCCGCGGCACCGGGCGCTGAGTCTTTGTCCAGGGGGTTTCCGGTGGCGTCCCGCGTGCTTGGATGGACTCATGACTGATCGCACCAAGCCGGAGTTCGACGCTCCCACCGGTCCCGCCCCCTCCGACCTCGTCATCCGCGACATCATCGTCGGCGATGGTGACGAGGCGAAGCCCGGCGACACCGTCACCGTGCACTACGCCGGTGTCGAGTACGAGTCGGGCGAGGAGTTCGACTCGTCCTGGGGGCGCGGCGAGAGCATCCAGTTCCCCCTCCGCGGCCTGATCCAGGGCTGGCAGGACGGCATCCCGGGCATGAAGGTCGGCGGACGCCGCGAACTCGTGATCCCGCCGCACCTCGCCTACGGCCCCGCCGGCGGCCACTTCCTCGGGGGCAAGACCCTCATCTTCATCATCGACCTGCTCAAGGTCGGCTGACTCGGCGTCTTCACCGCCCGTTCACGAACCCGAGGGAGCTGCGGCACCCTCGGGTTCGTGTTTTTCGGTGATCGTGGAATACATTCGGATGAATGAGAGTTGGGCATCGGCAGGACGCCGAACCGGCTCCCCAGACCTCAAGGAGTGACATGACCGACACGACCACGCTCGAGATCCCCGGCTACAAGGCGGGCACCTGGGTGCTCGACCCCTCGCACAGCGAGGTGACCTTCACCGTGCGCCACATGATGATCTCGAAGGTCCGCGGCACTTTCGGCATGAAGAGCGCGACGCTCGTCGCCCCCGAGAACCCGCTCGAGGCCACCGTCGAG
Organism: Microbacterium enclense; assembly: GCF_004022425.1. Taxonomy (GTDB): domain Bacteria; phylum Actinomycetota; class Actinomycetes; order Actinomycetales; family Microbacteriaceae; genus Microbacterium; species Microbacterium enclense_A. The sequence continues at coordinate 425 of NZ_RBZY01000004.1, read as the reverse complement.
GCGTCCGTCGACGTCACCTCGGTCGACACCAAGGACGAGGGCCGCGACCAGCACTTGCGCTCGGCGGAGTTCTTCGACATCGAGACCTACCCGACGATGGACTTCCGCTCCACCGGCGCCCGTGTCGAGAACGGCGACTTCCTCGTCGACGGCGAGCTCACCATCCGCGGCGTCAGCAAGCCCGCCACCTTCGCGATCGACTTCGGCGGCTTCGGCACCGATCCGTGGGGCAACTACAAGGCCGGCGCGACCGCCAAGACGGTCATCAACCGAGAAGAGTACGGCCTCACCTGGAACGCCGCCCTCGAGACCGGCGGCGTGCTCGTCGGCAAGGACGTCACCATCGAGCTCGACCTGCAGTTCGCGCTCCAGGCCTGATCGCCTGAACCGTCGCGGGGTCCCGGATGCCATGGCATCCGGGACCC
>NZ_RBZY01000039.1 GCF_004022425.1 Microbacterium enclense | reverse complement strand
GACCGCTCCGCAGAATCCATCGCCGGCGACCTCGACCACGAGATCGACGGATGCCGCGACCTCAGCGGCCTTCTTGCGCCCGGCGTCGCGCCAGCCGCGGGCGAGCACGTCGGTGCCGTAGCGATCGTCCATGGGGCTCCCTTCGAACGCCCGAGCCTATGCGCCGAGCCTGTGCGCTGAGGGCGGACGCGCCGAGCCTTCCTGCGTGTCCGAGGGGCTTTATAGAGTGGGGGCCTCAGCGCCGAAGGGGAATGCATGCACAAGCCGAAGACGGCAGCGATCATGACGGGTCTCGTGATCGCGGCGGCGTCGGTCCTCGGCCTGGCCGCCCCGGCGTGGGCCGTCCCGCCGCCGCCGCTCGGGTCCAGCTACGTCCTCGACCAGGCCGACGTCCTGACCAACGCGCAGGAGGCCGAGGTGCAGTCGCGGCTCGTGCGCCTGTCGGAGCAGACCGGGCTCGACATGTGGGTCGTCTTCGTCGACGACTTCACCGAGCCGGCTTCGGCCGCCGACTGGGCCAACCAGGCGGCGAACCGCAACCAACTGGGACCGCACCAGTATCTGCTCGCGGTCTCGATCGATGGGCGGGCCTACTACCTCTCGGGCGATGTCGACGATGGTCCGCTGACGGCGGACCAGCTCGCCGACATCGAGCAGGAGCGCGTCCAGCCGGCGCTGACCGCGGGCGATTACGCCGGCGCGGCCGACGCCGCGGCGACCGGCATCACCGCCGCCGCCCGCGGAGCCGAGCCCGCCCAGCCGCCCGCACCCGCCGGCAGCGGGCCCGACGTGGCCCTCATCGCCCTCGTGGTGTTCCTCGTGCTCGCCCTCGGGGGCGGCCTGCTGTGGCTATGGCTGCGTCGCCGCCGCGGAGCGCCCGCCAGCGGAACCGTCCCCGTCGAGAGCCTCGACGACCTGTCGCGCCGCGCGGGGTCCGCGCTCGTCGCGACCGACGACGCCATGAAGACCAGCGAGCAGGAGCTCGGCTTCGCCCGCGCCCAGTTCGGCGACGACGCCGCCGCGCCGTACGCCGAGGCGCTCGCCCAGGCGAAGGCCGACCTCGACCGCGCCTTCACGATCTCGCAACAGCTCGACGACGACGTGCCCGAGACCGCGGACCAGCGGCGTGCAGGCTACGTCGAGATCCTGCGCCTGTGCGCGTCGGCCGACGAGGCTCTGGATGCCAAGGCCGCCGCGTTCGAGCAACTGCGGGCCCTCGAGTCCGACGCGCCCGGCGCACTGGCGCGGGCGCGCGAGCGGCACTCCGTGGCCGCCACGGCGCTGGATGCGACCGCGCGCGACCTCGCGTCACTGCGTGAGCGCTACGCCGACGACGCGCTGGCCACCGTGACCGATAACCCGCCCCAGGCCCGCGACCGCCTCGAGCTCGCCGCCCAGCAGTTCGAGGCCGCCGAGCGGGCGATCGCCGCCGGGTCCACCGGCGAGGCCGCGGTCGCCATCCGCGCCGCGGAAGCCGCGCTCTCCCAGGCCGAAAGCCTCGAGAAGGCGGTCACCTCGCTCGCCGACGACCTGTCCGCCGCGGAGCGTCGCGCCGCCGACCTCGTGGCCGAGATCGAGGGCGACCTCGCCACGGCGGCCGCGCTGCCCGACCCCGACGGCCGCATCGCCGGCGCCGTCGCGACCGCGCGGACACAGCTCGACGCCGGACGAGCCGCGCTCACGCCCCCGCGCACGGCCCCGCTGCGGGCCCTCGCCGCGCTCGAGCAGGGCAACGCGGCGATCGACGCGGCGGTGGGAGCGGCTCAGGACGCCGCCGAGAGCCGCCGTCGCGCCGAGTCGCAGCTCGATGCCCTCCTCGTCCAGGCGCGCTCCCAGGTCTCGGCCACCGAGGACTTCATCTCCGCCCGTCGCGGCGCCATCGGCCCGACGGCCCGTACGCGGCTGGCCGAGGCGGGCGCGGCGCTCGTCCAGGCCGAGCAGCTGCGCTCCGCCGACCCCGTGTCCGCGCTCCCGTTCGCGCAACGCGCCGCCGAACTCGCCGGGCAGGCAGCCTCCCTGGCGCAGAACGACGTGGGCGCGTTCGGCGGCGGCCGCGGCGGGAACGGCGGAGGAGGCGACATGATGGGCGCCATCCTGGGCGGCATCGCCGTCAATGCTCTCCTGGGCGGCGGCTCTCGCTCGCGCGGCGGATTCGGCGGCGGCGGACTGGGCGGGATGCTCGGCGGAGGCGGAATGCTCGGCGGCGGGGGTGGCGGATTCGGCGGCGGTTCCCGTTCGGGCGGTTCCCGCGGTCGCTCCGGCGGGTCGTCGTCCGGCGGCTCGCGTGCTCGCCGCGGAGGGGGGCGCTTCTGACGCTCATCCGCCGGCCCAGAGGGGCCGTCACAGAAAACTCGTAGCAATCGGCACCAGACTCGACACCGTCGCCTCAGGAAGGAAATCCCGCATGGCCAAGCAGTCCATCTTCGGTCGGATCTCGACCCTCGTCCGCGCGAACATCAACTCGCTCCTCGACCAGGCCGAGGACCCGCAGAAGATGCTCGATCAACTCGTTCGCGACTACACCAACTCGATCGCCGACGCCGAGTCGGCCATCGCCGAGACCATCGGCAACCTGCGCCTGCTCGAGCGCGACCACCAGGAAGACGTCCAGGCCGCGGCGGAGTGGGGCAACAAGGCCCTCGCCGCCAGCCGCAAGGGCGACGAACTGCGCGCCGCCGGTAACGCGAGCGAGGCCGACAAGTTCGACAACCTCGCCAAGATCGCGCTGCAGCGTCAGATCACCGCCGAGAGCGAGGCCAAGTCCGCCGAGCCCACGATCGCCTCGCAGACCGAGGTCGTCGACAAGCTCAAGGACGGCCTCAACGGCATGAAGACCAAGCTCGAGCAGCTCCGGTCGAAGCGCAGCGAGCTGCTCGCCCGCGCGAAGGTGGCCGAGGCGCAGAACAAGGTCCACGACGCGGTGAAGTCCATCGACGTGCTCGACCCGACCAGCGAACTCGGCCGATTCGAGGACAAGATCCGCCGCGAAGAGGCCCTCGCCGCGGGAAAGCAGGAACTGGCCGCGTCGAGCATCGACGCGCAGTTCAACGCCCTCGAGGACGTCGGCGAGCTCACCGAGGTCGAAGCACGCCTGGCCGCACTGAAGACCGGCGGCCCGCAGCGCGCCGCGATCGACGCGCCGAGCCCCGACCTCTGATCGACACGGGAGCGCACCGCCCCGCCAGCGGTGCGCTCCCCCGTTCCGACAGGTACGCCATGACGCGTTTCGTGATCGCCCCGCAGTGGCAGGGCTCGTCCTCGTCGCGTGCGATGCAGCTGATCGACGGTGCCGAGGCGATCGCGGGCGATCTCCCCCGCGCCGCGACCACGACGCTCGAGGCGCCACCCGAAGCCGGCGACGCCCAGGGCACGCGCGTCCTCCGGGCGAGCGCGCTGGTGCGGATGCGCGAGCGCATCCACGACGCGGTCGCGGCGGTGCACGGCGAGCACGCGGTCACGATCGGCGGCGACTGCGGGGTCGCGCTCGGCGCCGTGTCCGCCGTGGCGGGGGACGATCTCGCGGTCCTCTGGATCGACGCCCACGCCGACCTCAACACCCCCGAGTCGTCGCCGAGCGGCGCGTTCCACGGCATGGTGCTCCGCGCGATCATCGGTGACGGCATCGACCCGCTGCGCCTGAGCCCCGGCATCCCTCCCTCCCGGGTCGTCCTGGCCGGTACGCGAGCGGTGGATGCCGAGGAGCAGCGGTTCATCGACGAGCACGGCATCCGCGTGATCCCGGCAGCCGGACTGTCAGATCCCGAGAGTCTCGCGGATGCCGTCGTGGCGACCGGGGCCGCCCGGGTCCACGTCCACGTCGATCTCGACGTGCTCGATCCGGCCGAGATCGCGGGCGTCGCGCTGCCCGAGCCCTTCGGAGCGCGAGCCGCCGACGTGGCGGCCGCGATCCGTCGGCTGCGAGCTCGCGTGCCGCTGGCCGGTGCCACGATCACCGAGTTCTCGCCCTCGACCCCCGCCGCCGCCGTCGACGACCTCGGCACGATCCTGCGCCTGGTCGGGGCGCTGGCATGAGCCCGATCCCGCGACCCCCGGCCGGCTGGCGGGAACGCGCTGACCGCGCGGTCGCCCGCGGGCGCCGTATCGACCGCCTCATCCCCGCGGCCCTGCTCGACTCCCCCGTGAGCCGGATCGGCTTCCTCTACGGTCGCACGGTCGGCTGGGTGTGGGGCTCGGTGTGGAGCACGGGCCGCGTCGAACGCCGGAACGGGCTGTGGGTGTTCCGCGGCCTGCCCGCGTGGGCCTTCCCCCGCGGCGGCGTGTGCGTGGGCGACTGCTTCCTCACCGGCGATGACGCCCCCACCGACGCCGTCCTCGGTCACGAGGCCGTCCACGCGGGCCAGTGGCGCCGATACGGCTTCCTGATGCCGTGGCTGTACCTCGCCGCGGGGCGTGACCCGCTGCGTAACCGCTTCGAGATCGAAGCCGGTCTCGTCGAGGGGAACTACGTCCCGCGCGGAGCGTGACTGCGGCCTCAGCGCGCGGTGGCGAGTCCGAAACGCTCGGGGGTGTGGATGTGGCCCGCATCGACGCCGTGGCGCGACGTGAGGTCGTCGACGATGTCGACCGTGCCGAGGTAGCACCCGAGCAGGAAGATGCGGGTGGCGTCGTCATCGCAGCAGAGCATCTCGCCGGCCCATCCGGCCACCGCGCGGGAGAGCGCCTGACCGGGCGCACAGGTGCGGCCGGTGCCCGGAGCGCCGCCGCGGCGGGACCGGTCGAGCCAGGTCACCGTCATGCGGGCGGGAGCCGCGACCGACGTGATCCACGACGCGTCCGGGACCTCGATGAAGAGGCGCCCGGTCGAGCAGATCGGCAGCGTCGCCAGCACCGCCTCCATCTCGGCGAGGGACGTCTCGTCGGCCGTGATGAGGTGCTGCACACGCGTGTGACGCGAGGCGCGGCAGGCGGCGGCGTTGTGCTCGGCAGAGGTGGACATGATGGCATCCACTATACCCGCGATGAAGGGTTGCCTAACCTGTGTTGCCGCCCTGGATCCGCGGGGGCCGCGGACGAGATCACTCGATCAGCGCGTCCCGGAGACGTTCGAGTTCGGCGTCGGTCATGCCGTGCGCTCGAAGGAAATCGGCCGGCGATCCGTACGCGGTGTCCAGTCGCGCCAGCAGCTCGCGCATCACCGGGGCGGGAGACCGGGTCGCGAGTTCTTCGGCGTGCCGGTTCCCGGGATGCAGGGCACGGATGCCGGCGATGACCCGACGATTGCGCGCGGCCGGGAGCAACCCCTCCGTGCGGGCGTAGTCGTCGACGACGGCTGCGCGATCGACCCCGGCGGCGGCGAGCGCGATCGCGACCGTGACGCCGGTGCGATCCTTGCCGACCGTGCAGTGGATCAGTGCCGGCGGCGCCTCGGAGATGCCGCGCACCGCCTCGACGATCCGGTCGGCCGAACCCTCGACGAGTTCGGCGTACAGCTCGCCGAGGCTCACGTCGCGCTCGAAGAACGATTCCACCGACCCCAGGAACAGCGGCACGCGCTGCACGTCGACATCGAGCCCGTCGATGCGGCTGGGGGCGAAGCGCACCTCATCGTCATCGCGGAGGTCGATGATGCGGCGCAGCCCGAGGTCGCCCATCGCGCGGAGCCCCTCGTCGTCGACGTCGACGAGGTTGCCGGAGCGGAAGAGCACGCCCGCGCGCGTGCGGCGGGTTCCGGCGGGCAGGCCCCCGACGTCGCGGAAGTTGGTCGCGCCCGAGACGAGAGAGCTCACGCGCCACCCCCGTGGTCGTGGGTGCCACGCGGTGCGGTCGTGCCGAGCGGCAGCGTGCCCTCGCTCAGCGTGGCGGCGGTCGACGCGCGCGGCGGGACCGGGTACCGGCCCGCGATCGCGACGCGGTTGAACGCGTTGATCGCCACGAGCACCCAACTGAGCGCGACGTACTCGTCCTCGCTCAGGATGCCGCCCGCCCGGTCGTAGACCTCGTCGGGGACGCCGTCGTCGTGGATGAAGGTGAACGACTCGGTGAGTTCCAGGGCGGCACGCTCGCGCTCGTCGAAGACGCCGGACTCGCGCCACGTCGCGATCTGCGCGATGACGTCGGCGTCGAGCCCCGCCTTCACGGCCGCGTCGACATGCACGCGCACGCAGTAGGCACAGCCGTTGAGCTGAGAGGCGTGGATCTGGACGATCTCGCGCAGGCGGGCGTCGATACCGGCCGCCGCCGCGAGACCGCCGACGGTTTTCGAGAACGACCGCAGCGCCGCGTACGCCTCGGGAGCCTTCTTCGACAGGTGCACGCGCCGTTCCTCGCCCATGGCGACAGCCTACGGTGCGCCCCGGACACGCGGCCGGGCTCGGTCGACAGATGTGTCCGATCGCGTCGGGCCGGTGGCGACCCCGGGGTTCCCGGTGTCAGGCTGGCCTCGTGCCCGACGTCGACGAGTTCTCCTTCCTGCCCGCCCAAGCCGCCGCCGTCGGGGTCGACGTCCCGTCTGTCGAACGGGTGAGCCTCGCGCTGCCCGACGGTCGCACGCTCAGCGGGCTGCGATGGGGCGAGGAACCCCCGCGCGTGACCCTTCTCCACGGCGCCGGCCTGAACGCGCACACATGGGACACCACACTCCTCCACCTGGGCGAGCCGGCGCTGGCGCTCGATCTCCCCGGCCACGGCGACTCGTCCTGGCGGGAGGACGCGGCGTACGTGGGTCGCGTGCTCGCACCCGACGTCGCGATCGCCCTCGAGGCCTGGACGCACGGACCGCAGGTGGTGGTCGGCCACTCGTTGGGCGGTCTCACCGCCGCGGCGCTCGCGGCGTCCCGCCCCGACCTGATCGACGAGGTCGTGATCGTCGACATCACCCCGGGGATCGACCCCAGCGCTGGTCCGGCGCAGCTGCGGGCGTTCTTCGCGGGACCGACCGATTGGGCGACGCGGGACGAGTTGGTCGAGAAGGCCCTGTCGTTCGGCCTCGGCGGCTCGCGGCCCGCCGCCGAACGCGGGGTGTTCCTCAACACCCGCGTGCGTGCCGACGGGCGCGTGGAGTGGAAGCATCATTTCGCGCACCTCGCCGCGGCCGCCGCGGCAGCGGGAACCGACACCGGGACTCCGGATGCCGTGCGCGCGGTGCTCGCGTCCAGTGGCTGGGACGACATCCAGGCCGTCCGCGCGCCCCTCCTGTTCGTGCGGGCGGATCACGGTTTCGTCACGGCCGAGGATGCCGACGAACTCGTCCGGCGGGCGGCGAACGCCCGCGTGCGTGTCGTTCCGACCGCGCACAACGTGCAGGAGGAGGACCCCGCGGGTCTCGCCGCGCTCCTGCGCGACACCCTGTCGGCCGCCTGACACCGCCGGTCCTGAGGGTGTCGCGCAGTGTCACACGCGGCGTCCCTTCCCACGGGTGAAAGTAGGCTGTCCTCACCCCACCTCACGGCACGACAGCACCCGGATGCCGTGGACCTTGCGAAAGGACACTCCCGCGATGCTGCGCCGCACCGCTCTCGCCACGAGCGCGCTCCTGATCGGAGCACTCCTGTTCACCTCGTGCACCGGCACGTCGACCGAGCCGACCCCGGTCGGTGCCGCCGACCCGAACGCCACCCTCACCGTGCGCCTGTCGCTGGAGCCGTCGAACCTCGACATCCGCCGGACGAGTGGCGCCGCCCTCGAGCAGGCCCTCGTCGACAACGTCTATCAGGGGCTCGTGACCCGCGACGGCGACGCCGACAACGCGATCGTCCCCGCTCTCGCCACCGACTGGACGATCTCTCCCGACGGGCTCACGTACACCTTCACCCTCCGCGAGGGCGTGACGTTCCACGACGGGAGCGCGCTCACGGCCGAGGACGTCGTGACGTCGCTGCAGACCGCGAAGGACGACGCGACGATCCAGAACAGCGCCGACCTGGCCGGTGTGGCATCCATCGCCTCGCCCGATCCGACGACCGTCGTCGTCACCCTCGCCCAGCCGAACATCGACTTCCTGTTCGCGCTGACGGGCCGGGCGGGCCTCGTCTTCAAGACGGGCGACACCACGAACTTCGAAACCGCGACCAACGGGACCGGACCTTTCACGGTGTCATCGTGGAACACCGGCCAGAGCCTCACGCTGGCGCGCAACGACGCGTACTGGGGCGACGCGGCGGGCGTGGCCGAGGTCGTGCTCGACTACATCCCCGATCAGAGCGCCGCCATCAATGCGGCCGTCAGCGGCGACGTCGACGTGGCCCTCGAGATCGACCCCGAGCTCCAGGGCCAGCTCGACACTGGCAGCTTCCAGATCGAGTCCGGTCTGACCACCGACAAGGGCACGCTCGCGTTCAACAACGCCCGCGCCCCGCTCGACGACCAGCGCGTGCGCGAGGCCCTGCGCCTGTCGATCGATCGCGAGGCCCTCATCGACACCCTGGGCGCGGGCCAGCCGCTGTACGGCCCGATCCCGCCGCTCGACCCGGGGTACGAAGACCTGTCCGGCAGCATCTCCTACGATCCGGATCGCGCGCGCGAGCTCCTCGCCGAGGCCGGCGCCGACAACCTCGAGCTGACCCTCACGATCCCGAGCGTCTACCCGGGCTCGATCCCGACCTTCCTCGTGTCGTCCTTCGCCGACGTGGGCGTGACCCTCAGGGTCGACTCGGTCGACTTCCCGACGTGGCTGACCACGGTCTACACCAATCACGACTACGACCTCAGCTTCGTCCGCCACGTCGAGGCGCGGGACTTCAGCAACTTCGCCACCCCCACGTACTACTTCGGCTACGACAACCCCGAGGTGCAGAGCCTGTACGCCCAGGCCCTGGCCACGACCGACGAGCAGCAGTCGTCCGACTACCTCGCCGAGGCCGCCCGCATCGTGTCCGACGAGGATGCCGCCGACTGGCTGTTCCTCTCCACGCCGCTCACGGCCGTCGGGACCCACGTCGCGAACTTCCCGGAGAATTCCCTCAACGTGCGCCTGCCGCTGGCGGGTGTGACGGTCTCTTCGGAGTGATCCGATACACGCTGACACGGCTGGGCCTGCTCGTTCTGGGCCTGGCCGTGTCGAGCGTGCTGATCTTCGCCGCCCTTCGCGTGCTGCCCGGCGACGTCGCCCTGCTCATCGGCGGGACGCAGGCCACGCCCGCACAGATCGCCGCGTTGCGCGAGAGCCTGGGACTCACCGCGCCCCCGTGGCAGCAGTACGTCGATTGGATCGGCGGCGTCCTGCGGGGCGACCTCGGCACCTCGCTCGTCACGGGCGTGTCGGTGAGCGCCGAACTGGCCGACAAGGCGCGGGTCACGGTTCCTCTCGCCGCGATGTCCCTCACCGTCGCCCTCGCGGTGGGGCTTCCGCTCGGCGTGCTGTCCGCCCTCCGGCGCGGCCGCGCCGACGGCGCCGCGCTCAGTGTCGGGGCGCAGACCCTTGCCGCCGTGCCCGTGGTGTGGGCGGGCATGATGCTCGTCGTCGTGTTCGCGGTGTGGCTGGGCTGGTTGCCGCCGCAGGGGTTCCCCCGCGCGGGCTGGAACGACCCGGTCGCGGCGGTCAGGGCCCTGATCCTCCCCGCCCTGACCATCGGGATCGTCGAAGGGGCCATGCTGATGCGCTTCGTCCGCAGCGCCACGCTGCAGGCGATGGGGCAGGACTATGTCCGGACCGCAGCGGCGAAGGGCCTCACGCGCACACGCGCGCTGCTCTCGCACGGGCTGCCCAACGTGGGCCTCTCGGTCGTCACCGTCCTGGGGCTGCAGATCGCCGGCATCATCGTCGGAGCGGTCGTCATCGAGCAGCTGTTCACCCTCCCCGGGATCGGTCGGATGCTCGTCGCCGACGTGTCCGCCCGTGACCTGCCCAAGGTGCAGGGGGAACTCCTGGCGCTCACGGGGTTCGTCCTCATCGTCGGCTTCGTCATCGATCTCGTGCACCGCCTTCTCGACCCCCGGCAGAGGGAGGCCTCGTGAGCACGGCGCGTCGGCTATGGGCCGGCGGCACGGGACGCTTCGGCATCCTCGTCGTCGCCGTCATCGCGCTCACGGCGCTCGTGTCGCTGGTGTGGACGCCGTTCGACCCCGCGAGCGTCGATGCCCGCGCACGGTGGAACGGCCCGTCGTGGCCGCACCTGCTCGGCACCGACGGCAATGGCCGCGACATCCTGAGCCTGCTCATGGCGGGCGCCCGGACGACCGTCGTGGTAGCCGTTGGCGCGGGGGTGGTCGCCTCGCTCATCGGTCTCGCCCTGGCCGCGCTCGGCGCGCTGACTGCACGGTGGGTGCGGGAGAGCGTCGCGGTGCTCGTCGACATCCTGGTCGCCTTCCCGGTGCTCATCATCGCCATGATGATCACCGCCGTCTGGGGCGGCTCGCTCGCCGTCGTCATCTGGTCGGTCGGGATCGGGTTCGGGGTGAACATCGCGCGCGTGACGCGACCGGAACTGCGGCGCGTGCTGCAGAGCGATTTCGTGGTGGCGGGGCGCGCCAGCGGTCTGACGCCCCTGCAGAACCTCGGCCGACACCTCCTCCCCAACGTCGCCCCGGTCTTCATCGTCCAGCTGTCGTGGGGCATGGCGGTGGCGGTCCTGGCCGAGGCCGGCCTGTCGTACCTGGGCTTCGGCGCCCCGATCACGCAGCCGTCGTGGGGCGTGCTCCTCAGCGAGCTGCAGGCCTACATCTCGGTCCACCCCCTCGCGGTCGTGTGGCCGGGGCTCGCCATCACGCTCACGGTGCTGGGGCTCAACCTCCTCGGCGACGCCCTGCGCGACGCCGCGGATCCGACGCTCTCCCAGCGCACCCCGCAGGCGCGCACGCACGTGCCGGGGGTGGTCGCGTGAGCCTCGAGGTCGAGAACCTGCGCATCGAGATCGGCGGCCGCGCGGTCGTCGACGGTGCGAGCTTCACGGTGCCCGACGGTGCGCGCGTCGGGCTCATCGGCGAATCGGGGTCGGGGAAGTCCCTCACGGCCCTGGCGGTGCTGGGGCTGCTCCCGGATGCCGCGACCGCGACGGGGAGCATCCGCTGGAGGGGCCGGGAGATCCTCGGTCTCCCCGATCGCGAACTCGCGCAGCTGCGCGGCGACGACATCGGCATCGTCTTCCAGGAGCCCCGGACGGCGCTGAACCCGATCCGGACCATCGGTCGTCAGATCGGCGAATCGGTGCGCATCCACGAGGGCGTTTCGCGGCGCGAGGCTCTCCGGCGCGCCGTCGCGGAGGCCGAACGCGTGGCCCTCCCCGACCCCGCGCGGATCGTGTCGCGCTATCCCCATCAGCTCTCCGGAGGCCAGCGCCAGCGGGTCGCGATCGCGATGGCCCTGGCCTGCCGACCGCGGCTGTTGATCGCCGACGAACCGACCACCGCGCTCGACGTGACGATCCAGGCCGGCATCCTGTCGCTCCTGCGTTCGCTGGTCCAGGATGCCGGAATGTCCCTCGTCTTCATCACGCACGACCTCGCCGTGCTCGCACAGGTCGCGACGCACGCGATCGTCCTCGAGCACGGCCGGATCGTCGAGCAGGGTGCGGTGACGGATCTGCTGCGGGCGCCGTCCTCGCCGGTAACGAGGGCGCTGCTGCGGGATGCCACCGCGACGCTGTGGCATCCCGAGATCGGGCACGACGGGAGGGGAACCGCATGAGCGACGTGATCCTGCGCGCCCGCGGCCTGTCGCGGACCTACCTCACCCCCCGCACACGCGGGTTCGGTCGGGCCGAGCGGACGGCGGGACTCGTCGACGTCGACCTCTCGGTGCGGGAAGGATCGGCCGTCGGCATCATCGGCGAATCCGGCTCCGGCAAGTCCACGCTCGTGCGACTCCTGCTCGGCCTGGACACCCCGACCGCGGGGGGCGTCGAAGCCGAGGGGCGCCCCGTGGACGCGCGCGGCTCGGCCCGGTCGCTGCATTGGCTGCGGCGGAGCACGGGGATCGTGTTCCAGGACCCGTATGCGTCGCTGGATCCCCGGATGAGCGTCGGCCGCATCGTCGGCGAGCCCCTGTGGGCGCTCGGCATCGAGGGTGACCGGAGGGCACGCGTGCGCGAGGTCCTCGGGCAGGTCGGTCTGGACGCGGACGCCGCCGAGCGCTTCCCCCACCAGTTCTCGGGCGGTCAGCGCCAGCGCATCGCCCTGGCCCGCGCGATCGTGCACCGGCCGCGGATCCTCATCGGCGACGAGCCGCTCTCGGCCCTGGACGTGACGGTGCGCGCGCAGATCCTGCGCCTGCTCACCGACCTCCGGGCCGAGGAGGGCCTCACCCTCGTCCTCGTCTCGCACGACATCGGTGTCGTACAGAACGTGTGCGACGAGGTCGTAGTCATGAAGGACGGGCGGGTCGTCGAGCACGGCCCCACCGAGAAGGTGCTGCTCCAGCCGCAGGCGGCGTACACGCGGCAGCTGCTGGCATCCGTTCCGACACTCCCCCGATAGACCTTTCCACAAGGGATGCAACGTGTCGGTGGCCCGCGTTAGCCTCGGCCCATGACCCCCGGAATCGTCCCCCCGTTCCTGCTCGATCGGCTCGCGTCCACCGATGATCCGCGCCTCGCCCGCGCGGCCGCGGCGGCGCGCAAGACCCTCGCCGTGCCGCGGCCCGAACGGCGGGCACGCACCCGCCTCCGACTCTCCATCGACGCCGGCGCGCTGGTCGCCGAAACAGCGCCAGCACCCGACCGCATCGTCTCCGATGCCGGCAACACCGAGCGTCTCCCGGGTCGCCGCGTGCGCACGGAGGACGACGGCCCCACGGGCGACCGGTCCGTCGACGAGGCGTACGACGGGCTCGGGGCGTCGTACGACTTCTTCTGGGACGCCTTCGCGCGCGACGGCATCGACGGCGCGGGCGGGTCGCTCCTGGCGACGGTGCACTTCGGCGACGACTACGACAACGCGTTCTGGAACGGCGAGCGGATGGTGTTCGGCGACGGCGACGGCGAGGTCTTCACCGGGTTCACCCGCTCACTGAGCGTCATCGCGCACGAGCTCGGGCACGGCGTCACCGAGGCCGCCGGGGGCTTGGAGTACCAGGGACAGTCGGGGGCGCTCAACGAGTCGCTCTCCGACGTGTTCGGAGTCCTCGCCGAGCAGCACGCGCGCGGTCAGCGCGCCGACGAGGCGACGTGGCTCGTCGGCGCCGGCATCTTCGCCGACGCGGTGCAGGGAACGGCGCTGCGCTCGATGTCGGCGCCCGGTACCGCGTACGACGACGACGTGCTCGGGAGAGATCCGCAGCCCGGCCACCTGCGCGACTACGTCGAGACCTCCGACGACAACGGCGGGGTACACATCAACTCCGGCATCCCCAATCGCGCCTTCTTCCTCGCGGCAACGCGTCTGGGCGGTTTCGCCTGGGAGCGCGCAGGCCTCATCTGGTACCGCACGCTCACGGAGGGCCTGCTCTCTCCCACCGCCGATTTCGGGGCGTTCGCCGCCGCCACGCGCGCTGCCGCGGCGGCGGAGTACGGTGAGAGGTCGGAGGAGGTCGACGCCGTCCGCGCCGCATGGGCCGGAGTGGGCGTCGCGGAGGATGCCACGAGCTGAGGCCAGGGACGACGACGTCTTCGTCGTCGTCGTCGTGCGCTCCGGCGGCCTCGCGGGTCTGTCGAAGCAGTGGCGGGCCGAGGCCGAGCCCGAGCGGGCGCCGCACTGGCGCACGCTCGTCGAGAGCTGCCCGTGGGACGCCGCCCTGCCCGCTCCCCCCGGCGCGGACCGCTACCAGTGGCGTATCGAGGTCATCGAGGGCGACACCGCCGTGCATCGCGCGCGTCTGAGCGACGGGCAGGTCCAAGGACCGTGGCGAACGCTCGTCGACGAGGTGCGCCGGGCGGCGACGCCACAGCAGGGCGGGCGCTGACCCACCCTCTCAGCCGAACAGCTTCCGACGCTTCTTCTTGGACGGGATGCTCTTCTGCAGGTACACCACGCCCAGCCACCGACCGAACTTGAACCCCACCCGGCCCATGCGGCCGACCTCGGTGAAGCCCAGCTTCTCGTGCAGCGCGATTGAGGCATCCGCGCCCTTGTCGCTGATGGCCGCGACCATCTCGCGGATGCCTTTCTCGGCGCACGCGTCGATGAGCGCCTCCAGGAGCGCACGGCCGAGGCCCTTGCCCGCCGCCGCCTGGCCCAGGTAGATCGAGTTCTCGACGGTGTAGCGGTAGGCCGACTTCGACTGCCACGGCTGCACGAGCGCATACCCGAGGATCTGACCGCTCGGTGCCTGCGCGACGAGGAACGGCAGCTCGAGCTTCTGCAGCGTGGCGAACTTCTCCCGCCACTTCCCGACCGACCAGGCCTTCTCGTCGAACGTCACGACCGAGTTGCGCACGTAGTAGTTGTAGATCTCACGGATGTCCGGGATGTCGCTCTCGGTCGCCGGACGGATCTCATACGAGAACGGCCGCTCGGGTTCGGGCGTGCGACGCAGGTGCATCGGCAACCGCCGACGGCTCTTCTCGTACTCCTCTTCCAACACGCAGGCCACTCTACGGTGAGGCCGGTTTCCGGCGTGCGTCCGGCTCAGCCGGGGAGTCGCCAGTCGACGGGCGCCGCACCCTGCTCCGCGAGCAGAGCGTTGACCCGTGAGAAGGGGCGCGAGCCGAAGAACCCGCGGCTCGCCGACAGCGGGGAGGGGTGCGCGGATGCCACGATCGCGGTGTCGCCGAGCAGGGGGGCGAGGCCCGCGGCATCCTTCCCCCACAGCACCGCGACCAGGGGGGCGTTCCGCGCGACGAGGCTGCGGATCGCGTGTTCGGTGACGCGTTCCCAGCCCCAGCCGCGGTGCGAGGCGGGGGTGCCCGGAGCGACGGTCAGCACCCTGTTCAGCAGCATGACGCCCTGCTCCGACCAGGCCGAGAGGTCTCCGTGCGGCGCGGGAGCGATGCCGAGGTCGTCCGACAGCTCGCGGTAGATGTTCGACAGGCTCCGCGGGAGCGGCCGCACGTGCGGGTCCACGGCGAAGGAGAGGCCGATCGGGTGGCCCGGCGTCGGGTAGGGGTCCTGGCCCACGATGAGGACCCGCACGGCATCGACCGGGGTGCGGAAGGCGCGCAGAACGAGGTCGCCGGCGGGCAAGTAGGCCGTGCCCTCGCTCCGCAGTCTCTCGCCGATCCGAGCGATGTCCTCCGCGACGGGGGTCAACGGCTCCACCCACGAGGCGTCGATCAGCCCCGCGTCGGCGAGACCTGCGAGCGACCTTCCGGTCACGCGGCGTCTTCCTCGCGGACCGACCCCTGGTGGGACCACGGGAAGTCGATCCACAGCGACGTGTCCTTCCACGAGTAGTCGGGGACGATCACGGTGGTCGGCTTCGTGTAGATGACGGCCGAACGGGCCTCGGCGCCATGGCGGTCGAGCAGCTTCACGGCGAGGTCCAGAGTCCGGCCGCTGTCGGCGACATCGTCGACGAGCAGCACGCGCCGCCCCTCGAGGTACGACAGGTCCAGCGCGGGCGGCAGCACCTCGGGGGCATCCAGCACCGTGCCGACGCCCGTGTAGAACTCCACGTTCAGCGCTCCGCAGTTCTTCACGCCGAGCCCGTAGGCGATCGCGCCGCCCGGCAGCAGCCCGCCGCGGGCGATCGCGACGACCACCTCGGGGTGGAACCCGTCGGCGACGATCGCGCGGGAGATGTCGCGGGTCGCGGCCCCGAAGTCGTCCCAGGTCAGTCGCTCGCGCTCGTCGGTCGTCTCCGCCACGCGGATCCCCTCTCGTCTCGTGCCTTTCACCCTAGGGTGTCGCCGGCGTCGGACGAGTCGGGCGGCGCCCTGCACCGGCTACGGTCTGCCCGGGTTGACGTAGGCGGTCTTCACGAAGGAGAAGAACTCCCGGGCGTGCGAACCCTGCTCCTTCGGCCCGTAGCTCGACCCCTTCATTCCACCGAAAGGGACGTGGTAGTCGACACCGGCGGTCGGAGCGTTCACCATCACCATCCCGGCGCGTGCCGCGCGGGTGAAGTCCTTTGCCGCGGCGAGAGATCCTGTGCAGATGCCCGCGGAGAGACCGAAATCCGTGTCGTTCGCGACGTGAAGCGCTTCGTCGTAATCCGCGACCTCGATGACCGAGGCGACCGGTCCGAAGACCTCCTCCCGGTTGATGCGCATGGCATTGTCCGTCCCGACGACGAGGGCGGGCGAGAGGAAATATCCGCGCGTGTCCCTCTCCACGCGATGCCCACCGATGACCTCGCCTCCCTCTTCCGCGGCGACTCGGAGGTACCTCTCGTCCTGCTCGAGTTGACGCGCATCGACGACCGGGCCGACCACCGTCCGAGGGTCGAGCGCGTGCCCGACGCGCATGCCCCGCATGCGCGCGAGCAGGCCCTCAACGAATCGATCGTGGATGCCGCGGGTCACGATGAGTCGCGAGGAGGCTGTACACCGCTGCCCGGTCGAAAAGTAGGCGCCGTTCGCACACGCCTCGATGGCGAGATCGAGATCGGCATCGTCGAGCACGACCATCGGGTTCTTCCCGCCCATCTCGGCCTGCACGCGCGTTCCCGCGGCCGCGGCTTGGGCCACGACGCCGCGCCCCACCCCGACGCTCCCGGTGAAGGTGAGAGCGTCGACCCGCGGCGACTCGGCCAGAGCGCGGCCGACGACCGCCCCTGTTCCGTAGACGAGGTTGAGCGCGCCGTCCGGCAGCCCGGCGCGATGCAGGATGTCGACGAGTTCGCCAGCCATACCCGGGGTGTTCTCGGCGGGTTTGAACACAACCGTGTTGCCCCAGGCGAGCGCGGGCGCGATCTTCCAGGTCGGGATGGCGATCGGGAAGTTCCACGGCGTGATCACGCCGACCACGCCCACCGGTTCGCGCGTCACCTCGACGGTCATGCCGGAACGCACCGAGGGCACCAGGTCGCCGCCGACGCGGAGCGCCTCGCCCGCGAAGAATCGCAGCAGATGGGCGGCACGTCCCACCTCTGCCGTGGCTTCGGCGATGGGCTTGCCCTCTTCACGGGCAAGCAATCCACCGAGCTCCGCTTGTCGCGATCGCACCTCGGCCGCCGCGGAGTCCAGGACGTCGGCGCGCGCTTCGGGGGTCGTGGCCGACCAGGAAGGCGCGGCATCGGCTGCGGCGGCGACGGCCTCTTGCACGGTCTCTTCGTCGGCAGCGGGCGCGTAACCGATGGTGTCGTCCAGGTCGGAGGGGTTCACGTTGGGGGTCGCCTCACCGGGGTCACCCCACCGGCCGCGGATCAGATGGCGATAGTGCGTAGACATGGCGTCCTCTCGTCAGGGCCGAAGCCGACAGCATTCAGGCGACGGCGCACCGCAGCGGCTCACCGGAGAGGGCGCGAGCGCCCTCCTCGCTCGCCAGCCTCTGAAGGGCGTCGAGTGAGCTGACCGAGTAGAACGCCGCGTGAGGTGTCAGGATCACGCCGCCGCAGGCGCGCAACGGCGACTCGGCAGCGAGCGGCTCCGGGTCGAACACATCGAGGGCGGCCCCGGCAAGACGCCCCTCCTGCAGCGCCGCAGCGAGCGCGGCCTCATCCACGAGCCCGCCACGCGAGGTGTTGACCAGCACTGCGTCATGCCGCATGGTGCTCAGCGCGTCACGGCCGATGAGATGACGGTTGTCCGGGGTCAGCGGCGCGTGCAGCGATACGGCGTGGGCGCCGGTCAGCAGTTCTTCGAGTGACACCGACCGGATGCCGATGTCCGCGAGGTGGGCGGGTGCCACGAACGGGTCGTAGGCCACGACGTCGAACCGGAACGGTGTCAGGCGCGCGGCGACCGCGCGCCCGATCCGCCCGGTGCCGACGAGGCCGACCGTGGTCTCCGCGAAGCCGCGGATCGGGCCGAGTGCGGATGCCGTCAGCCACCCCCGCTCCCGCACGGCAGCGGTGAAGGGCGCGGTGCGCCGCAGCAACGCCAGGAGGCATGCGACGGTATGGTCCGCCACGGTGTCGACTCCGTAGTCCGGCACATTCGCGACCCGGATGCCGAGTTCCCGCGCCGCGGCGACGTCCACGTTGTCGTATCCGATGCCGTAGCGCACGACCGTGGCACCCGGCGCCATCGCCGCGAGGACGGCGCGGGTAACGGGGGCGAAGTTCACGAAGACGAGGTCTGCGTCGCGGACGGCATCCACCGTCTCGTCCTCGTGTGCGCACTCGTGTACGGCGAGGTCACGTCCGAACCGTTCGGCGAGTGCCCTCTCATGGCTCATGCCGTCGAAGGCATGATCGGTGACAACGATGGCCGGGGCGGTCATGCCCGCACCCCCGTCGACCCCGTTGCTGCGAGCCCCGGGACGAGGCCGCGCTCGACGAGATCGCGGTAGAACTCCCGGATGCCGACCGTCCAGGGGGCGGCCTTTTCGGAGCTCGTGACGCGATTGACCAGCGCCCCCAGCTCCGGGGCCGAGATTCGCACGACATCCCCCTCCCGGTGGGTGAACCCGAGGCCGGGCTCATCACGATCCTGAGTCGGGGCGAACAACGTACCGGTGAACAGCACGAACCCGTCCGGATACTGATGATGCGCGCCGATCGTGTGACCGATGAGTTCTTCGAGGGAACGGCTCATCTCGCTCATCGAACTGCCGTCTTCGAGCAGGAATCCGTCCTGGCCGACGATGCGCAGGCCGATCTCCAGACGGGTCACGTCCGGGAGATCGAAACCCTCGTCGAAGAGCCGGATCATCGGGCCGAGCGCGCACGAGGCGTTGTTGTCCTTCGCCTCGCCCAGGAGGAGGGCGCTGCGGCCTTCGAAATCCCGCAGATTGACGTCGTTGCCGAGTGTCGCGCCCACGGGGCGGCCGTCAGAGGCCACGATCAGCGCGACCTCGGGTTCGGGATTGTTCCAGGTGGATCGTGCCAGCACGCCGATGTCGCTGCCCGTACCCACCGACGACAGCACCGGGGCTTTGGTGAATATCTCGGGGTCGGGGCCGATGCCCACCTCGAGATACTGCGACCAGAGTCCCTCGCCCTGAAGCACGCGCTTGACCTCGTCCGCCTCGGCACTGCCCGGCGTCAGAGTGGCGATCGTGCCTCCGATCGCGTCCCGGACGCGGGCACGGATCTCGAGCGCCCGCGTTGCGTCTCCCCCCGCCTGCTCTTCGATGACGCGCTCGATCATGCTGCGCGCGAACGTGACGCCGGCCGCTTTGATCACCTGGAGGTCGACGGGCGAGAGCAGCCGCGGACCGGGACCTCCCGACACCGTGGCCTCGAGGACCGCGGCCACGGACCAGGATCCGGTGTCGGGAGCAGTTCGAACGATGTCCCGCACATCACGGCGCTCGAGGAGATCGGCCATCGTCGGGGCGATCCCGGTGAGGTCGATGAGACGATCGCCGCGCCGCGCCACGATGTGCGCGCCGCGTTCGCCGGGGAGCTGCAGTCGGCCGACCAGGGTTGCGGACGCGTCGGAAGGGAGGAGGTCGACGACCTCGAGGCTGGTGTTCACGGAGGGCTCCTAGAGGATGGGCGCGCGGCGGCCGCGACCGAGAGGACGCGGCCACCGCATGCAGGTCACACGTCGGCGTAGTAGGCGAGGATCGCGTCGACGTCGATCGAGCTGTCGGGCCGCATACCGAGGCCCTCGTAGTGCGTCTTGCGTGCACGCATGTCGGCGAGCAGGATCGCGCGGGCGTGAACGGCAACCTCTTCGGCGACGTGACGAGGCACCACGACGACACCGTCGTCGTCGGCCCCGACGATGTCGCCGGGGTTCACCTGAACACCACCGCAGGCGATGGTCGTCTGCGTCTCGACGGCCATGATGCGGCCGGGGATGATGGTGCGTCCTCGGTGTCGTGCGACAACAGGGCTCTTCTGCGCGGCGACTTCGGCCGTATCGCGGCAGTATCCGTCGGTGATGATGCCCACCGCTCCGGCGCGCACCACGGCCATGGCGTTTTCAGAGCCCCAGAAACCCACCTCGGGTCCGCCGCCGGCGTCCATCACGATGACGTGCCCGGCGGGGAGGTCCGCGGGCAGCTTGGGGTGCGCCACCTCGCTGAACCAGCGGCCGTGGGCGGCGACGATGTCGTCCGTCGTGTCGAGCTTCCACATCGGGCGGTTGGATGGGACACACCGGATGGTTGCCGCCTCACCCCAGAAGCGCATGCCGAGCCACAGAGGACGGACCTCTTTGTCCATGAGGCCGATACCGAAGTAGCCGATGCCGTCGAGCGCGTCGACCACGTCGCAGACCCGGAGGTGCTTGTAGAGACTCGCGAGGTCGGAGGGGTCGGCCTTCTCGGGAAGGTCCGCTTGGGCGGTCGTGTTCGTTGCGGTGGTCATGTTCCTTCTTCTCCTCATCACCGGCCGGTCGGCCGGGGTCGGTCGCGTCGGTCGATGCCGACGACGGGTGGGGGGTCAGCCGACGACGGGGCCGGCGGGGACGAACCGGTCGAGGCCATAGACCCGCACCGCTGCGCCTCCGAGAACGGCGGCCCGTTCGGCCGGGTCGTCGAAGCGCGCGAAGAGCATCCCCCGAAGGTCGTGCCACGCCGTGGCGTAGTCCGTCCGCAGCAGCACCACCGGCCAGTTGCTCGCGGCCAAGAGCCGGTCGGCCCCGTACAGGTCGGCGACATGATCGACGAACGGTTCGACGCCAGACGCATCCCAGGCCGCCCACGCACTGAGGACGTTGATGCCGATGGACACCTTGACGCTCACGTTGGGATTTCCTGCGAGACGCGCGACGTTCCCAGCCCAGGGTTCCCATCCCCCCGAGTCGATCGGGGGGCGGCCGAGGTGGTCGACGACGATCCGAAGATCGGGGACGGCCTCGGCGAGCGCGGTGACGTTGCGGATCTGCGCGTCCGTGATGGGCACGACGTCCCATGCCAGGCCCCGCCTCGCGATGTCTGCGAACAGGGCGCGGATGTCTCGGGATGCCAGCCAGTGCATCGGGTCGTCGGCGACGAGGCACCGCACTCCGACGTGCTTCGGCAGCTCCCGCCGGTCGAGTTCCGCGCTCGCCGCCGCCGGGTCCTTCACCGGGAGCCAGCTGACGATGCCGAGCACGGTGTCGTCCGTGGCGTAGGCCGCGAGTCTGTCGTTCTCCTCCGGCTCGTCGACCGACTGCATGACGACCGTGCCGTCGATACCGGCCGCCGCGAGGAGGGGGGCGAGATCCGCGGGCTCGAAATCCTGGGCGATCGCACCGTGGTGCGATTCCCGCCACGGCTGATCCTGCGCGGCGATCTTCCAGTAGTGCTGGTGTGCGTCGATGACGGGCACGGTCATCGTCCTTTCCACTCGGGTCGTTCTTTGCGGAGGAAGGCGCGAACGCCCTCCTGGAAATCGGCGCTGCCGTAGGCGAGGAGGAGCAGGTCGTCGTTGTCGGGCACGGGAAGAGCGCTCTCGACTCGGCGCGTCGTCGCCGTCAGGGCCCGAAGCGTCAGGGGTGCCGAGCGCCGGAGTCCGGTGAGCAGGTGAGCAAGGGTGGCGTCGAGCTCCCCCTCCTCGGCGAGGCGGAAGACGAAACCGCTCGCCACCAGCTCCTCGGCGGGGATCAGCGCCGCGGTCAGCAGCATGCCGGTGGCGCGGGCGACCCCCATGCGGGACGCCACCCGTGCGACGACCGCGGCGGGCAGGCAGTTGCCGACAGTACGGGCGATCGGGGCACCGAAGACGGCACCGCGCTCGGCGACGACGACGTCGCACGTCGCCGCGATGGCGAGCCCCGCACCCACCGCCGGCCCGCGCACCGCGGCGATCGTCGGAACGGGCAGGGCGCGGATGGCGTCGAGCACGGCGCCCACGCGGCGCTCGTAGTCGAGACCATCCTGACCGGAGCGCAGGTCCGTCAACGAGCCGATGTCGGTACCCGCCGCGAAGCCGTCCTCGCCGGCTCCCGTGAGGACGACCGCGACCAGGTCCGTGCGCGCGGCGGCCTCGGACAGGTGCCGCGCCAGCTGTTCGTACATCGTCCAGGTGAGGGCGTTGCGTTTGCCGGGGTGCGCCAGCTCGAGCACGAGGACCCCCTCGTCGGTGCGCGCGTGGACGCCGACGGACGTCGTCGTCGCCTCGATCACGCGACACCCGGGCCATGCATCAGGGCGCGGACCTCGTCGAGCACCTCGTCGGTATGCTGGCCCAGCAGCGGCGGCGGAGTACGCACCTGCACGGGAGTCCCGCTGAGCTTGAGCGGCGAGGCGAGCACCTTGGTGAGTCCCTCGATGGGATGGTCGAACGAGGTCACCATCTCGCGCGCCGACACGTGCGGATCTTCCGCGAGCACCTGGCGGTAGTCGCGGATAGGGCCGGCAGGGACGCCGGCGGCGAGGAGCATGTCGACCCAGTCGTCGGTGGTGCGTCCGGCCAGGCGCCGCTCGAGTTCGACCGCGAGCTCCTCGCGGTTGTCGAGCCGACGGTTGTTGTCCTCGAACCGGGGGTCGGCGACCAGATCGTCAGCGGCGAGAGCCCCGCAAAGCAGTCGCCACAGCTTCTCGTTGTTCGCGCCGATGGTGAGGTAGCCGTCCGAGGTCCGCAACGCCTGATAGGGCGCGGACATGCGATTGGCGGACCCGAGGGGCTTCGGCGGCTCGCCGGTCGACCAGTACTCGGTCGATTCCCACACCGACATCGCCAGAGCAGACTCGAAAAGCGACGTCTCCAGGTACTGACCCTCCCCCTCGTCGCCGCGCGCGATGACGGCCCCGAGGATTCCGATGGTGCAGAACATGCCGGCGCCGAGGTCGGCGATGGGGATCGCGGACTTCATCGGCGCGCCACCCTCCTCCCCCATCACGCTCATCACGCCCGTCATCGCCTGCGCGATGAGGTCGTACCCCGGAAATTGCGAGTACGGACCGGTCTGCCCGAAGCCGGAGATGCTCGCGTAAATGATCCGCGGGTTCACCGCCCGCACGGATGCGTAGTCGATGCCGAGCCGGGCGGCGACTCCCGGACGGAAGTTCTCGATGACGACATCCGCGGTGCGGACGAGAGCGAAGAACGCGTCGAGGCCCGCGGCATCCTTCAGATCGAGCCCGACACTGCGCTTGTTGCGGTTGAGCGAGAGGAAGGCCCTGCTGTCATCCCCGATGACGGAGTACCCCCAGGACGCCCGTGTCTGATCACCCTTCTCGGGGTTCTCGATCTTGATGACGTCGGCTCCGAGGTCCGCGAGGACCATCGTGCAGAACGGACCGGACATCACCTGGGTGAGGTCGAGGACACGGATGCCGCGAAGCGCTGCCCGCGGGGAACCGTCGGCGGAGTGGCGGGTGTCTGACATGGCAGGGCCTTCCTTCGTCACGTGACGGGTCGATTCACTGGCCGAGCGACGAGTTGGCCTCATCGAAGAAGGTCGCGACGGCCTCTTCGATGGATCGGCGCTCGAAGGAGATGTCCTCGTAGGCCCGCTTGAACGACGCCTCGAAGGTCGCCTGGTAGCCGGGAGGGAAGACGATCGAGGTGGGATCGCCGGCGACGATCTCCTGGAACAGCTCCAACTCGTGCTTCTTCGTCGCGGGGAGCGACTGGTCGGCGATCAACGCGTCGAGGACCGCCGAGTTGGTCGGAGCGCCGTTGTCGGCCGCGAACGTCATGCCCGCGTCCAGGTCGTTCGTGAAGAAGTCGATGAACGCTGCCGCCGTAGGGACGTTGTCGCAGGTGACCGGGATGGCGAAGCCGGACGGATAGAGGGCGTTACCCATGCCTGCACTCCCGCCCGGGTACGGGTAGGTGTTGATCACCGCGTCGCCGCGACCGGCCAGAGTCACGGAGGCCGGCGTCAGCGCGTTGCCCGGCAGCGTGTCGGTGAGCAACTGCCCGCTGGCGAAGTAGCTCTGGTCGGTGGCCGTCGGCTCCTCGGCCGTGCGCTCGCGCGTCTCGGTGACACCACTCTGACGCAGGTCTTCCCACATCGTCCAGTACTCGATGAGGTCGGCCTCGGTGAAGCCGAGCTTGCCGTCCTCACCGAAGAGGTTCAGCCCGTTGGCGAGGGTGTAGCCGATGAAGAAGTTGGGTCGGCCGCCGTTCGAGCTGATCGCTTTGGTGCCTTCCGGCAGGGTCTGGGCCGCGTCGGCCAACCACTGGGTGTACTCCTCCCACGTGTACCCGCCCTCGGTGTCGGGAAGCACCTCCACGCCGGCCTGCTCGGCGAGGGTGAGGTTCACTCCGATGGCGTCGTAGGCGGCGCCGTACGGCAGGAAGTAGAGGTTGCCGTCTGTGCCCCGGCCGGTGTCGAGCACCGCTTCCGGGATGTCGTCGACGTTGATGGCGCCGGACTCGATCATGGGGTCGAGCGGGAGGAGCAGGTTGTTCTTGGTGTAGTCGTTGACCTGGCGGCCCTGCAACTGCATCGCGCACGGCATGGAGCGGCTGGACGCCTGCACGTTGAGCTTGTCGAAGTAGCCCGAGAACTCCCCCGCCTGCCGATCAGTGGAGACGCCCTCGTTCGCCTGCTCGAACATGTCGATCACCGCGTTGGTCTTCTGGTTGCGGCTGTCGCCGCCCCACCACGAGATGGCGATCTCGCCCGTGACGTCGCCCTGACCGTCAGCGCCGTCCGCGTTCGGGGCACCTCCGCCGCTGCCGGTGCAGGCGGTGAGCGTGAGTGTCGCGGCGCTGAGGACGGCGCCAGCGACGATGCTGTTCTTCCTCATCATGGGATGCGTTCCTTTATCTGTGTGGGCAGCACGAAGAGCGCTGCGGGGGTGAAGCGGGTGCGGGGTGTTCGACGCGGGTTTCTATGGCCCGCGTGGGCCTACTTGAGTCCGGTGGTGGCGATGCCCTCGATCAGCAGCCTCTGCGAGACGATGAAGAAGGCGACGATGGGCACGAGTGACAGGGTCGCCATGGCGAACAGCGGGCCATAAGTGCTGGCGCCGGTCGAGTCGAGGAAGTTGCTGAGCCCCAGCGGCACCGTCTTGAGGCTGTCGCGATTGAGGTAGAGCAACGGGCCGAGAAAGTTGTTCCAGCTCGAGATGAAGACGAACATCGCCGTCGTTCCGATCGCGGGCAGCGCCAACGGCATGATGATCCGACCGAAGATGCGGAAGTGACCGCACCCGTCCAGTCGTGCCGACTCATCGAGCTCACGGGGAAGACCGCGGATGAACTGCACCATCAGGAAGATGTAGAAAGCCTCGACGCCCAACCAGTGCGGAACGACGAGCGGCAGGTAGGTGTTGATCCACCCGAGGTTGTTGAACAAGATGTACTGCGGCACGAGGGTCACGTGTGTCGGCAGCAGCATCGTTGCGAGCATGATGGCGAACAACGTGCGGCGGAATGGGAACTCGAGCCGGGCGAATGCGTACGCCGCCAACGAACAGGCGAAGAGCGTGCCGACGATGGTCAACACGGTCACGATCGTGGAATTGATGAAGTACTGCGAGAAGTTGACCTGTCCACCGCTCCATCCCTGGACGTAGTTGTCGAGGGTGAAGCTGCTGCCGAAGAGGCCGATCGTGGTGAAGACCTCGTTGCTCGGGCGGAGCGAGGCGAACACCATCCACAGCAGTGGATAGAGGATCGCGAACAGGAACGACGCCAGCACCGCGTGTTTGATGAGGACTCGAAGAAGGCGGTTCTTCACGGGCTTCGTGGGGTAGATGCCGCTCCCGCGCCGCGGGCGACGGCTCGACCCGGGCGTGGGACGGGTGACGATTGCTTCGGTGGTCATGGCGTGGTCACTTGTCTCCGTAGTGGACCCAGTACTTCGAGCTCCAGAAGAACACCGCGGTGAACACGCCGAGGATGATGACGAGCACCCAGGCCAGCGCCGATGCGTAGCCCATGTTCAACTGGCCGAAGCCCTGCTGGTAGAGGTAGAGGGTGTAAAACAGCGTCGAGTCGGACGGTCCACCCGTGCCGCCGCTGATGACGTACGCGGGCGTGAACGCCTGGAAGGCGTTGATGGTGACCATCAGCGTGTTGAAGAAGACGATGGGCGTCATCATCGGCAGGGTGACCGAGAAGAATCGGCGGATCGCTCCGGCTCCGTCCACCTTCGCCGCTTCATGGAGCTCGCCGGGAACCTGTCGCAGGCCGGCGAGGAAGATGATCATGGTCGATCCGAAAGCCCAGATCGCGAGCACGATGATCGTCATGAGCGCGGTGTCGGGACTGCCGACCCAGCTCAAGTGCTCGATCCCGAAGAAGAGCAGCACCTGATTGATGATCCCGTCGGCGCCCCAGATGACGCGCCACAGCGCAGCCACCGCCACCGACGCCCCCAGCAACGACGGCAGGTAGAACAGCGCACGGTAGCCGGTGAGGAAGCCGATCTTCGAGTTCAGCAGTAGCGCGACGAGCATCGAGGCGATCAGAATGAGCGGCACGGCGACAAGCACATAGACGGCGGTGACGACCATCGAGGCGATCGCCCGACTGTCCGAGGTGAAGATGCGGATGTAGTTGTCGAGGCCGACCCAATTCGCGACAGGAGCGAGCAGGTTGTAGTCGGTGAAACTTAGGTAAAGCGAATAGAGCATGGGTCCGAGGGTCAGCCCGAAGAGACCGATCAGCCACGGGGCGAGGAAGACGAACGCCACCATGCCGCGACTCTTCCTGCGCCCGGTCGTGCCGCGTGGCGGGCGGGGCGCCTCGACGTCCAGCCGGGTGGCGGAAGGGGTGGTCAGCGTCATGCCGCATGTCCCTTCCGATTGGCTCGCGCGTCCTCTTCGAT
This sequence comes from Microbacterium enclense, assembly GCF_004022425.1. Lineage (GTDB taxonomy): Bacteria > Actinomycetota > Actinomycetes > Actinomycetales > Microbacteriaceae > Microbacterium > Microbacterium enclense_A. The sequence goes on along the minus strand of NZ_RBZY01000039.1, from coordinate 5,649 downwards.
GCGCGCACCGACAGACCCTCGCAGATGTTCGGCGAGAGGACTCGGCAACGAAACGGCACGACTCGCGTCCATGAACTCCGTGAGATCCTTTCGCCACGGACGCTCGTCTTCCGCGGTCCCGCTTTCGTCGTAGTCGGCGACGATGGCGTCGAAGAAGCCCCAGTTGCGTCCGACCCAGGTATCGCCGGTCGCGGCGGCGAGCGCCTCCAGAGCGGCATTCGCGGGCACCTCGAAGATCCGCGTGAGGGCGAGACCCTCGTGCAGCGCGTCCACGGCCGCGAGCATCGTGAGCTGGTTGACGAGCTTCACCGCGGACCCCGCCCCGATCGGACCGAGACGGAACTGACGGGAACCGAGCGCATCCAGCACCTCGCTCGCGGCGTCGAGGTGGTCGTCCTCGCCGCCGAGGAACAGCGCGAGTTCCCCCGCATGAGCGGCGGACGGGCCACCGCTGACCGGCACCTCGAGGAGCGAGATCCCGAGGGGCGTCAGGCGGTCAGCAAGGGCACGGGCGGCGGTAGGAAGGACCGTACTGTGCAACAGAAGGCGGCGGACGCCGGCGCCCGGTCCGAGAGTCCCGTCATCGAGCATCGCAAGGACCGCACGGTCGTCGGGCGTCGCAACGCAGACGGTCTCGCAGGCGAGGACATCCGCCACGGACGCGGCCGTTCCGCCTTCTTCCGTGATCCGGCGAGACCGGTGCGCGGAAAGATCCGTCGCGACGACCGCGAACCCGCGGTGCACGAGGCGCGTGGCCATTGCCAGGCCGAGGTTGCCGAGACCCACGAAGCCGACCGTCGGTGGTGCGCTCATCGTTGTCCTTCTCATCATCGAGGTGGTACAGAGAGGGGGAGCCGGCATAGACGCCGTGCCCGTTTGTGTTTATTGTCTACAATATGACAGACGTAAGAAACAAGGGTCTCGTGGAAATTCGTTCCAAGGCGCATCCCGAGGGGGGCACACATCATGGTCACTGATGGCACGAGGCCGCGCGGAGCAGCCACCGGAACGCTGTCGACGTCGACGTCCGGCGCGATCAGCGGAGCCGCGGCGACCTCGCGAAGTACACGGATCGACGCCCCCAGCCTGGTCGCCATGGCCGCGGACGCGGTGCGGAACATGATCCTGGCGGGAGACCTGGCCCCCGGGGACCGGCTGATCGAAGAGCGTCTCACCGAAGAACTCGACATCAGTCGCCCGCCTCTGCGCGAGGCCCTCCGGCTGCTCGAGAACGAGGGCATCATCGAGCGGATGCCGCGCCGCGGGGCCATCGTGAAGACCCTCACAGATCAGGACGTGCGTGAGATCCTCGCCATCCGCGCCGCCCTCGAGCGGCTCGCATTCGAAACCGGCATCCCCGTCTCAGACGACTCCCGGCTGGAGCCGGCCCGACTCGCCCTCGACGATATGGAGCGATGTGCCCGGGAACAGGACCGCGGCAACCTCGTGCGCGCGGGATACGCGTTCCATTCCGCCCTCATCCGCATCGCGGGGAACCGACGACTCGAGGACATCTACGCGTCGGTGCAGCAGCAGATCCTCCTGTGCATGTCCCGTAACCTGATCACGCGCGAGCGATTCTTCGAGGGCCTCGAGGAGCACGTCGCACGCCACCGTCATCTGCTCGAGCTCGTGGAGAGTGGAGACGCTCAGGCCGCACTGCGCGAACTCGCCGCCCACGGCGCCAACTCTTTCCAGTCCGCGCCTGCCGCGGAATAGTGCACGGCCCTCTTTCCGGGCAGGGGCTTTTGTCGTACACCCCGAACACCGGCTGCCGCGGTGCTAGCCTCGCGCCATGTCACGCGTCTCCGGCGCGGTCGGCCGGGTGCGCGGGTCCGCACTCGGGGTGACCGCGGGACTCATCGGCTGGTTCGTGCTGGTCGAGATCGCCAGCGGCATCCTGCAGGGGTACTACGTGCCGCTGCTCCCCGACATCGTCGTGCACCTGGGCATCCGGGATGCCGACGTCAACTGGTTCGAGGCGGCGCAGCTCCTGCTCTCGGCCCTCGTGCTGCCGGTGCTTGCCAAGCTCGGCGACATGTTCGGGCACAAGCGCATCCTGCTCGCCTCCGCTCTCGCGACAGCGGCGGCGAGCTGGTGGCTGGTGTTCGCCGACACGTTCCCGACGTTCCTGATCGCGTGGGCTCTGCAGGGCTTCTACGTGGTCTGGCTGCCGCTCGAGATCGCGCTCATCTTCGATCGCGGACGCCGGCAGAGCCGCGGCGTCTCGCAGACCCGCCGGGCCGCGGGCCTCCTCGTCGTCGGTCTCCAGGCCGGCGCGATCCTCGGTGCGCTCGCCGCCGGGCGGTTCTTCGCGGTGACGGGCGGCGATCTCCGCCTGTCGCTGATGATCCCCGCGATCGCCGTCACGCTCGTCTGTCTCGTGATCTGGCTGGGGGTGCCGGAGTCGGAACGGATACCGGGGGCCAGAAGTCTCGACATCGGCGGGTTCGTCCTTCTCGCCGCGGCGCTGCTGTGTCTCACCGGCGCACTGTCGTTCGTGCGTCTTCCCGCGGGACCCGGGCCCGCCGTCATCGTCTCCCTGCTCGTGCTCGGGGTGGGGCTCCTGGTGTTCTTCGCGCGGTTCGAGCTGCGACGCCCCGACCCCGCCGTCGACATCCGCGTGCTGCGCAGGCCGGAGATGTGGCCCGTTCAGGTCACGTCGTTCCTCGTCGGCATCAGCCTCCTCGGCGCGCAGGGGCCGCTCGCGACCTACGCCGGCACGGACCGCTCGCTCGGCTACGGCCTCGGATTGGATGCCACCGACCGCTCGAACGTCATCGGCGTGTATCTCGTCTCGCTCATCGTGGGCGCGGTGCTGTTCGCGGTGACGTCGCGCCGGGCGAGCCCCCGAGCCGTGCTGATCGGGGCGGCGACCCTCGTCGGCATCGGGTATCTGCTCCTCGTCCAGCTCCACACCGAGCTGTGGGAGGTGCTGCTCTGTCTCGCGATCGCCGGGCTGGGCTCGGGCGCCCTCGTGGCCGCGATGCCGGCGGCCGCCGCGGCCGCCGCCCCGCGCGGGCAGACGGGCGTGGCATCCGCTCTCACGAACACGACCAAGACCATCGGCGGCACGATGTCGTCCGCGGTGTTCGGCGTCGTCCTCGCCGGTGGTGCGGGTGCGGCGGTCGCCGCGACGGCCGCGCCGCTCGCCGGCTACATCACGGTGTGGTCGATCTGCGCGGCGGGCGGCTTCCTGGCGGCGGTTCTGCTGCTGTTCGTGCCGAAGGTCGCGTTCGCCGACACCGCCGAGGCGGAGGCCGCGGCCGGTGCCGCCCGCGGCGACGTCGCCTGAGGCCCGCTCAGTCGCGCGCGTCGCGGACGCGCAGCGGCCCCCGCGCGAGCAGGTGCTGCGCGGACTGTGCCACGGGGCGCACGGTCACCAGGTCGAGATTGACGTGGCCGGGGGCGTTCACCGCGTACGCGATGACGTCGGCCACGTCTTCCGCCAGAAGCGGGGCCTCGACGCCCTCGTAGAGCTTGTCGGCCCCCTCCTGGTCGCCGCCGAGACGGTTCAGCGTGAACTCCTCGGTCCGCACCATGCCGGGAGCGATCTCGATCACCCGCAGCGGCTCACCGTTCAGCTCCTGCCGGAGAGCCGCCACGAGCATCGACTCCCCCGCCTTGGCGGCGTTGTAGCCCGCCCCGCCCGGGTACGCCCTCTGCGCGGCGGTCGAGGTGACGAAAAGCAGGTCGGCGTGACCGGCGCGCTCGGCCGCGCGTCGGAGGAGCGGGAGAAGGGATGCCACGAGTCGCTGCGACGACAGGACGTTCGCCTCGAACATCCAGCGCCAGTCGTCGGGATCGCCGTCCTCGACGCGATCGGTGCCGCGCGCGCCGCCGGCGACATGCGCGAGGGCGTCGACGCCGCCGGTCTCCTCCAGCCACGCGGAGAGGGTGGCGACCGCGTCGGCATCGGTGAGGTCGGCGACGTGCGCGACCACGCCGGTCTCGGCCTCGAGGGCGGTCAGCCGCTCCGCCCGGCGGGCCACGCCCACCACGTCCCACCCGCGGGCGCGCAGCTCGCGCGCCGTCGCCTCGCCGATACCCGAGCTCGCCCCGGTCACCACTGCACGTCTCGTCATGGCATCCACGCTACCGGCGACTGCCGACACCGGAGCGGGCGCAGGTTACGGCGCATGTCCGGGCTGTTGTCCGCGCGGCGACAGGTCCCTACGCTCGCTGATGGCCGTGGCATCCGTCGCGACCCCCCAGACCGTGAGGAGCAGCCGTGTCCGCATCCGAGAACTGGCGTTTCGAGACCAAGCAGATCCACACCGGCGCCCAGCCCGACCCGGTGACCAAGGCCCGCGCCACTCCGATCTACCAGACGACGTCGTACGTGTTCGACAACGCCGACCACGCCGCGAACCTCTTCGCGCTGGCGGAGTTCGGCAACATCTACACCCGCATCCAGAATCCCACCCAGGACGTCGTCGAGCAGCGCATCGCCGCGCTGGAGGGGGGCACGGGCGCCCTCCTGGTCGCGAGCGGCCAGGCGGCGGAGACGTTCGCGGTGCTGAACATCGCGCAGGCCGGCGACCACATCGTCTCGTCGAGCTCGATCTACGGCGGCACGTACAACCTCTTCAAGTACACCCTCGCCAAGCTCGGCATCGAGACGACCTTCGTCGAGAACCAGGACGACCCAGAGGCGTGGCGCGCGGCCGTCCGCCCGAACACGAAGCTCTTCTTCGCCGAGACCATCGGCAACCCGAAGATCAACGTGCTCGACATCCGCACGGTGGCCGACGTCGCGCACGAGAGCGGCGTGCCCCTCATCGTCGACAACACCATCGCGACGCCGTACCTCATCCGTCCCTTCGAGCACGGTGCCGACATCGTCATCCACTCGGCGACGAAGTTCATCGGCGGACACGGCACGACCATCGGCGGCGTCATCGTCGACGGCGGCACGTTCGCGTGGTCCGAGAACGTGGAGAAGTTCCCCGGCCTCACCGAGCCCGACCCGTCCTACCACGGCGCCTCGTACACGACCGCGGTCGGCGACGGCCTGGCGTACATCATCAAGGCGCGTGTGCAGCTGCTCCGCGACCTCGGTGCCGCGATCTCGCCGAACAGCGCGTGGCTGCTCATCCAGGGTCTCGAGACGCTGTCGCTGCGCATCGAGCGCCACGTGCAGAACGCGCAGGAGATCGCCGAGTGGCTCGAGGCGCACGACGACGTCGCGAGCGTGAACTACTCCGGTCTGCCGACGTCGCCCTGGTACGCCGCCGCCAACAACTACGCGCCCAAGGGCGTCGGCGCGGTGCTGTCGTTCGAGCTGAAGGGCGGCGTGGAAGCCGGACGCGAGTTCGTCAACTCGCTGACCCTCTTCAGCCACCTCGCCAACATCGGCGACGTGCGCTCGCTCGTCATCCACCCCGCCTCGACCACCCACTCGCAGCTGACCCCCGAGCAGCAGCTCACCTCGGGTGTCACCCCGGGTCTCGTGCGCCTGTCGGTGGGTCTGGAGAACATCGCCGACCTGAAGGCCGACCTCGACCAGGCCCTCGCCGCCGCTCGCCGGCTGTCGGAGGCCGCCCGCGCCTGAGTCGTCCCGCGTCCCTCCCCGGCAACCACGGGCGTGAGGGGTCAATGTCTGTCGCTTCCGGTGCCCGAAGCGACAGATATTGACCCCTCACGCGG
>NZ_RBZY01000038.1 GCF_004022425.1 Microbacterium enclense | reverse complement strand
GGTCGGAGCCCCCGCCACGACCGGACCGGTCGATGCATCGTCGCGCAGCCAGGGAAGGAACGAGCCCGCGTGGACGAAATTGCCCACCAGCACGACGCCCACGACCAGCACCACGACCGCGATCACGATGATCACCCGGGCCACGCCGCGGAGAGCGGGGTGGGTGTCACCGCGCTCGACCGCGGTCAGGCCGCCGTCGTCAGCCACGAGAGGGCTCCGCCGAGACGGACGACAGACCGACGCTCGCGGCCGATTGGCCCTCACCGCCCAGGCTCGCCTCGGACTGCCCCTCGCCCCCCTGACTGTCGGCGGACCGGGTGAGCCACCCCTGCTTGTTCATCGTGAAGAGCGCGTAGACCTTGATGGGCAGCGCGACGAAGATGATGATCACGGTCACCAGCGGAAGCAGCACGATGTCCTCCGGCCGGCGCCACAGATGCGCCATTCCCCGGATGCCCCGGCCCACGAACAACCACACGATCGCCAGCCCCAGGCCGAGCAGGGGGTGTTCCGCGCGGACCGACAACACGACGTAGGCCAGGGCCACGAACATCGTGAACGGGGTCAGCAGGATCTGCATCATGGTGATCTGCGAGATAAGCGGAACCTTGAACACCCACCCGTGCCGGATGGCGGTGAGGTAGCAGCGGAACGAGTTGCGGCTCCACCGCACGCGCTGCTTGACGAACGCCCGGAACGTCCCCGGGAACATCGACAGCGCGCGCGCGCTGTCCTGGTGAGCGACCCGGAAACCCTGGGAGAGGACGAGCCACGTCATGCGTCCGTCGTCACCGGCGACGCACTCCTTGCCGAAGAAGATCTCGTGCTCCAGGTCCTCCACCCTCGGCTGGATGACCGAGCGCCGATAGGCCGCCGTTCGCCCGGAGGCGCAGATGATGCCACCGAAACGCCCCATCGCCGGGGCGTAGTCGGTGTACCGGAGATCGATGATCCAGTCCGCGACGCGGCGCCACACGCTCGACTTCGGCAGATAGACGTTCTGCCGCGTGCTGACCGCCCCCACCGCGGGATCGATGAAGGGCATCTGGACGGCGTCCAGCATGCCGTCCTCCCACGCGGTGTCGGAGTCGACGAAGACGATCAGCTCGGTGTCGACCATCCGGATGCCGACACCGAGCGCCGAGCGCTTCCCGCGGTGCTGGAACATCACCACGTCGACGGACGGGATGCCGAAGGCCTCGATGCGCCGCTGCGCCTCGGTGTCGGCGACGTCGAGGACGATGATGATCCGCGAGGGGCCCTGCCGCACCCACGTCTGCAGACACCGCAACAGCACGTCGGGATCTTCGTGGAACGACGGGACGACGACGGTCGTCGTGGTGCGGAAGTCGTTGCGGACGGGTCGCGACGTCGCGGCGAGCACTTTGCGGACGATCCAGAAGCCCCACGAGACGATGCCGAGATACCCGAACGGGAGCAGCCACATCAGCTGCTCTCCGAATGACCCCTGGCCCACGTGTTCTCCCTACCGCGGCGAAATGGCGAATTTCAGCCGGGGGAGACAGTGCACATTACCGCGTCCGTGTTACGCGCACACGTCGTCGGCGAGGGACACGCCCGATTCGACGGCGTTGTCGCACGCGACGGTGTTCCCCGCGGTACGCGCGGCACCCACGACGGCGATCCCGACGCCTCCGGCGCCCGGACGCAGCACGTTCCCGGCCACGATGTTGCCGGCTCCCCACGGCGGCAGGATGACGTGGATGCTGACGGCATCCACGGGTCCGGTGATGGTGTTGCCCTCCAGGCGCCAGTCGGTGCCCTTCAGATCGACGGCGCTGTCCACGACCGACGCGGGACCCGTGGACAACGCGGAATCTCGGACCACCCCGCCCGTCGTGCCTTCCTTCGCGTCGAGTGCCTCCGCCGTCGTGTCTTGCACGACGAGGTCGACGAAGGAGTTCCGGTCGCTGCGGTCGGGTTCGCACGCGGCGTAGCGACACCAGTTCGACTCGGCGGAGCCGACGTACACCCCCTCCCCGAACTCGGGGTCCACCCGGCCCGTGCGCTCGACCGTGACGGAGCGCACGGTGTTGTCGGAGCTGCCCGCCCGCAAGTGCAGCCCCTCCTGCCCGACGTCCGAGATCGTGATCGCGCTCAGGGTCGAGTGGATCGTGGCATCCAGAACCACTCCCTTCTGACCGCCGCGCACCGCGAGATCCCGGACGTCCCAGTACGCCGCCCCCTCGAGGTGCAGGACGTATCCGTCCTGCATCCCTCCGCCGTCGAGCACGGTCCCACCGGATCCGCACAGCACGATCGGCGCCTCGTCCGTCGCGACCGCTGTGGCGTGGAAGCGTCCGCGATACACCGCGGGAGCCAACTGCAGCACGTCGCCCGGAACGGCCCGGTCGAGGGCGGCCTGCAGCGCGTCGGCGCCCTCGCCCACCCCGACGGCACCGGGCGCGCACGGCGCGGCGGGCAGCACCGAGGAGGGTTCCGGGGCCGCCGGGGAGGGTTCGGACACGCACCCCGCCAGCGCCACGGCGCACACGACGCCCGCGATCGCGGCGGCGAGGGTGCGGTTCATCGCGTCGAGTATCCCAGGCCACGGCCATCGGGTGAGCGCGCTCGTCCGCCAGGATGGCCGCGGCCGGGGCCGGGCTCGCCTCCTCAGGCGGTCATCAGGTCGCGGAAGAACCCGTCGACGTGCGCACGGAGCGCCTCTACCCGCCGATCCCGGGCTGCGCGCACGTCGTGTCCGAGGTAGGCCGGCGGATCGAGGCGGCGCACGTTGGCGGAGCACTGGAAGCCGGCGCACAACAGGGTTCCCACCGTGTTGCCCGCCTTCCCGGCGCTCCCGGTCCGGCGTGCCGCGAAGAACACCACGTCATTCGGCAACGTCACGTCGGAGCACCACGAGCACTGCGGGCGGGTGCGCGTGGGCTGCTCGGCCTGCCGCAGTTGCAGACCGACGGGAGTGCCGTCGATGTCGGCGACGATGAAGGCCAGGAGCGGTGACTTCGGATCGCGCCAGCCGAGGTAGTCGAGACGTTCCCACTCGCGTTCGGCGAGATCCGCGGGGACGACGATCGCCCTGCGCTCGCGCAGGGAGACATTGACGAAGCTGGATCGGACGGTGGATTCGGTGAGGGCGATCATGAGGGTCCCATCGATGGACCGGAGGCGTTCCGGTCGGAGGACGCCCGCGTCGACGCGCGGGCGAACGGAGGATGCCGCGCCGAGGAGAGGGTCGAGCACGGGCGTGGGCGCGCGACATCGCTGTCGCGCGAGGCCGCTCAGGCGGCGGGGTTCACGGATCCGATCGCGCCTCTGCCGTCGGCGGAGAATGCGCCGACGACCCCCTCACGCCCGTGGGGCATCGCGGAGGGAAGGGAGGTCATGCTTCGAGGGTACGCCGCTCAGGCGCGGAACGGGGCCGATCCCAGCACGCGCTCCACCGTCAATTCCAGGACGACCCGTTCGGGGTTCACGCGGGGCTGCCGGTAGCGTGCGGCATACAGGTCGACGGCGCGGGCGACCGCCGCGGGGTCGGCGGTGACGCGCGCGGGCCCCTCGAAGCTGATCCACCGACCCCCGTCGACCGAGCAGATCGACGCACGGCCGGAACGCTCGGCGTTCAGGAATTTCTGGGTGCCCCGCGAACCGATGATCCTCACGACGCCGTCCTCGTAGGTGAAGCCGACCGGTACGGCGTGCACGCGTCCCGCGCGCCCGAGAGTCGAGAGGGTCGCGAGGTGATACTCGGAGAGAAAGGTGAGGGCGTCGTCGGTCAGCACGGTTCCAGCGTGCCACGTCCGGCGATCCGTGAGACCGTTCGTGTCGCGGCATCCCATCGACGGATGCCGAGCGCGTGAGCGGCCAGCGGCTCGCCCCCTCCGTCCGCCAGCGCGGCGAGCGCGTCGCCGACGCGGTCGAGCGGAAGTCGCCGGGCCAGCGTCACGTGCGGCGTCCACTCCCCCGGGTGGGTGTGGGGAGCGTCGTCTCCGGAACCGGCGAGCGCGTGCACGGCCCCGTGGAGGTCGAGGAGGGCGGTGGTGGGAACCACCGAGCGGGCGACGACCCTGGTGCGGCCGGTGCCGAACAGAACCGGGGCCCCGAGGGTCAACGGGAGGGGGAGCATCCCCTCGACCCGCTCGGCCGGGAACCGAGGCAGGGCGCTCCGAACGAGCAGCGTCACGTGCGGCCGGTTGCTCGCGCCCGTATGCTGCGCCTGGCTCGGCAGGCCGGCGTCGGCGAGGAGCGCCCACTCGCGGCGAACCGCCGCATCGGTGGCGGCGTCGAACACGACCTCGAGGCTGACGACGGAAGCCATCGCGGCGTCAGCGTGTCGACCACCACGCCGCGGCGACGAGCAGCGGCTGGAAGAAGAGCCGCACGAAGCGCCGGTTGTCGGTGTCGAGCCCGAAAGCCGACCGCTTCTTGCGCCACTGGTCGACATTGCCCGGGAAGATCGCCACGTAGAAGGCCGCCAGCGCCGCCCCGATCCGGCGTCGCTCCCTGGGCAGGGCGACGAGGGCGACGCCGAAGGCGATCTCGACCACCCCGGATGCCACCACCACCGCGTCACGGTCGAGCGGACCGTGCTCGACGAGCACGTCAGGCACCTGCGCCTGGAAGTCTCGACGGGCGAAAGTCAGGTGCGCCACACCGGCGAACGTCATGGCGAGGGCCAAGCCCCATCGGACGAGCGATCTCATGTTCATCACGGTAGAGCCACCCCCGAGGGAGGCGATCGGGCTTGACGCGGCGGATCACGGGCGTCGGTGCGGGTCCTGCCGGTGCGCTACGCGAAGCGCCCGGGAAGCGCAACCCCCGGACGGGGGACGCACGGGCCGCTTGACTCAGTAGACATCCATTGAGGAGGTGTCATGACGCTCACCGACAGTCCCCGCGCCGCGATCGGCGGAGCGGATCTGGACGCCCTCCTCGCGCGCGCGGCCGCTGGCGACTGTGACGCGTTCGTGGAGTTCTACGACGAGACATCACCGCGCGTGTACGCGGTGCTGCTGACGCTGACGGGCGACGCCGACGCCGCCGGGTCTCTGCTCGAAGGCATCTACGTCGAGGCGTGGGAGCGGATGCGCGGACGATCCGCCCCGCCGTGCCCCGGCCTGGAATGGATGTCGCTCATCGCTCATCGACACGCGGCGGGGCGACGCTGACGTGCGATCACTCGACCGACGGAAGCGGAGACTCCGATCACGCCGGACGGGAGGACGAACGGGCCGCGTCGGCGGAGGCGTCCGCGTCGATGTCGATCGTCAGCCCGCTGGAGGAGTTCGCGGAGTTCGCGAACGACTGCAGGAGCGCAGGGTCGAGCATCTCGGGTTCGATCGAGCCGAAGACGAAGCGCAACGGGATCGAGGGCTGGATCCAGATCGTGCTGCGTCCCCCCTCTTCGTCGTCGGGGTGGCGCCACGACATCGTGAAGCTCTCGCCGCGGCGGAGCTTCGTGGCGATGACGACCTTGACGTGGGCGAGTACGCGGTCCGGAATCCGGATCGGGCGCTCGGAAGAGCCGTAGAACAGTAGGCCCATGAGCGTCTCCTTCCGGAGTGTTCGGTACGAGTTATTTTACTAGGTTGCCTAACTATCACCTAATGAATCACGCAGAAATATCCGGCATGCGCCAAGTTTCTTTTCCGTGGACGGGTGGCCTCCGCAGATGCGTAGGGTCACTGGAATCTCGTTCGCCTAACTAGACTGACGCATCGGGCGGCCGGACCCGACAGGAGAGCCATGACGATCGTGACCGAAGACGACCCCTCCACGGTCGCCGCCCGCGCCGTCGAGAGACTGCGGCTCGCCGAGGCCCGACTGGCCCGGCGACGCCAAACGGACTGCGGACCCAGCGAGAACGCCCGCGCGGCGATGCGCTTGATCCTGGAACGTGCCGACGAAGGCGGCACGATCACCCCGACCGAGATCGCGCAGGCTCTCGCCGTGTCGACCGCCTCGGTCACGGGCATGCTCGATCGCCTGGCAGCGGGGGGCCTCATCGGCTTCGTCGCCAACCCCGCCGATCGGCGGAGCAAGTTCGTCGTGCCCTTCGACCGCGGAACGGACGCCGACGCCATCGACCCCGTCACCGCCCGGATTCGGGAGTTCGCGCTCGATCTCCCGCCGGGCGCCGCCGATCAACTGGCCGAGTTCCTCGATCGCGTCCGTGAGGTCGTCGACGCCGAGTGCCGCTGACGCAGCTCACGCCGACGCTGCCTCCATGGCATCCGGATCCGGTTCCGCCACGACCGTGAGGCCGTTCGGCGAACTCGCCTCGTGCATGAGTTCGTCGATCCATCGGCGATTCACCTGCGGCGGACGACTGCCGTAGAAGTGGAAGACCAGCGGGATGGACGGATGGATCCAGAGGGTGCGCGTCCCACTTCCGTCGCCCACGGGAAACTGGAACATGAAGGGCTCGCCGCGACGCAGCTTGTTCATGAAGACGAGTCGGAGGTGGGCCAACGTCCGGTCCTCGACGTCGAAGGAGTGACCGAGAGCGTTGTAAACCAATTTCCCCACGATCAGAGGCTAACCGGTCCGCGAGGCTAATCACCGCGGAAAGCGATTCTCCGCCCGACGAGTTTTCGGATTCCGTCCACAATTCCGTCAGCCGGGCTCGGCTCGCGCCCTTGGGCCCCTCCCCCGCGCCCCTCGGCTAAAGTCCTGAGGGTGGGGAGAGCGCACCGCCCGGGCCGCCGGCGTCGAATACCACGGCCGGTCCTCGTGGGCGGGGCCGTGGTGGTCGTCGTCGCGCTTCTGGCCGGGATCGCGGTGGTGGGCTCGCTGGTGACCAATCTGTTCCACACGGTGTCGGCGCGCCCGCCCGCGGTGGATACGCGCATCGTGGTCCCCGACGAATCGAAGGCCGCGAAAGCCGCCGGTCAGGCGCCGGCGGAATCCCCTGAGCACGATGCCGCCGCCTGGCTGGCCGCTCAACCGACGACCTACTGGCTGACTCCCGAGATCGACCCCGTCGAGGAGGTGTGGGATCGCGTCGCCCACCTCGCCGCAGAGGCCCGGGAACAGGATGCCACGGTCTCCATCGCCGTCTACGGCCTCCCCGACCGCGACTGCGGCAATCACTCGGCGGGTGGGCTCGACCCGGATGCCTACCGCGAGTGGACCGAGCGGATCGGCGACGCTTTGCGCAGCGCGCCCGACGTGCGCAAGATCGTGATCCTGGAACCCGACAGCATCGCGCTCGCGCCCTCGTGCGGATCGTTGGACGATCGAGCGCGCTACCTCCGCACCGCGGTCGAGAACCTCCGCGGCGTCGACACGTGGATCTACCTCGACGCCGGCCACTCGGCGTGGCATCCCGCCGACGAGATGGCCGGGCTGCTCCGCTCCACCGGGCTGCTCGACGAGGTTCGCGGCGTCGCGCTGAACGTGTCGAACTACCAGGACACTGCGAACGAATTCGACTACGCCCACCGACTGTCCGACCTGCTCGGCGGAACCCACGCCGTCATCGACACCTCCCGCAACGGCGCCGGGCCGGCGGGTGCGCAATGGTGCAATCCCGGCGGCCGACTCGTGGGGGCGGCGAGCGGAGCGTATGGCGACGGCGTGGTCGACACGACGCTGTGGATCAAGCCGCCGGGCGAGAGCGACGGCGAATGCAACGGCGGGCCCGCTGCCGGAACCTGGTGGCCGGATGCCGCGGTCGAGCTGACCCGCGAGAGCCGCTGATCCGACCCTCGCGGCCTCGCAACGAACCGTCAGCGTCGCGAAGTATGTAAAGATGTGGCTCGGCCGCACCGCGGCCGCCGCGGCTCGGGGGAGAACGTGGGCACGGAAGGCGTGCGAAGCCGGAAGAGTGGTGGGATGAGCGACAGCACAGAGATGCTGAAGACGGCCGTGATCGTCGAGGACGACCCCGACATCCGCCACCTCTTGGTCGAGGTGCTGGAATCAGCCGGATTCTCCACCGTGTCGGTCGGCAACGGGATCGACGGGGTCAGGGCGGTCATCGCCTACCAGCCCCTCATCACGACGCTCGACGTGAACATGCCCGGAATCGACGGCTTCGAGGCCGCCCGCCGGATCCGCCAGCAGAGCGATACGTACATCATCATGCTCACCGGTCTCGAGGAAGAGGCTGACGTGGTGCTCGGCCTGGGCGCGGGTGCCGACGAGTACGTCGTGAAGCCGTTCCGCCCGCGCGAGCTGCGCGCCCGCATCGAGGCGCTCCTGCGTCGGCCCCGCGCGGGGACCCCTGCGGTCACCGCTCCGCGACAGGACAGCGTCGGCCCCTCCTTCCCTCCCGCTCGGCCGGTGCAGGAACCGGCATCTCACGCCGAGCAGAGCAGCCCCCCGATTGCCCCGGCGGCACCCGTCCCGAGTTCCCCCGTGGTCGTTCCGTCCTCGCAGGGACCGGACCCCTGGGCCACCGCACCGGGCAACGACATCGTTCCGCGCGGCGGCGCCGAACTCGCCCCTCGCACGCACGGCGAGCTGACTCCCACCGGGGGCCAGTGGATCGTGCATCGCGACCTCCAACTCGATCCCGACAGCCGCATCGTGCTGGTCGACGGGTTCGAGCTCGATCTGACCCGCACCGAGTTCGATCTGCTCGCGACGCTCATGGAGTCCAAGCGGCGAGTGCGCAGCAAGGCCGATCTCACCCTGGTCCTTCGCGGGGAGTCCTACGTCACGAGCTACTTCGTCGGCGAAGCCGACAAGCGCGCGATCGAGGCGCACATGACGAATCTCCGCCGCAAGCTCGGCGACAACCCCGCCAACCCTCGGTACATCGAGACGGTGCGCGGCGTGGGATATCGCTTGACGTCGGAGCTGATGGCAGCCCCCTGACGACCGCCCGACATAACGGATGCCTCGACCCTCCCCAGGGCCGAGGCATCCGTTTTTCTCTGACGCGTTCGGGTCGCGGTCAGACCTTGTATCCGTGGTGACGACGGACGAGCTTGGAGAACATCAGGAGGGTTTGGAGGACGGTGACGACACCGACGATCGGCCACCCGATCCACAGGATCGAGGACTGCACCATCGGTCCGACGAGCACCCAGATCACGGCGAGGGCGATGGCGACCGCGATGAGGACGACCATCGGCGTCCAGTGGCCGAGTCCGCCACCGCGCTCGGCCTTGGCCTGCATCGCCCAGTTGTCGACCTTCTTCCGCGAGAGGAAGCGGGTCCACGAGCGGACGAAGTGGCTGATGCGGATCCACATGAAGAGCTCGGCCGGGAAGAACAGGATGGCGAAGAGGACATCGGTGCGGTCGACCGACGCCATCGTCCGCGCGATGCGCAGGTTGAGCAGCATCGCCACGACGGGCGGAATGAGCCACAGCGGGGAGAACACGAAGGCGTTGATCGAGAGCGACCCGGCCAGCAGCGTGAGGAACGCCACACGCACGAAGAGGTTCGTCAGCATCCCGAAGTTCTCGAACCAGCGCAGACGCAGGTTCGGGTGGAACGGCTGGCCCTTGGTGTCGCCGCGCTGTCCCGGCCACATGAGCTCGATGGCACCGTAGGTCCACTTGACCTGCTGCGCGTCATAGCCGGACAGCGTCGTCATGCCCCCCACGTTGGCGCGCGCGTACGGGCTGATCTTGGTGAGATACCCGGCGCTCTTGATCTGCAGCGACAGGAGCGAGTCCTCGACCTCGGAGTCCTTGACCCACGGCGTGACCTGGTGGTTCTGCTTCATCGCCTCGCGCAGCGCGTTCGTGGAGAAGATCGAGAACTGCCCGCCGAGCACCGCCATGTTGCGGCCGCGCAGAAGGTTCTGCAGGTTGAACGCGGCGAACTGCGTGCGCTGACCGGCAGTCAGGAACCGCGCGATCATCCCCTTGATGGGCTTGTCGTCGATCGTGTAGATCGCGGAGATGCCGCCGATGCGCGAGTCGGAAACGGCCTCGGTCTCGAGGTACTCGACCGCCTTGCTGTCCGCGATGGTGTCACCGTCGACGCCGAGCAGGTAGTCGTAGCCCTCGACCAGGGAGTAGCCGTAGTTCAAGGCGCCGACCTTCTTGTCGGGGTTCTTGCCGATGTCGTGGACAAACACCTCGGTGAACTGCTCGCCCAGTTCGGTGGTGATCTCGTGCGGGCCGCTGTACTCCGACGCGATCTTGACCGTGGCGTCGGAGGTGTTGTTGACGACGACGTGGATGACATCGGGCACCCGGGTCTGACCGAGGAGCGCCTCGATCACCTGCGCGATCGACTCCTCCTCGTTGTACGCGGGGATGATGCACCCGATCGTCGAGCGGTGGACCGTGGCGTGCTCCAGCACCGACGCGAAGTCGTCGGGGAAGGCGTGCTCCTCGACGACGGGGGTCGCCGCGCCGCCCGTGGAGTAGGTCAGCGCCCGGGGCTGGGGAGCGAAGCTGCGCGCATCGGTCATGGCGGTGTCTTCCTGTCGGAGGGGCGGCGGTTCAGCCGCTTCTCACTCTGATAGGTTCACCGCAAGGCCACCGCCGTACATGACCACCGTCCCCGCAAGGTTTCCGCAAGATTCCCCCCGGGGCCCGGGCACAGGGAGAGCTCCGACGATGGTCGTCCTCGACCTCCTCGCCGCCATCGCCGCAGCCTCGGTCGCGGGCGCCGCACTGTTCCTGGCACACGGGCGCCACGGTGACGACCGCGGCGGCCCGCGAGCCGAGCTCGTGCGATATATGGGCGTGGCCGCGCTCGCGGCGCTGGCCTGTTCCGTCGCGAACGTGATCGAAGTCGCGGGGGGCGGTACCTTCGCGGCCGCCGTGGGCAATGCCACCAACGTCGTCACGGTCGGACTCGCGTGGGCGGGCGCCCGTCGCCTCAACGGGCATCGCGCGATCGGCACGGCCACGACGGGGGCCGCCGGCATCCTGATGCTCGGGGTCACGTTCGTCGTCCCGCTCGACGAGGCGACCCTCCTCAAGACCGTCGGCCTCGTCGTCTTCGCCGTGCTCGCCGCCGTCGAGTTCTCGCGACGACCGGTGCGCGACCTGTCCGGATCCCGAGTCCTCGTCGCGACCCTGGTCGTCTTCGGTGCGTTCAACCTCTACCGTCTGGTCCTGAGCTGCCTCGCCGGCATGTCGTCCGCCCTCTGGCAGCACACGGCCTCGACGCAGATCACGACGATCCTCAGTGCCCTGGCCATCGTCGGCATGGGGTACGGGTCCGTACGATTGGGGCGTCAACTCGACGACGACCCGTCACCGGGGACCCGGGCGCACGATCGTCGGAATCTTCGCCTCGCCGCCGACGACCTGCTCGGCGCACTGGAGCGTGTCCACGTCACCGTGATCCGCATCCCGGAGCTCGATCTGATCCGCGCAGCACACAGCTCCGGGCGAGCCGACGAGATGATCACCGTTCTGGTGGATGCCGCGCACGAGGCGCTGCCCGGGTCGTCGGCCGGCGTCCCTGCCCGTGACACCGTCTTCGTGCTGCACACGGGGTCGACGCACGTCACGGTGGTGGAGGCGGCCGTTCGACGGGTGTTCGCCGGGCAGATGCCGCTGATCGATTACAGCGACACGCCCGATCTCTCCTTCGAGCACCACGCCGTGACCGACGTGCACGACCTCTCCCTCCTGATGGAGAGTCGCCGACTGAGGCCCGGCTCGGGCGTGGTCCCCCGCACCTGACCGGAACGCGCCGAGGGCTCAGCCCTGGCCGGAGGTCTGCCCCCAGCCCGGCGCCCGACCCGTGCCGGTCCCGGAATCGGCCGGCTCGCCGGTGGCCTCGGAGCCGTCCGACTCGAAGATGGCGATCGGGAGGTACTGATAGACCGTCTGCTGCGAGAACGAGGTCTCGGCGTTCGCCGACCCCTCGACGGCGATGTTCAGCGCGAACTCCAGGGTGATGCCGTACGTGTCGTTCGGCAGCTGCCTGATCGACGTCGTCGGCACGAGCAGACCGCCCTGGAAACTGTTCAACAGCAGGCCGCGGTCCGATCGCAGCGTGTCCGAGGGCACGAGCGTGCGCGGGTCGGCGCTGAACTGGAACGGGTTGGAGACCTGGCCGCCGCTCTGCGCGGTCTGCGACGTGATCGACACGGACGAGACGTAGACGCGACGCTTCTGGGTGAGCACGGCCTTCTCGTCGACGCGGTGGTCGTACACGTTCAGGGCGAAGCCGAACTGCTTCTCGTTCGTCGACGACCACTCCATCGTGCGCTTGGGGTCGACCGCCCATACGTCCAGGCGCAGCTCGAGTCCGTCGGCGACCTCGGACGACAGCGTCACGGAGCCGTCGTAGGTGAAGCGGGAGTCGAACGGCATGGCAGCGGACGAAGACTGCGGGGCCGGGGTGGCCACGACCACCGACTGCCCCCCGCCCGACGTCTGGGCCTGGAGGGCGTTGAAGGCGTCGACGACCTGGGTGCACCCCGTCAGGGTGACCGGGCCGCCGAGCGCCAGGGCGGCGGCGAGCGCGAGGGCGCGCACGGAACGGCGGTGAGAGGAGCTGCTCACGGGTGTCTCCTGAGTCTGAGGCGCAGGGTGCGCAGAGGGGTCGATGAAACGACCATCACACTGCGGGATGCAGGCCTCAGGGGGAGTCTGACCGGACGACGCGACGACGAAGACGCGAAAGGGCGAGCAGAGACAGGATGGCGCGCAGAAGACTACACCATCGTCTATACACTCGATGGCATGGCAGCCGTGAGGAGCGTTCCGCCGGCCTCGTCGCCGGTCGCCTCCGACAGCGACGACGCCAGCGGGCCCAGCAGCCGCACGCGGTCCGTCTGGCTGCTGCAACTCGTGCTCGGCGCCAGCGTGGTGATCACCGTCCTCCTGGTCCAGGCGCTCGAGCCGTCGCTGTTCGCGGTGTGGACGTTCTCAACCGGCGTCGGCGTCGTCATCGCGCTGACCGCGGTGGCGATCATGGTGCCGTGGCACCGGCTGCCCCGTAACGCGGTCGCCCTCATCCCGTTCGGCGACATCATCGGCATCGGGCTGTTGAGCTTCGGTACCGACCTGCGTTTCGGCTTCTTCTGGGTGTTCCCGATCACGTGGATCGCCACCCATTTCGTCCTCAGCATGATGATCGCCTCACTCGCGACCGTGGGTGTGATCATCGTGGCCGATGCGTCGGTGAACGGCGCAGGTCCCGCCACGGCCCTCCGGCTCATCGTGGTGCTGCTGTCGCTGACGTTCATCGCGATCACCGCCTACCTGTCGTCACGCCAGACCCGCGCGTTCAAACAGCTTCTCCGGCGTCAAGCCACGCGGCTGCAAGGCACCCTGCAGAGGGTCACGGGTCAGGAGCGTCGCGTGTCGCAGATGCTCAACGGGTTGGACACGGGGATCGCCCGCCTATCGGTCGACGGCGAGGTCCTGGCGCTCAACGACACCTACGTGAATCTGTACGGCATCGAGCGCGACGAGCCGTCGCGACCCGGCGGTGCCGTCGAGTACGCGACCCTGCGCGGCGAGCCGCTCCCCGATTCCGAGCGGCCGTTCGCCCGGGCCGCCCGCGGGGAGCAGTTCGAGGACGAACGCGTGTGGCTCTTCGACGCGCAAGGCGACTGGCACGCTCTGTCCGCGTCCACTCGACGGCTGGTGTCCTCCGACGAACCGGAGAGCACCCTCCTGATCGTGCACGACATCACCGCGCTCATCGAAGCCGAGCGTGCCCGCGAGAGGCTGGCGGCGACGGTGTCTCACGAGCTGCGCAACCCCCTCACCGCGATCATCGGTCACGCCGACCTGGCGCTGGACGCGCCGGACCTCGCCCCCAAGGTGCGCGAGCAGCTGGAGGTGATCGCGGGTGCCGGCGAGCGCATGCAGACGCTCATCTCCGAGATCCTCGCCAATTCGCGCGGGGTGTTCCGCGAGGAGAGGACGGCGTCGACGGCGGATGCCAGCCGCATCATCGCCTCGTCGCTCGAATCGTTCCGTCCGGCCGCCGCTGCACGCCGCGTCAGCGTCAGCGACGATCTGCCCGCGTCGGCCGAGGTCGTGGGCGACGGCTTCCGCCTCCGGCAGGCGTTCGACAACATCCTGAGCAACGCCATCAAGTACACCCCCGGCGGCGGGAGCGTGCGGGTGTCGGGCACCGTCTACGACGACCACGTCGAACTCGTCTTCGCCGACACGGGGATCGGCATCCATCCCGAAGATCTGCCGCGGATCTTCGACCCGTACTTCCGGGCGCGGGCTGCCCGCGAGAGCCCCACACCCGGAACGGGGCTGGGCATGGGGATCGTCCGCAGCATCGTCGAGGAGCAGGGCGGTTCACTCGAGCTCGAGAGCGAGGTCGGCACGGGCACCACCGTCACCGTGCGCCTCTCCTCGCGGTCGGGGGCGGCCGACGGATGACACCCCAGGAGACGCTCGCCAATCTCGGGCTCGCACAGGCGACGGTCGCCACTCTCGCCACGGTGATGGTCGTCGGCCTCGGGTTCCTCCACCGCCCGTCGCGCGCCTCCCTGCTGTGGTCCCTCGCCTTCGTGCTGGCGATGTCGAGCACCTGGGTGTCCGTCGCGGGCTCGGTCATCGGTGACGAGGCCGTCCGCCGCGCGGGTCTCGGGCTCATGCTCGGTGCGCCGGCACTCATCTGGTCGGGCTTCCGCGCCCGCCGTAACGTCCCCGGCCTGCCGTGGATCGCGGTCGTGCAGTCCCTCGCGACCACGGTGGCCTTCGTTCTGGCGGTCGACCTTCAGGTCTACGGGATGACGTTCCGGGTGGGGTTCCTCGGCGCGGCGGTCTTCGCGGGTCTCACCATCGCCGAGATCCGCCGGGCCGCCGACCGGCTGGAGCGGCTGGCGCTGCCCCTGACGGTCGTCTCGGCGGGGTTCGTCGCCGTCGCGCTCGGGATCGTCGTGGCGGGCCTCGCCCTGCCATCGAATGCGCAAGACCTTCAGCTCCCCCGGATCGTGAACGGTCTGGCGATGCTGATCTACCTGGTGTGCGCGACGGTGAGCGTTCTCTACTTCACCTCGGTGTCGCCGGTGGGAATGAGCGCCGCGAATTCCTGGCCGCAGTTCTCGGTCGCGGCGGCGGACCGTCTCGCCCGCGCCCGCCGCGGGCACGAGAGCTCCTGGGCTGCGTTGGCGATCCGCCTCGATGATCCGGACCAGATCCGGAGCACGGTCGGCGAGAACAGCTGGAACCGGATCGTCACCGCGTTCGAGACCGTGGTCGCCGACGCGCTGCCCGCCGAGGCCGACCTCGGTCGGCCCGCGCGCGGCCGGATGGTCGCGGTCGTGTGCCGCCCGGGACCCGTCCTGCGCGAACACGTGCGGACGCTCCTCCGCCGCGTCACGGAGATCGACGCCGAAGAGTGGTCGGACGTCCAGCTGTCCGCCAGCATCGGCTGGGTGCCGGCCGAATCCGCGGGCTACGACTTCACCGATCTCGTCCAGCGCGCCGAGAGTGCGGCGCTCACGGCGACACGTCTGGGTGGCGACCGCTGGGAGCGCGTGAGCCCCTGATCAATCGGCGGGCGTCGCGGCGGCACCCGCGATGGCGACGGTGATCGTCTCGCTCGCCGTCTGCTTCGCGAACTCGCTCGACGTGGGCGTCGTCTGCAGGAGGAACTCGTACGTGAACTGCAGCGTCACGAACGTCGCCTCGGCGGGCACTTCGCCGACGTTGAACGTCTGAGAGTAGCTGTACGGCGACAGGACCAGGTACCCGGGCGGGTTCGCCTGATCGGTCTGCGGCGCCAGGGGTGAGAACGACTGCGTGGCGTTGCCCGGGACCGCGGTCATGGTCGCCCGCTGGAGGTACACCTTCTGACCGTCGTCCGGGGTCACGGTCGTGACCATCGAGATGCTGACCGGCTTCAGCGCGGTCGGCGACCACCGGTCCATGGGCAGCGTCGACCAGTAGTTCACCGTCGCGGCGATGGCGCCGGCGGTGACCGACTTCTCGGTCGACCCGCTGGACAGGTCGTTGGGGATCGGAGCCGGCACCGGGACTACGGATGCGGAGGGCACCGGGGCCGGGGCCGTCGAACCTCCGCCCTGCGCCCACGGCGGCGCACCGCACCCCGCGAGCGCGAGCAGCATCGCTCCCGCGCCGATCACACCCAGCGCGGTACGGCCGAAGCGCACCCGATCCCCCATGAGGCCTCCTGTGGTCTTCCGTCGAGTCTAGGCGGCGGCGGCCACCCGGGCCCCGGACCGTGGTCTCCCCCCGCCGGGTCGTCTCGTGACCATGTGGCCTCGACGCCGAACGACCGGGCGCGCCGATGGCGGGTCGCCGCACGGCGACGACACCGACCCTTTACGCAATCGAAACCCCGACGGGTGGCGCGTCGCGCGGGGATGCGGGATAGTCGAGGAGGTGGCCGTCGCGCTGGGGGCGTGATCGCCACCGGCCGTTGCACGTGGCGTGCTCGGACTTCTGTCCTCGATGCAAGTGGGTGCCGCATGACGTACACGTTGGTCCGCTCCCTCGCCACCGCCGCGCTCGTGGCGGGCGCCGCGCTGGCCCTGCCTGCGACCGCCGGCGCGGCCACGTCCGACCCGCCGGGGAACGCGGACACGCACGCCTCGGCGAGCCTCATCGGCGGGACGGCTGCTCCGGTGCTAGGTTTCTGGATCGGTGGCGGCACTCTCGCCCTGGCCGGCGGTGCCATCGCCGTCGGCACCACGGTGCGCCGGCACCGTCACGCCCTCGACGCCTGAGCCGAGACCCCCGATCCGTCGCGGAGCAGGACGGCGGGGGACGACGTCACTCCGCCGTCGTTGCGACCGTGGGAGGGGTGGCCGTGACCTGCGCCGTGATGAGGATCGGCAGATGGTCGCTCAGCCCCTGGGGCAGGGTACGGATGTGCGCGATGTCCCATCCGATCGACGTCGCGAAGTCGTAGTGCCCCTTGAAGAAGCGGTATCGGGTGTAGGTACGCGAGTCGCTGAGAGTGAGCTCGTACCCCTGGTCGCGCACCGCCTGACCGAGGTTCTCCTTGAACACGGGGTAGTTGTAGTCGCCCACCATCAGGGCAGGGAGACCGGGCCCGAGAGCCTGCAGCTCGGTGAGCGCCGTGCGGATCTGGTGACGGCGGAGAGAGTTCAATGCCGTCAGAGGCGCAGCGTGGAAGGACGCCACGATGATCTCGTGGCCGTCGTCGATGTCGCGGAGCCGGACGCCCAGCATCCGTTCCTCGGCGGGTTTCAAGACGTAGTCGTGGAGAGACTTCTTCAAGGCGATGGCCCGAATCTCCACCGCACGAAACGTGTTCTCCCGGTAGTACACGGCAAGGCCGAGACGGTTGCGCTGTGTCGCCTCGGCCAGGCGGAGTCCCGAGATCTCCGCCGGGATATCTCGCGTGTCGCACTCCTGGAGACACAGCACATCGGCCGAGTGGGCATCGACGAGAGCGGCGAGTTCGCCCGCCGCGCGGTGCTTGCGCAAGTTGTACGAGATGACCTTCATGACGAAGCCAGCCTAGGACGACGTACCCCGCAGCCCCCCGAGGGTTGCGAAACGCTCAGGAACCGATGTCGTCGGCGTCGCGGCGGTTCCGCGTCTGTTCAGCACGGGATGCCAACAGCTCGACGGCGGGGTAGCCCACCTCGGCCAGCACGAGACCGCGCGCGGCGAGGACTTTCGTATCCGGGAGCCGAGCTACGGCGTCTCGGATCGCCACCACACGGTCGACGTCGATCCGGCCCTCGCCCACGGCCACGCACGCACCGACGAGAGCGCGCACCATGCTGTGGCAGAACGCGTCGGCGCGAACGTGGGCGATCAGCGTCCCCACGGCGTCACGACGCCAGTCGTACTCCAGCAGCGTCCGGATGGTCGTGGCCTCTTCACGCGCCTTGCAGTAGGCGGCGAAGTCATGGAGGCCGATGAGGCTTCGAGCAGCGGCATCCATCGCCTCCACATCCAGCTGCGCCTTGACCGTCGTCGTCCGCGATCGTTCGAGGGGATCGTACCCGGTCTCGAGATCCGCGATGCGGTAGACGTAACGGCGCCAGACCGCCGAGAAGCGGGCGTCGAACCCGTCCGGGGCGCGGACGGTACGGCTCACCGTGACGTCGGGATAGGCCCCCAGGACGCCGCGGATCCGGCCGGCGAGAGCCGCGACTCCGTCCGGCTCGTCCCCCTCGCGTCGTCGACGCGGCAGGCGCGCGACCTGCTCCTCGTCGAGGTCGAGGTGTGCCACCTGGCCGGAGGCGTGGACCCCGGCATCCGTGCGTCCCGCGACCACCAAGCGAAGCTCGCCGCCGACGATGCGGGTCAGCGCGTCCTCGAGCACCCCCTGGACGGTCCGGAGTCCCGGCTGCCGCGCCCACCCACGGAAGTGCGTGCCGTCGTAGGCGATGTCGAGCCGGATACGCATTGATCCAGCCTAGGCGTAGCCCGCGGGAACGACGGTGGCCCTCTCCCGAGCGGGAGAGGGCCACCGTGCGAGGGAACGGATCACGCCTTGGCGTCGTCCTCGACCGCGTCCGCAGCGGCTGCCTCGGCAGCGGCGCCTTCCTCGGGCGACTCGGCGCCGGCGTCGGCGGCCTCGTCGGCGGCGGGGGTCTCGTCGGCGGCGGTCTCCTCGGCCGGAGCCTCTTCCGCGGCGGGGGCGGCAGCGGCGGCCGGGGCGGCCTTGGACGTCGACGGCTTCTTCGTGACGGGCTCGAGGACGAGCTCGATCACGGCCATGGGGGCGTTGTCGCCCTTGCGGTTGCCGACCTTGGTGATGCGGGTGTAGCCGCCATCGCGGTCCGCCACCAGGGGGGCGATCTCGGTGAAGAGGGTGTGCACGACCTCCTTGTCACCGATCACCGACAGGACGCGACGACGGGCGTGGAGGTCACCCCGCTTCGCGAACGTGATGAGGCGCTCCGCGAGCGGACGCAGGCGCTTGGCCTTGGTCTCGGTCGTCTTGATCGACTTGTGGGTGTACAGGGCCGCCGCGAGGTTCGCGAGAAGCAGGCGCTCGTGGGCCGGGCCGCCGCCGAGGCGGGGACCCTTCGTGGGCTTGGGCATGTCGTATTACTCCAGTAGGAAGGTTCGGTCGGGTCCGACGGGTCAGACGGTCTCGTCGTCGTAGCCGCCGAAGAACTGAGCGCCGTCGAAACCGGGCACCGAGTCCTTGAGCGACAGGCCGAGGGAGGTGAGCTTGTCGCGCACCTCGTCGACCGACTTCTGACCGAAGTTGCGGATGTTCATCAGCTGGGTCTCGGAGAGGGCGACCAACTCCGACACGGTGTTGATGCCCTCGCGCTTGAGGCAGTTGTACGAACGCACCGAGAGGTCGAGGTCTTCGATCGGCATCGACAGCTCGTTCGAGAGGACCGTCTCGACCGGCGCGGGGCCGATCTCGATGCCCTCGGCCTCGACGTTCAGCTCACGGGCGAGACCGAACAGCTCGGTGAGCGTACGACCGGCGGACGCGACGGCGTCGCGCGGCGCGATGGACGGCTTCGACTCGACGTCCAGGACGAGCTTGTCGAAGTCGGTGCGCTCACCTGCGCGCGTCGCGTCGACGCGGTAGCTGACCTTGAGGACCGGCGAGTAGATCGAGTCGATCGGGATCTGACCGGCCTCGGCGTACTCGTTGCGGTTCTGGGTCGCCGAGACGTAGCCGCGGCCGCGCTCGATCGTGAGCTCGAGCTCGAACTTCGCCGTGTCGTTGAGCGTGGCGATGACCAGCTCGGGGTTGTGCACCTCGACGCCCGCGGGAGCGGAGATGTCCGCCGCCGTGACCTCGCCGGCACCCGTCTTGCGCAGGTACGCGGTGATGGGCTCATCGCGCTCGCTCGAGACCACGAGCTGCTTGATGTTCAGGATGATCTCGGTGACGTCTTCCTTCACGCCCGGGATGGTGCTGAACTCGTGGAGGACGCCGTCGATACGGATGCTCGTGACGGCCGCGCCGGGGATCGACGACAGGAGGCTGCGACGCAGCGCGTTGCCGATCGTGTAACCGAAGCCGGGCTCGAGCGGCTCGATGACGAAACGGCTACGGAACTCCCCGATCTTCTCCTCGGTCAGAGTGGGACGCTGTGCGATGAGCACTATGTGTTCCTTTCGATCACGTGCCCGCTATATGACACGTGTAATGGGGTGAGGTGTTGAGTTGTACTCGCGGATGCCGCCGACCCGGGGGCCTGCGGCATCCGAAATGTCCGTGGGGGTGCGCGAGAGCGCGAGCGTTCCCGGGGAGTGACCAGCACTCCCCGGGAACGATGCGTCAGACGCGACGGCGCTTCGGCGGACGGCAGCCGTTGTGGGCCTGCGGCGTCACGTCCTGGATCGAGCCGACCTCGAGGCCGGCGGCCGTGAGCGAGCGGATCGCGGTCTCGCGACCCGAGCCGGGGCCCTTCACGAAGACGTCGACCTTCTTCACGCCGTGCTCCTGGGCCTGGCGGGCAGCGGACTCCGCTGCCATGCCGGCGGCATAGGGCGTCGACTTGCGCGAGCCCTTGAAGCCGACGCCGCCGGACGACGCCCAGCTGATGACGGCCCCGGAGGGATCGGTGATCGAAACGATGGTGTTGTTGAACGTCGACTTGATGTGGGCCTGACCCACGGCGATGTTCTTCTTCTCCTTGCGGCGCGGCTTGCGCGCAGCGGACTTGGCCTGTGCCATGTGCGGTTCTCCTGAATCCTGCGCCGGCGGAGGCCTAGCGCGCCTTCTTCTTGCCGGCGACGGTGCGCTTGGGGCCCTTGCGGGTACGCGCGTTCGTCTTCGTGCGCTGACCGCGCACGGGGAGGCCGCGGCGGTGGCGCAGGCCCTCGTAGGAACCGATCTCGACCTTGCGGCGGATGTCGGCGGCGACCTCGCGGCGAAGGTCACCCTCCACCTTGTAGGTGCCCTCGATGTGGTCGCGCAGGGCGACCAGCTGGTCGTCGGTGAGGTCCTTGACGCGGACGTCCGGGCTGATGCCGGTCGCGGTGAGGATCTCGGTGGAGCGGGTACGGCCCACGCCGTAGATGTAGGTAAGTGCGATCACCACGCGCTTGTCGCGCGGGATGTCGATGCCGGCGAGACGTGCCATGCGGCTCTCCTCAGAGTGTCGTGGAGGTGTGGAGCAGGATCGGTGCCCGGGCCTCCGCCCCGAGGTGTCCCCCGCAGTGCGGGTTCTGATCCTGCCGTTGAGTATTCAGTTGGAAATCGTTCGTCGAGTCGCCGCGGATCCGGGATCCGCGCGACTCAGCCCTGGCGCTGCTTGTGGCGCGGGTTGCTCTTGCAGATCACCATCACGCGCCCATGACGACGAATCACCTTGCAGTGGTCGCAGATGGGCTTGACGGAGGGGTTGACCTTCATGGGGTGTTTCCTGTTCGCTGTCTTCGACCCGCCGGAGCGGTTCGTTACTTCTCGGCCGGACTCAGCGGTAGCGGTAGACGATACGACCGCGGGTGAGGTCGTAGGGGCTCAACTCGACGACGACGCGGTCTTCGGGAATGATGCGGATGTAGTTCTGCCGCATCTTGCCCGAGATGGTGGCGAGCACCTTGTGACCGTTGGTCAGTTCGACACGGAACATCGCATTGGGCAGTGCTTCGGACACCGTGCCCTCGATCTCGATGACACCGTCTTTCTTCGCCATAAACTCGCTCACGCTCATTGCAGACCGGCCGGTCTGCGGTGGATGGGGATTTGGTGCTGCGACACGCCAAGGAAGGCGCAACGCACCAAAGATCAAGCATACGTGGTACGGCCGGATGCGGCAACTCGCCGCCTCACCTCATCCGTTGAGTCGGTCGACGATGTCCTTCTGCGGGTCGCCCGTCAGGTCGGTCTGGTTGACCAGCACCGTACCGTTGATGGCGATCGTCGGCGTCGCGATTCCCGACCCCGTCTGGGACGGCGTCTCTCTCGTCATCGCGGTGACGAACCTCGTGTAGGTGCCGTCGTCGATGCAGGAGGCCACGGCATCCGAGGCCCCGGCGTCCTTCGCGATGGTCGCGAGTGTCGCGTCGTCGAGGCCGGCGGTCTGCTCCCTGGGCTGCTGCGCATACATCGCCGTCACGAAGGCGGGGACGTTGGCGGGGTCATCCACGGCGACGCAGTACGCGGCATTGGCCGCTCGCGTCGAGTACTGCGTGCCCTGGGACTGCGCGTCCAGGATGGAGATCGGATGGATGTTGAGCGTGATGGTGCCCTCATCGGCCAACTGCTGCAGCGTCGGACCGTAGGCCTGCTCGAAGGAGTTGCAGATCGGGCACATGAAGTCGACGTACGTGTCGACGGTCTGGTCTCCCGAGCCGATGGAGATGGCGCCCGTCTCGGCGTTGACCGCGGAGGACTCGGGCACCGTTCCGGGCGAGGTCGCCTGACTGTTGGCGAACCAGACGACTCCGGCGATCACGAGGACGACGACCACCGCGGCCGCCGTCACCCCGATCGCGAACCAGTTCGGGGACTTGCGCGCCGCGGCCATCATCATCAGTCGATCTCCTTCGGCACCACACCGAAGGGTGCCAGTTTCTCCGCACCGCCGTCGGAAGCGGTGAGGACCCAGACCCCTCCATCGTGCACGGCGACGCTATGTTCCCAGTGAGAGCCGGCCGTGCCGTCGACCGTCGAGACCGTCCAGCCGTCGTCTTCGACGAATGTCGCCTGATCACCGATGACGACCATCGGCTCGATCGCGACGGCGAGTCCGGGGCGGACCTCGGCGCCGCGGTCGGGCACCCGGTAGTTGAAGACGCTCGGCGACTCGTGCATCTTGCGGCCGATCCCGTGTCCGACGTAATCACGCAGGATGCCGTATCCCTCGGCGGGCGCGTGGTCGTCGATGTACTGCTGGATCGCCGCACTCACCTCACCGAGATGGGACGCGCGGCTGAGCGCGGCGATTCCCGCCCAGAGCGAGCCTTCGGTGACCTCGGAGAGCCGGCGCCGCGGTGCGACGAGGTCTTCCGGGGCGTCACCCGGAACGACGACGGTGAACGCGGAATCGCCGTTCCAGCCGCGGAACTCCGCGCCCGCGTCGATCGAGAGCAGATCTCCCGCCTGCAGCGGTCTGTCGTTCGGGATGCCGTGCACCACCTGCTCGTTGACGGACGCGCAGATCGTGTGCCGGTAGCCCCGGACCATCTGAAAGTTCGAAACCGCGCCGCGTCCGGTGATCACACGGGACGCGGCCGCGTCGAGATCGAGCGTCGTGACCCCGGGCGCGATGAGCTCGCGCACCGCATCCAGCGCCGCGGCCGTGATTAGGCCCGGTTCGACCATCGCGCGCAGGTGCGCGGGCTTCTTGTAGATCGAGGAACGCAGGACCACGTCAGCGAGCCGGACGCACGCCGCGCGCCTCGAGGGCGGCGAAGATGCGCGCGGTGATCTCGTCGAGGTTCCCGACGCCGTCGATCTCATCGACGATGCCTCGGGTGCCGTACACGTCGAGGATCGGGGCGGTCTCGCGCTCGTAGATGGCGAGGCGCGTGGCGATCGCCTCCTCCGTGTCATCCGCACGGCCCTGCTCGGTCGCGCGCGCCGTCAGGCGAGCGAGCGACTCCTCGCGCGGGACGATCAGCGCGATGACGGCGTCCAGCTTCTCGTCACGACCCTCGAGGAACTCGTCGAGGTGCATGACCTGGGCGAGGTTGCGCGGGTAGCCGTCGAGGAGGAACCCCTCCGCGGCATCCGCCTGAGAGAGTCGGTCGCGCACGACAGCGCTGGTCAGCTCGTCGGGGACGAGATCTCCCGCGTCGATGATCGACTGCACCTGGAGACCCAGCTCCGTGCCCTCGGAGACGTTGGCGCGGAAGACATCACCGGTCGAGACGACCGGGATCCCGAGCGCCTCGCCGACGCGGACGCCCTGGGTGCCCTTGCCCGACCCCTGGGGTCCGACGATCAGAAGACGCGCGCTCATCGCAGAAGCCCCTCGTAGTGACGCTGCTGGAGCTGAGCGTCGATCTGCTTCACCGTCTCGAGGCCGACACCGACGATGATGAGGATCGATGCGCCGCCGAACGGGAAGTTCTGGTTGGCACCGACCGTCGCCAGCGCCACGAGCGGCAGCAGGGCGATGAGGCCGAGGTAGATGGAACCCGGCAACGTGATGCGCGTGAGGACGTAATCCAAGTACTCGGCCGTCGGACGACCCGCGCGGATGCCGGGGATGAACCCGCCGTACTTCTTCATGTTGTCGGCCACGTCGACCGGGTTGAACGTGATCGCGACGTAGAAGTACGTGAAGCCGACGATCAGCAGGAAGTACACCAGCATGTACAGCGGGTGGTCACCGCGCGTGAGGTACTGCGAGATCCAGGTCACCCAGCCGGCCGGCTCCTGGCCCGCCTGGGGCTGGTTGAACTGAGCGATCAGCGCCGGGATGTAGAGCAACGACGACGCGAAGATGACGGGCACGACGCCGGCCATGTTGACCTTGATCGGGATGTACGTGTTGGTTCCGCCGTAGGTGCGGCGCCCGACCATGCGCTTGGCGTACTGCACAGGGATGCGGCGCTGGGACTGTTCCACGAACACCACCAGCGCGACCACGACGATGCCGACCGCGAGGACCAGCAGGAAGATCTCGACGCCACGCGCGTTGAGGATCGACAGCATCGCGGCCGGGAACGTGGCCGCGATGGAGGTGAAGATCAGGATCGACATGCCGTTGCCGACACCACGCTCGGTGACGAGCTCCGCGAACCACATGACGAGACCCGTACCGGCGGTCATCGTGATGATCATGAGCAGCTGAGCCCACCAGATGTCGTTGGTGAGCAGCTGCTGGCACTCGGGAGCACCACCGGTGCCGAAGAGCTGACCGGAGCGCGCGACCGTGATCAGCGTCGTGGACTGCAGCAGGGCCAGCGCGATCGTGAGGTAGCGCGTGTACTGCGTCAGACGGGCCTGGCCGGCCTGACCCTCCTTGTACAGCGTCTCGAAGTGAGGGATCACCACGCGCAGCAGCTGCACGATGATCGTGGCCGTGATGTACGGCATGACGCCCAGCGCGAAGATCGACAGCTGAAGCAGCGCCCCACCGGAGAACAGGTTCACCAGCGACAGCAGGCCCTCCGTGCTCCCGGAGGCCGCCAGACAGCGCTGGACGTTCGGGAAATCGACGAAAGGCGTCGGCACGTGGGCACCCAGCCGGTAAATGGCGATGATGCCCAGCGTGAAGGCGATCTTCCGCCTCAGGTCGGGCGTGCGAAAAACCCGCGCGATGGCGCTGAACAAGGGGATTCCTCCAGAACGATCTCGGCGCGCGACCAGGCGCACACGGAATCAGACTAACCCAGAAGGGGCCGACGGCCACACGGCCGCCGGCCCCTTACGGGTGTGACGTCAGTTGATGGAGCCGCCGGCGGCGACGATCTTCTGCTCGGCGGAGCCGGAGACCTTGTCGACCGACACGTTCAGCGCGACCGAGATGTCGCCGGTGCCGAGCACCTTGACCTTCTCGTTCTTGCGCACGGCGCCCTTGGCCACCAGGTCGACGACGGTCACGTCGCCGCCCTGCGGGTAGAGCTCGGCCAGCTTGTCGAGGTTGACGACCTGGTACTCGACCCGGAAGGGGTTCTTGAAGCCACGGAGCTTGGGGGTGCGCATGTGCAGCGGCATCTGCCCACCCTCGAAGCCGACCTTGACCTGGTAACGGGCCTTCGTTCCCTTGGTACCACGACCGGCCGTCTTACCCTTCGAGCCCTCACCGCGACCCACACGGGTCTTGGCGGTGTGAGCGCCGGGGACGGGACGCAGGTGGTGCACCTTCAGCACGCCGGGGCGCGCCGCGGGAGCGGCATCCTTCTTGGCGGCCGTCTTGCGGGCCGGAGCCTTCTTCGGGGCGTCGACCGTAGCGGTCTCGTCCTTCTTGTCAGCCATTAGTCGATCTCCTCAACCTTGACGAGGTGGGCGACGGTCTTGACGTAACCGCGCGTCTGCGCGTCGTCGGGACGGACGACCGAGTCGCCGATCCGCTTGAGACCGAGCGAGCGCAGCGTGTCGCGCTGATTCTGCTTCTCGCTCACCTTGGACTTGATCTGCGTGACCTTCAGACGCTCGGCCATCAGGCACCTACCTTCTGAGCGGCGGCCTCGGCGCGCACGAGGCGGGCCGGGGCGACCTGGTCGAACTCCAGACCGCGGCGGGCGGCCACGGCGCGGGGCTCTTCGAGCGACTTCAGCGCCTCGACGGTCGCGTGCACGATGTTGATCGTGTTCGACGAGCCGAGCGACTTCGAGAGGACATCGTGGATGCCGGCGCACTCGAGGACGGCGCGGACGGGACCACCGGCGATAACACCGGTACCGGCGGCGGCGGGGCGCAGGAGCACCACACCGGCGGCAGCCTCACCCTGAACGG
This sequence comes from Microbacterium enclense, assembly GCF_004022425.1. Taxonomy (GTDB): domain Bacteria; phylum Actinomycetota; class Actinomycetes; order Actinomycetales; family Microbacteriaceae; genus Microbacterium; species Microbacterium enclense_A. Next base: position 9,509 of record NZ_RBZY01000038.1, on the reverse strand, counting down.
GGTGGGGAATGGTCGAGCCGGAGCGCGGGACGCGGAAGAAGTTGCGCTTGGCCTCTTCGACACCCTTCGAGATGGCGAGCGGAACTTCGCGGGCCTTGCCGTAGCCGACACCCACGACGCCGTTGCCATCGCCCACGACGACGAGCGCCGTGAAGCTGAAGCGACGACCACCCTTGACGACCTTCGAGACGCGGTTGATCGTCACGACGCGCTCGAGGAACTGGCTCTCGTTGCGGTCGCGCGACCCGCGGTCACGCTGGTTGGCGTTGCGCTCGCGACCTCCGCGGCGGGGCTCGCGCTCACGCTCGGCGGGTGCCTGGGACCCAGCCGCACCCTCAGTCGGTGCAGTCTGATCGGTCACTTCGGTCTCCTTGTTGTCACTCACAGGTTCAGCCCTCCTTCGCGGGCGCCTTCGGCGATCGCGGCGACACGACCGGCATAACGGTTACCACCGCGGTCGAACACGACGTCCGAGAAGCCGGCGGCCTTTGCGCGCTCGGCGACGAGCTCGCCGACCTTGCGGGCCTTGGCGGTCTTGTCACCGTCGAACGAACGCAGGTCGACCTCGAGCGTCGAGGCCGAGGCCACGGTGTGGCCCTTGCTGTCGTCGACCAGCTGGACGAAGACGTGGCGGGCCGAGCGCGTCACGACGAGACGGGGACGGAGCTCCGTACCCACGACCTTCTTGCGCAGACGAGCGTGGCGACGCGCGCGGGCGGCGGACTTTGTCTTGATAGCCATGGCTACTTACCACTCTTTCCGGCCTTGCGGCGCACAACCTCGCCCGCGTACCGCACACCCTTGCCCTTGTAGGGCTCGGGCTTGCGGATCTTGCGGATGTTGGCGGCGGCCTCGCCGACGGCCTGCTTGTCGATGCCGCTCACGGTCAGCTTGTTGTTGCCTTCGACCGTGAGGGTGATGCCCGCGGGCGGGTCGATGAGGACGGGGTGCGAGAAGCCGAGGGCGAACTCGACCGAGCTGCCCTTCTGCGCCACGCGGTAACCCGTGCCGACGACCTCGAGGCCCTTGGAGTAGCCCTGGGTGACACCGATGATGTTGTTGTTGATGAGCGTGCGGGTCAGGCCGTGGAGCGACCGCGACTCGCGCTCGTCGTCGGGGCGGGTGACGAGAACCTGGTTCTCCTCGACCGACACCTCGAGCGGGGATGCCACGGTGAGCACGAGCTCGCCCTTGGGGCCCTTGACGTTGACCTCCCGGCCGTTCACCGAAACGGTGACACCGGCGGGGATGTCGATGGGAAGACGTCCGATACGCGACATGTCAGATCACCACACGTAGGCGAGGACTTCCCCGCCGACGCCCTTCTGCTCGGCCTGACGGTCGGTGAGGAGACCGGAGGAGGTGGACAGGATGGCGACGCCCAGGCCGCCGAGGACCGTGGGGACCTCGGTGGACTTCGCGTACACGCGAAGACCGGGCTTCGACACGCGCTTGATGCCGGCGATCGACCGCTCGCGGTTCGGGCCGTACTTGAGCGTCATGGTGAGGGTCTGGCCGACGCGCGCGTCCGAAACGGACCACTCGGCGATGTAACCCTCCTGCTTGAGGATTTCGGCGATGTGGGTCTTGAGCTTGGAGCTCGGCAGCGACACGGAGTCGTGGTGCGCCGAGTTCGCGTTGCGCAGACGGGTCAGCATGTCTGCGACCGGGTCTGTCATCGTCATGTGTTGCTTCTTTCGATCATGAGGTTTCGACTGCCGTTACACGACAGGCGACCTTCGATGAGAGGCCCCCGGGATCCCGGGGGCCCGGGGGCTCAGGCCTGAGCGTCCGCCGACTGGAACGGGAAGCCGAGCTGACGCAGCAGCGAGCGGCCCTCGTCATCGGTCTTGGCGGTGGTGACGATGGTGATGTCGAAACCACGCACGCGGTCGATGCGGTCCTGATCGATCTCGTGGAACACGGACTGCTCCTGGAGACCGAAGGTGTAGTTGCCGTTGCCGTCGAACTGCTTGGCCGAGAGGCCGCGGAAGTCGCGGATACGGGGCAGCGCGAGGTTGACGAGGCGGTCGACGAACTCCCACGCACGGTCGCCACGGAGGGTGACGTGCGCACCGATGGCCTGACCCTCGCGCAGCTTGAACTGCGCGATGGACTTACGAGCCTTGGTGACGATGGGCTTCTGACCGGTGATCTTGGTGAGGTCCTCGACCGCACCATCGATCACCTTGCTGTCGCGAGCGGCCTCGCCGACACCGGTGTTCACGACGACCTTGACCAGACCGGGGATCTGCATGACGTTCGCGTAGCCGAACTCCTCCTGCAGGGCCTTCTTGATCTCGGTGTTGTACTTCTGCTTCAGGCGGGGCTGGATCTTGCCAGCCTCCACGGCAGTGTCGGTGCTCATATTCAGAGGTCCTTGCCTGACTTCTTCGCGTAACGCACGCGGACGGTGCGCTTGACGCCGTCCTTCACCTGCTCCTCGACGCGGTGGCCGACGCGGGTCGGCTTCTTGGTCGAGGGGTCGACGAGCGCGACGTTCGAGATGTGGATCGGGGCTTCGAACGTCTCGATGCCGCCGGTCTTGGTGCCGCGCTGGGACTGACCCACGCGGTTGTGCTTGGTGACGTAGTTCACGCCCTCGACGATGACGCGGTTCTGCTCGGTGAGGACCTCGAGGACCTTACCCTGCTTACCGCGGTCTCCGCCGCGCTCGGGCTTGGCGCCCGAGATGACCTGAACCAGGTCGCCCTTCTTGATCTTCGCCATGATCAAATGACCTCCGGGGCGAGCGAGACGATCTTCATGAACTTCTTGTCACGAAGCTCACGACCGACCGGTCCGAAGATGCGGGTGCCGCGGGGCTCCCCGTCGTTCTTCAGGATCACGGCGGCGTTCTCGTCGAACTTGATGTACGAGCCGTCGGGACGACGGGTCTGCTTGACCACGCGGACGACGACGGCCTTGACCACGTCGCCCTTCTTGACGTTTCCACCGGGGATCGCGTCCTTGACCGTGGCGACGATGACGTCGCCCAGGCCCGCGTACCGGCGGTTCGAGCCGCCGAGCACGCGAATGGTCAGCAGCTCCTTGGCGCCGGTGTTGTCGGCGACCTTCAGCCGGGATTCGTTCTGAATCACTTGTTACTCCTTGGGTTCCAAGCAGCCGCGAGGCTTACTTGGCCTTCTCGAGGATCTCGACCAGACGCCAGCGCTTGGTGGCGCTCAGCGGACGGGTCTCGTTGATGACGACCAGGTCGCCGATGCCGGCCGAGTTCGTCTCGTCGTGGGCCTTGACCTTCGACGTGCGGCGGATGACCTTGCCGTAGAGCGGGTGCTTCACGCGGTCCTCGACCTCGACGACGATCGTCTTGTCCATCTTGTCGCTGACGACATAGCCGCGACGCGCCTTGCGGTAACCGCGGGCGTTCTCGTCGCGCACGTCGTTCGCGGCGTGCTCGTGGCCGGCGACCTGCGCCTCGGCCTCTGCCTTCTTCGCGGTAGCCATTACTCCGCCTCTTCCTTCGCGGCGTCGTCAGCGGCATCCGCCTTCTTCGCCTTGGTCTTCTTCGCCTTCGTCGCCTCGACGGGCGCCGGGGTGGCGCGGATGCCGAGCTCGCGCTCACGGATCACGGTGTACAGCCGCGCGATGTCGCGCTTGACCGCACGGATGCGGCCGTGGCTCTCGAGCTGGCCGGTGGCCGACTGGAAGCGCAGGTTGAACAGCTCTTCCTTGGCCTTGCGCAGCTCCTCGACGAGGCGCTGGTCTTCGAACGTGTCGAGCTCGCTCGGGGCGAGCTGCTTGGTGCCGATCGCCATTACGCGTCGCCCTCCTCGCGCTTGATGATGCGTGCCTTCAGCGGCAGCTTGTGGATGGCACGGGTCAGTGCTTCACGAGCGAGTTCCTCGTTGACACCCGCGACCTCGAAGAGGACGCGGCCCGGCTTGACATTGGCAACCCACCACTCGGGGGAACCCTTACCGGAACCCATGCGGGTTTCGGCGGGCTTCTTGGTGAGCGGACGGTCGGGGTAGATGTTGATCCACACCTTTCCACCACGCTTGATGTGACGCGTCATCGCGATACGAGCGGACTCGATCTGACGGTTGGTCACGTAGGCGGGGGTCAGAGCCTGGATGCCGAACTCACCGAACGACACCTGCGTGCCACCGGTGGCCTGGCCCGAACGACCGGGGTGGTGCTGCTTGCGGTACTTGACCTTACGGGGGATGAGCATTACGCCGACGCTCCTTCTGCCACGGGGGCCTCATTGCGAGGGCCACGACGACGGTCGCCACCGCGGTCGTCACGACCGCGCGACTTCGGGGCGTTGGCCTGCTCGCGAGCGAGCTCCTTGTTGGTGAGATCGCCCTTGTAGATCCAGACCTTCACACCGATGCGGCCGAAGGTCGTCTTCGCCTCGTAGAAGCCGTAGTCGATGTTCGCGCGCAGGGTGTGCAGGGGCACACGGCCTTCGCGGTAGAACTCGGAGCGGCTCATCTCGGCGCCGCCGAGGCGGCCCGACACCTGGATGCGGACACCCTTGGCACCGGCGCGCTGAGCGCCCTGCAGACCCTTGCGCATCGCGCGGCGGAAGGCCACGCGGGCGGAGAGCTGCTCGGCGACGCCCTGGGCGACGAGCTGAGCGTCGGCCTCGGGGTTCTTGACCTCGAGGATGTTGAGCTGGATCTGCTTGCCGGTGAGCTTCTCGAGGTCGGCGCGGATGCGCTCGGCCTCGGCGCCGCGGCGACCGATCACGATGCCCGGGCGGGCGGTGTGGATGTCGACACGGACGCGGTCACGCGTGCGCTCGATCTCGATGTTGCTGACGCCCGCGCGGTCGAGCGAGGTGGTCAGCAGGCGACGGATCTTGATGTCCTCGGCGAGGTAGTCGGCGTAGCGCTGTCCGGGCTTCGTCGAGTCGGAGAACCACCGCGACACGTGGTCGGTGGTGATGCCGAGGCGGAAGCCGTACGGGTTGACCTTCTGTCCCATTACTTGCTCGCCTTCTTGTTGGCGCGAGCCGGGGCCGCAGCAGCGTCTTCCGGCGTCGCGAGCACGACCGTGATGTGGCTCGTGCGCTTCTTGATCTGGAAGGCGCGACCCTGTGCGCGGGGCTGGAAACGCTTCAGCGTCGTGCCCTCGTCGACGTACGCGTTCTTCACGTACAGGTCGGCGTCATCCAGGTACTCGTTCGTCTTGTCGGCGGTGACGCGAGCGTTCGCGATCGCCGAGGCGACGAGCTTGTAGATCGGCTCGCTCGCGCCCTGCGGCGCGAACTTCAGGATGGCGAGGGCCTCTTCGGCCTGCTTCCCCTTGATGAGCGCGACGACACGACGAGCCTTCTGAGGGGTCACGCGGATGTGTCGCACGCGTGCGATGGACTCCACCATTTCTCTCTCCTCCTCGGTCGCCTTAGCGGCGACGGCCCTTCTTGTCGTCCTTCACGTGGCCGCGGAAGGTGCGGGTGGGCGAGAACTCGCCCAGCTTGTGGCCGACCATGGTCTCGGTCACGAACACGGGGATGTGCTTGCGACCGTCGTGCACGGCGATGGTGTGTCCCAGCATGGCGGGGATGATCATCGAACGGCGCGACCAGGTCTTGATGACGTTCTTGGAACCGGCTTCGTTCTGCGAGACGACCTTGCGAAGCAGGTGCTCGTCGACGAAGGGGCCCTTCTTAAGGCTGCGAGGCATCTTCCTCTACTCCTACTTACGCTTCTTGCCGGCGGTGCGACGGCGGACGATCAGCTTGTCGCTTTCCTTGTTCGCGTGGCGGGTACGGCCCTCGGCCTTACCCCACGGCGAAACGGGGTGACGACCACCGGACGTCTTGCCCTCACCACCACCGTGCGGGTGGTCGACCGGGTTCATGGCGACACCACGCACGGTCGGGCGGACGCCCTTCCAGCGCTTGCGGCCGGCCTTGCCCCAGTTGATGTTGGACTGCTCGGCGTTGCCGACCTCGCCGATCGTCGCGCGGCAGCGGACGTCGACGTTGCGGATCTCGCCCGAGGGCAGACGCAGCTGCGCGTAAGGACCGTCCTTGGCGACCAGACGCACCGAGGCGCCGGCCGAACGGGCCATCTTCGCTCCTCCGCCGGGACGCAGCTCGATCGCGTGGATCACGGTACCGGTGGGGATGTTGCGCAGCGGCAGGTTGTTGCCGGGCTTGATGTCGGCGCCAGCACCGGACTCGATGACGTCGCCCTGCTGCAGCTTGTTCGGGGCGAGGATGTACCGCTTCTCGCCGTCCTTGTAGTGCAGGAGCGCGATGCGCGCGGTGCGGTTGGGGTCGTACTCGATGTGAGCGACCTTGGCGTCGATGCCGTCCTTGTCGTTACGACGGAAGTCGATCAGACGGTACTGACGCTTGTGACCGCCACCGATGTGACGCGTCGTGATGCGGCCCTGGTTGTTTCGACCACCGGTCTTCGACAGCGGGCGCAGCAGCGACTTCTCGGGCGTCGATCGGGTGATCTCGGCGAAGTCGGCCACCGACGAGCCGCGGCGACCGGGCGTCGTGGGCTTGTACTTGCGAATAGCCATTGTTGTTGTCCTCTATCCCGACCGTCAGCCGACTGCCGTGAAGATGTCGATGGTGCCCGACTTGAGGCTGACGATCGCGCGCTTGGTGTCCTTGCGCTTGCCGATGCCGAAGCGGGTGCGACGGGCCTTGCCCACGCGGTTGATCGTGTTGACCGAGGCCACCTTCACGCTGAAGATCTTCTCGATCGCGAGCTTGATCTCGGTCTTCGAGGCGCGGGGGTCCACGAGGAACGTGTACTTGCCCTCGTCGATGAGCGAGTAGCTCTTCTCGGAGACGACCGGCTTCAGGATGATGTCGCGCGGGTCCTTGTTGACGGCGGTCATGCCGAGACCTCCTCGGTGGTGCCGGACTTCGACGCGACGAACGCGTCGTAGGCGGCCTTGGTGAAGACAATGTCGTCGGAGACGAGCACGTCATAAGCGTTCAGCTGGCCGAAGGTCAGCACGTGGACGTACGCGAGGTTGCGCACGCTCTTGACGGTCAGCTCGTCGTCGCGGTCGATGACCACGAGCACGTTCTTGACCGCGCCGAAGGCGGTCAGCACCGAAGCCGCGGCCTTGGTGGACGGAGCACCCTCGATTCCGAAGGACTCCACGACGTGCAGACGCTCGCCGCGAGCACGGTCGCTCAGCGCACCCAGGAGGGCCGCGGCGATCATCTTCTTGGGCGTGCGCTGGCCGTAATCGCGGGGCTTCGGGCCGTGGACGATGCCACCACCGGTCATGTGCGGTGCGCGGATGGAACCCTGACGGGCGTTACCCGTGCCCTTCTGCTTGAAGGGCTTGCGACCGGCACCGGAGACCTCGCCACGACGCTTGGTCGAGTGCGTGCCCTGGCGGGCGGCGGCGCGCTGGGCGACGACGACCTGGTGGATCAGCGGGATGTTCGTCTTGACGTCGAAGATCGAGGCGGGCAGCTCCACGGAGCCGGCCTTGTTGCCGTCGGCCTTGCGAACGTCGAGCGCGAGAGTCGAGTCAGCCATGAGATCAGGCACCCTTCACTGCGTTGCGGACGTAGACGATGCGGCCGCGCGCACCGGGGACGGCGCCCTTGACGAGCAGCAGACCCTTCTCGGCGTCGACGGCGTGCACCGTGAGGTTGAGGACGGTCACGCGCTCGCCACCCATACGGCCGGCCATGCGCATGCCCTTGAAGACGCGGCTCGGGGTCGACGATGCGCCGATGGAGCCGGGCTTGCGGTGGTTGCGGTGCGCACCGTGCGAAGCGGAGACGCCCTTGAAGTTGTGGCGCTTCATGACACCCGCGGTGCCCTTGCCCTTGCTGGTGCCGACGACGTCGACCAGCTGGCCGGCCTCGAACAGGCCGTCAGCGGTGAGCTCCTGGCCGAGCGAGTAGTCAGCGGCATCCGCGGTGCGAACCTCGGTGAGGTGACGACGCGGGGTGACACCCGCGGCCTCGAAGTGGGCCGTCAGGGGCTTGTTCACCTTGCGGGGGTCGATCTGGCCGTAGCCGATCTGGACAGCGTTGTAGCCGTCCTTCTCGACCGAGCGGAGCTGGGTCACGACGTTCGGAGCGACCTCGATGACGGTGACGGGAACGAGCTTGCCGTTCTCGTCCCACACCTGGGTCATGCCGAGCTTGGTGCCGAGGAGGCCCTTGGAGATCTTGGAGTTGATGTCAGCCATGTCGAACCTCAGAGCTTGATCTCGATGTTGACATCGGCCGGGAGGTCGAGACGCATCAGCGAGTCGACGGCCTTGGGCGTCGGGTCGATGATGTCGATCAGGCGCTTGTGGGTGCGCATCTCGAAGTGCTCGCGGCTGTCCTTGTACTTGTGCGGCGACCGGATGACGCACACGACGTTCTTCTCGGTCGGCAGGGGGACCGGGCCCACCACGGTGGCACCGGCACGGGTCACGGTGTCGACGATCTTGCGCGCGGACGAGTCCAGTCCGGCGTGATCGTACGACTTCAGGCGAATGCGGATCTTCTGTCCCGCCATTGTCTGCTCACTCTCTTTCTCGCGTCTTACCCGACCAAGGGCATCGGACGCACGGTGGCGCTCTCGCGCCCTGGCACTTCCCCTCGCTTTCGCGAGAGATGCTGCACCGCTGTTCAGCTGTCAAACCGGATGCCATGGCATCCGGCCCGCCCCTTGCACGCACGCGTGCGAATCCTGTGAAGGAGGAGGGGTTTCGGTGTGTGTTCTGCTGCCCGCGGCCCAGGACCCTGCGCTGACGCGCCGCCTGTGCACTGCCGTGACAGTGATCCTGGCGCGCGCCGAGCGCACGCCGGAATGTGGAACCTGGATAGTCTACGGGCCGCTCGGGCGTGTCGCAAACCCGGGCGTGTCGCGCCCGGCATATCCTCAGCCCCCGCTCCTCAACGCGACGGCGCCGCCCCCCGTTCCCGGGGGCGGCGCCGTGTAGCGGAGGCGGGCGTCAGGCGTTGCCGACGTTCTTGTCGACGTTCTCGCGCACCTCGTCGACCTTGCCGTGGTGCTCGGTCGGGACGACCTTCTTGATCGCATCGGCCGCGCCGTCGAGGATCTTGTCGCTGACCTCTTCGGCCTTCTCGCTCTTCAATGCCTCCTCGATCTTGTCGCGGTTCTGATCGAGGAGCTGCTTGCCCTTGTTGATGATGTCGTCGACGCCCATGGCGAATCCTTTCCGCGCTGAAATCGGTGGCCGACCCTCGTCGGCCGAGGATTTCATTATCGCGGAGTCGTCGGCCTCGGTCAGCGTCCCTCGTGAATCAACCGNGGTGCGGTTGACGTCGGTGATCTCCAGCTCTCCGCGGGGGGAGGGGTGCAGGTGGCGGGCGATGTCGATGACGTCGTTGTCGTAGAAGTACAGGCCCGGGACGGCGTAGGTGCTTTTGGGTTGCGCGGGTTTTTCTTCGAGGGAGATCACGCGGCCGTCGCCGTCGAATTCGACGACGCCGTACGCGGTGGGATCGGCGACCTGGTAACCGAAGACGACCCCGCCGTCGAGTTCGGTGTACTGACGTAGGCGGGTGCCCATGCCCTGGCCGTAGA
>NZ_RBZY01000037.1 GCF_004022425.1 Microbacterium enclense | reverse complement strand
TGCCCGACAAGGCCATCGACCTGATCGACGAGGCCGGCGCGCGCCTCCGGCTGTCGATCCTGTCGTCGCCGCCCGAGCTGCGCGAGTTCGACGAGAAGATCGCCAAGGTCCGCGAGCAGAAGGAGTTCGCCTCCGAGGAGCAGGACTTCGAGAAGGCCGCGTCGCTCCGCGACGAGGAGAAGTCCCTCCTCGCCGAGCGTCTTCGCCTCGAGAAGCAGTGGCGTTCCGGCGACGTCGCCTCCCACGCGGTGGTCGACGAGGGTCTGATCGCCGAGGTGCTCGCCCAGGCGACCGGCATCCCGGTGTTCAAGCTCACCGAGGAGGAGTCCAGCCGCCTCATGTTCATGGAGAAGGCCCTGCACCAGCGGGTCATCGGCCAGGAAGAGGCGATCGCGGCTCTCTCCCGCACGATCCGTCGTCAGCGCGCGGGCCTCAAGGACCCCAAGCGCCCCTCCGGTTCGTTCATCTTCGCAGGCCCCACCGGTGTCGGAAAGACCGAGTTGGCCAAGGCGCTCGCCGAGTTCCTCTTCGACGACGAGGGCGCGCTGATCTCCCTCGACATGTCGGAGTTCGGCGAGAAGCACACCGTCTCGCGTCTGTTCGGTGCCCCTCCCGGGTTCGTCGGCTTCGAAGAGGGCGGACAGCTCACCGAGAAGGTGCGCCGCAAGCCGTTCTCGGTGGTGCTCTTCGACGAGATCGAGAAGGCTCACCCCGACATCTTCAACTCGCTGCTGCAGATCCTCGAAGAGGGGCGACTGACCGACGGTCAGGGCCGCGTCATCGACTTCAAGAACACCGTCATCATCATGACGACGAACCTCGGTTCGTCGGCGATCGCCGGTGGTCCGGTCGGCTTCCAGGTCGAGGGCAGCGCGCAGACGTCCTACGAGCGGATGAAGGGGAAGGTCGACGAAGAGCTCAAGCGCCACTTCAAGCCCGAGTTCCTCAACCGCGTCGACGATGTCATCGTCTTCCCGCAGCTGAACAAGGACGAGCTCCGGCAGATCGTCGGCCTGTTCGTGAAGCGTCTGGCCGACCGCCTTCTCGACCGCGACATGACGGTGGAGCTGTCGGACGAGGCGAAGGACAAGCTCATCGACATCGGCTTCGACCCGACCCTCGGTGCTCGTCCGCTGCGTCGCGCCATGCAGCGCGAGGTCGAGGATCGACTGAGCGAGAAGATCCTGCACGGTGAGCTCGAGTCCGGTGACCACGTCAAGGTCGGCGTCGAGAACGGACAGTTCACGTTCGACACCGCTCCCCGCGGCGACAAGGTCGCGATCGGTGTCGGCACGGCCGGCGAGATCTCGGCCACGCCGGACATCGTCGCCGGGAGCTGACGACCGAACGAGAGAAGGGTCCGGATGCCATGGCATCCGGGCCCTTCGTCGTACGCTGGGACGATGACTTCTGCCGCGCCGTTCGTCGTCCGCCCCGCCGGGACCGCCGACGTTCGCCGCATCCACGAACTGCTGGAGCCGTTCGTTCAGCGACGAATCCTGCTCGGCAAGGACCTCGTCGTGCTGTACGGATCGGTCCAGCAGTTCGTCGTCGCGGAGATCGACGGTGTGGTCATCGGCTGCGGCGCCCTGCACGTCATGTGGGAGGACCTCGGCGAGATCCGCACGCTCATCGTGCACGAGGACTGGCTGCACCACGGCGTGGGCCGAGAGATCGTGGAGGTGCTCGAGGAGAACGCGCGCGCGCTCGGTGTGACGCGGCTGTTCTGCCTGACGTTCGAGGTCGATTTCTTCACGCGCCGCGGTTTCGCGCCGATCGGTGAGCAGGTCGTCGACCCCGACGTCTACTCCCAGCTCGTTCGCAGCCCGGACGAGGGCGTCGCCGAGTTCCTCGACCTCGCGCACGTGAAGCCGAACACCCTCGGCAACACGCGGATGCTGAAGCAGCTATGACCGCGGCATGGCGCGGGCCCACAGCCGCGCGGCTTACGCTGGAACGATGACCGATGCCCCCCGCAGGCGGCGGCAATCCCCGGCGGTCTACCGTCGTCGCCGTCTCGCCGCCGTGCTTCTCGCGCTGATCGTGATCGGCGTCGTCGTGTGGCTCGTCGCGGCGCCGCCGTGGCGCTCGGCCCCCGCTGCCGACCCGGCGCCCGCCGTGAGCTCCGCCGCCCCCGCGCCGTCCACGCCTGCCCCCGTCGTGTCACCCACCCCCACTCCCACCCCGACGCCGACCGCGCCCGCCGGGCCGGTCGAGTGCAGCCCCGCCGACATCTCGGTGGAGGCGCTCACCGACAGGGAGGAGTACGGCCAGGGCGAGAACCCGCAGTTGTCCATCCGCCTGACGAACACGTCCGCGAACGACTGCACGATGAACGTCGGGACGAGCGCGCAGTCTTTCACCGTGACGAGCGGGTCCGACGTGTGGTGGCGTTCGACGGACTGCCAGTCCGAGCCGAGCGACATGGAGGTCACCCTCGCCGCCGGACAGCAGGTCACGAGTGCCGCGCCGTTGACCTGGGACCGCACCCGCTCGTCCGTGTCGTCGTGCGACGGCGAGCGTCCCTTCGCTCCGGGCGGCGGCGCCACGTATCACCTGAGCGTCTCGATCGGCGGCATCCCGTCGGCCGGAACGGTGTCATTCATCCTGCGCTGACGCGTTCGGGTCAGGAGCGCTTCTCGCCGAAGACCTCGCCCTCCATCGCGTCGTAGCCCTCTTCCTGCGGGTCGCGGTGCAGCCCGCCGGACAGGGCGTACTCCTCCTCCGGCGAGAGCACGAGCCGGTGGCGTCCGTAGACCGCGAAGCCGATGAAGATGACCGCGTAGACCACGATGATCGCGACGATCGCGGGGAGGTACGCGGGGTTCAGCAGGAGGCCGAAGAACACGATGGCCGCGATGATCGCCGCCGAGTACGCGCCGAACAGACCCCACGGGCTCTTGTACGGACGCAGCGCGTGGGGGAACTTCCGCCGCAGCACGATGAACGACACCATCTGCAGGAAGTACGCCACCACGGCGCCCCACACGGCGATGTTCAGCACGATGGCGCCGGCGGGGCTGGCATCCCCGCCGGCCGCCTGGACGATGACGAGGGCGAGGAATCCGAGCACGGCACCGAAGACCAGCGCGACCCACGGGGTCTTGCGGGCACCGGTGAGCGACAACCAGCGGGGGTAGTAGCCGGCCCGCGAGAGCGAGTACATGTTGCGCCCGTAGGCGAACATGATGCCCATCAGTGACGCGAGCAGACCGATCAGCGCGAGGAGTGACAGCAGCGCCGCGGCCTGGTCGCCGACCATCGCGCGGAACCCGTCGAGGAGGGGTTCGAGGGAGCCGCCGGTCTCTTCGGCGCCGAGCACGCCCGTGTTGAGGAACAGCACGATGAGGCCCGTGATGATGAGCGTGCCACGGGCCCAGAGCCCCGCGCGCGGGATGTCGCGGGCGGGGTTGTGCGACTCCTCCGCGGCGAGGGGAAGCTCCTCGATGCCGAGGAAGAACCACATCGCGAACGGGAGGGCGAGAAGGATGGAACCCACCCCGAACGGCAGGAACTCCGACTGCCCCGGGTCGGGCGCGATGTTCCACAGCGAGCCCCAGTCGAAGACGCCGGATGCCAGCGCCATCACGCCGAAGACGACGATGATGCCGATCGAGATCACCGAGACGACGATCGCGAACGCGAAGGAGATGTTGGCTCCCGCGGCATTGAGGGCGATGAACAAGGCGTAGAGGATGAGCCACCAGACGAAGGGGGGAAGGCTCACGCCGGTGAGCAGTTCGAGTGCCGAGTCGGCGTACTGCCCCGAGAAGTAGACGACGACGGCTGTCGTCGCGACGTATTCGATTGTCTCGGCGAGGCCGGTGGCCAGGCCTCCCCACGGTCCCATCGCGGACCGCGCGAACGAGTACGCGCCCCCGGTGTGCGGCATGGCGGCGGCCATCTCGCCGATCGAGAACGTCAGGCCGTAGTACATGAGCACCAAGACGACGAAGGCGATCAGCATCCCTCCGAACCCGGCGAAGCCGATACCGAAGTTCCAGCCCGAGAAGTCGCCCGAGATCACCGCGGCCACGGCGAGGCCCCACAGGCCCCAGACGCCCGCCGACCGTTTCAAAGTGCGTTTCTCGAAGTAGGTGGACTCGGTCGCCGTATAGGTGGCCCCGGCGACCTTTTTGTGCGAACTGCTCGAGGTGGACATGGAGCCTCCTGATGTATGCGGACAGGCGTCGGGAGCGCCTTGCGGAGAATCATGGCGCTCCATTGGTCGACCTGTCTACCTTTGGCGTGTAAGTTCCTCGTTACGTCCCCCGACACGGAGGACCCCAGCAGGCGAGAGGGAGACCATGGCGGGCAATCTCACCACCGCGGAATTGGATGCCGCGATCGACTCCGGCGAGATCGACACCGTCGTCGTCGCGTTCCCGGACGCGCAGGGGCGTCTGGTCGGCAAGCGCGTCGCCGCCCGGTTCTGGCGCGACGAGGTCCTGCCCCACGGAGCCGAGGCATGCAACTACCTGCTGTCGGTCGACGTCGACATGAACACCGTCGACGGCTATGCGATGTCGAGCTGGGAGAAGGGGTACGGCGACATGCTGCTCGTGCCCGACCTCGACACGCTGCGCCGCGTCCCGTGGCAGGAGGGGACGGCGCTCGTCATGGCCGACCTCGAGTGGGAGGACCGCGCTCCGGTCGTGCAGTCGCCGCGTGGCATCCTGAACGCCCAACGCGCCCGGCTCGCGGAGCGCGGGCTCACCCCGTACGTCGGCACGGAGCTCGAGTTCATCGTCTTCGACGATTCCTTCCGGGACGCCTGGGCCAACGGCTACACCGGGCTCACGGCCTCGACCGACTACAACGTCGACTACAACCTCCTCGCCACGACCCGGCTCGAGCCGCTGCTGCGCGACATCCGCCGCGGCATGGACGGCGCGGGAATGTACTGCGAGGGCGTCAAGGGCGAGTGCAACGACGGGCAGCAGGAGATCGCGTTCCGCTACGCCGAGGCGCTGGAGACCGCCGACAACCACACGATCTACAAGAACGGCGCGAAAGAGATCGCCGACCGGCACGGCAAGTCGCTGACCTTCATGGCTAAGTTCGACCAGCGCGAGGGCAACAGCTGCCACATCCACCTGTCGGTGCGCGGCGAGAACGGCGACGCCGTCATGGCGGGCGACGGCGAACACGGCTTCAGCCCGCTCATGGAGCACTGGATCGCCGGCATCCTCGCCACCCTCCGTGAGTTCACGCTGCTCTACGCCCCGACGATCAATTCGTACAAGCGGTATGCCAAGGGCTCGTTCGCGCCCACGGGCGTCGCGTGGGGCATCGACAACCGCACGTGCGCGCTGCGCGTCGTCGGCCACGGCGGGTCGCTGCGCGTCGAGAACCGCGTGCCCGGCGGCGACGTGAACCCCTACCTCGCGATCTCGGCGATCATCGCGGGCGGCCTTCACGGCATCGAGAACGAGCTGCCGCTGCCCGCGCCGCTTACGGGCAACGCGTACGCCGCCGGCGTCGACACGCTGCCGACGACGCTCCGCGAGGCCGCGAAGCTGTTCTCGGAGTCGACCGTGGCGCGCGCCGCCTTCGGCGACGACGTCGTCGAGCACTACCTGAACCAGGCGCGCATCGAGGTCGAAGCCTTCGACGCGGCCGTGACCGACTGGGAGCGCGTGCGTGGTTTCGAGCGTCTCTGATCCCGCCCGGACCCCCGTCGTCGGGCTCACCACCTACCTCGAACGCGCCACCCAGGGCGTCTGGGACGTGCGTGCGTCGTTCCTGCCGCAGCAGTACTTCGACGCCGTCACCGCCTCGGGCGCCACCGCGGTGCTGCTCCCGCCGCAGCCCCGGCCCGTCGAGGCCGCCGCCGCGGTGCTCGACGGTCTCGACGGACTGATCCTCACCGGCGGCCTCGACGTGCAGCCCGAGCTGTACGGCGCTGAACGGCACCCGCTCACCGACCCGCCGCGCGCCGACCGCGACGCGTGGGAGCTCGCCCTCCTGGCCGGGGCGCGGGAGCGTGGCATCCCGGTCTTCGGCATCTGCCGGGGGCTTCAGCTCATCAACGTCGCCCTCGGCGGCACGCTGCACCAGCACCTGCCCGAGGCCCTCGGTACCGAGCGCTACAAGATCGGCGGAGGGGTCTTCGCCGAGAACGTCGTCGAGGTGGATGCCGGAACCCGGCTGGCCGGCCTCGTCGGTGCCGGAGAGCTCACCGTCCACAGCTACCACCACCAGGGCATCGACCGGGTCGGCGAGGGGCTGCGGGTCACCGCGCGCACGGACGACGGACTCGTACAGGCCATCGAGACGCCCGGCGACGACTACCTCGTGGCCGTGCAGTGGCATCCCGAGGAGAACGCCGAGGACCGGCGTCTGTTCCTCGGGCTCGTCGCCGCCGCAGCGGCTCACCGCGCCGCACGTTCCTCCACGCACCAGGAAGTTCCCGCATGAGCACCTTCACCGTCACCGATCCCTCGACCGGCATCCCGATCACGACGCTCGAGCGAGCCGAGGTCGCCGAGGTGGATGCCGCCGTCGCCGACGCCGTCCGCGCGCAGCGCGCCTGGGCCGCCCTCGCCCCGGTCGCCCGTGCCGATGCGCTGCGGTCGTTCGCGCGCGTCGTCGAGGCGCACGTCGAGGAGCTCGCGGCGCTCGAGGTGCGCAACTCCGGGCACCCGATCGGCTCGGCGCGGTGGGAGGCGCGGCACGTCGCGCAGGTGCTCAACTACTACGCCGGATCGCCGGAACGCCTGATCGGGAAGCAGATCCCCGTCGCCGGGGGTCTCGACGTGACGTACCACGAGCCGTACGGCGTCGTCGGGATCATCGTGCCCTGGAACTTCCCCATGACGATCGCCGCGTGGGGCTTCGCCCCGGCGCTCGCCGCGGGCAACGCCGTCGTGCTGAAGCCGGCCGAGCTGACGCCGCTCACCGCCATCCGCCTCGGGGAGCTGGCGCTCGAGGCGGGGCTGCCGGAGGGGCTCTTCCGGGTCGTCGTCGGTTCGGGTTCGGTCGTCGGCCAGCGATTCGTGTCGCACTCCGACGTGCACAAGGTCGTCTTCACCGGCTCGACCGAGGTCGGCACCGAGGTCGCCGCCGGGTGCGCGCGACTCCTCAAGCCCGTCACCCTCGAACTCGGCGGCAAGAGCGCCAACATCGTCTTCGCGGATGCCGACCTCGAGAAAGCCGCGGCCGGGGTGCCGGGTTCCGTCTTCGACAACGCGGGCCAGGACTGCTGCGCGCGCAGCCGCCTCCTCGTCCAGCGCCGCGTCTACGACCGGTTCCTCGAGCTGCTCGAACCCGCCGTCGCCGCGTGGCGCGTCGGTGACCCGCACGACGAGGACACCCAGATGGGGCCGCTGATCTCGGCATCCCACCGCTCCACCGTCGCGGGGTTCCTCGACGGTGCCGACGTGGCGTTCCGCGGCTCGGCGCCGGAAGGCGACGGCTTCTGGTTCGCTCCCGCCGTCGTACTCGCGCAGCCCGGCGACCGCATCGCGCAGGAGGAGGTGTTCGGACCCGTCCTCGCCGTGCTTCCGTTCGAGGACGAAGCGGAGGCCATCCGCCTCGCCAATGACACCGCGTACGGTCTCGCGGGCTCGATCTGGACCGAGAACCTCGGTCGTGGCATCCGGGTCTCGCGCGGGGTGCGCAGCGGCGTGCTGTCCGTGAACTCGCACTCGTCGGTGCGCTACGCCACGCCCTTCGGCGGCATGAAGGCGTCGGGCCTCGGCCGCGAGCTGGGTCCGGATGCCGCCGAGCAGTTCACCGAGACGAAGAACGTCTTCTACGCCACCGAGTGACCCCCCTTTCTCCCAACCCCACCCTCATGCGTAAGGAACCACAGCACATGACCGTCGACCTCACCCAGCGGCTGCGCGACCGCGTCGCCATCGTCACCGGCGGTGCGTCGGGCATCGGCCTCGCCACCGCCCGCCGTTTCGCCGCCGAGGGCGCGCGCGTCGTGATCGCCGACCTCGACGAGACCACCGGCGCTGCGGCGGCCGCCGAGGTCGACGGGGTCTTCCGTCAGGTGAACGTCGCAGACGAGGCATCCGTCGATGCCCTCTTCGACGGCGTCGCCGCCGAACTCGGCCGCGTCGACATCGCGTTCAACAACGCCGGCATCTCCCCCGCCGACGACGACTCGATCGAGACGACGGAACTGCCCGCCTGGGATCGCGTGCAGGACGTCAACCTGAAGAGCGTGTACCTCTGCTCCCGTGCGGCGCTGCGGCACATGGTGCCGGCGGGCCGCGGGTCGATCATCAACACCGCGTCTTTCGTCGCGCTGCTCGGGTCGGCTACCTCGCAGATCTCGTACACCGCGTCCAAGGGCGGCGTGCTCGCGATGACCCGCGAGCTCGGCGTGCAGTTCGCGCGGCAGGGGATTCGCGTGAACGCGCTGTGCCCCGGACCGGTGAACACCCCGCTCCTGCAGGAGCTGTTCGCGAAGGACCCCGAGCGCGCGCAGCGCCGGCTCGTGCACGTGCCGATGGGCCGGTTCGCCGAGCCCGAGGAGATGGCCGCGGCCGTGGCGTTCCTGGCATCCGACGACGCCTCCTTCATCACCGCGACAGCGTTCGTCGTCGATGGCGGTATCACCAACGCGTACGTGACGCCCCTGTGACCGGTGGCATGACAGGCTGACGGGATGACTTCCGCGCCCCTGGACGACCTGCGCCGGGCCGTGTACCGGCCCGTCCGCAGCGGCAACGCGCTCGAGGACACCACCGCGCGCATCGTCCAGACCGTGCGGCTCGGGCTCGTGGCACCGGGGGAGTCGCTGCCCGCGGAACGCGAACTCGCCGCGCTGTACGGCGTCAGCCGCGACACGGTGCGCGAGGCGATCCGGGAGCTCTCGGATGCCGGTTGGCTCGAGACCCGGCGCGGACGCTACGGCGGGACGTTCGTCGTCGACCCCGTGCCGCGGCCCGCGGGTCCGGCGGAGGTGTCCGCCGATGAGCTGGACGACGTCATCGCCCTCCGCGGCGTGCTCGAACCCGGAGCCGCCTGGGCGGCGGGGGGCCGCACGCTCGCCCCCGAGGAGCGGGACGTGCTGTGGGCGCGGCACGAGGCCGCGGCCGTCGCCGGCGGCGAGGACTACCGCCGGCTCGACACGCTCCTGCACCTCACGATCGCGGAGCTCGCCGGCATCCCCTCGCTCGTCCCTCTCGTCGCCGACAACCGCGCGCGCGTGAACGCGTGGCTCGACACGTTCCCCCTCCTGCCGCGCAACATCGATCACTCCACCGCACAGCACGCGGCGATCGTGTCGGCGATCCTCGCCGGGAGACCGGATGCCGCGCAGGCCGCGATGCGCGATCACCTTGCCGGGAGTGAGGCGCTGTTGCGCGGATTCTTGGCGTAGGCCCGGCGGCTGGGGTTGACGAGCGGAGGACATGGGGCGACGGGAGGACGCGCGCGGCGGTCGGGGTCCTCCGCACACCGCATCTCCTCCGCTGGGCACGCGGGGGATGCCGCGGATAGGGTCGAAGGATGGCCGGCGGAAAGAAGCGCAAGGGAAAGAAGCCTGACGTGGAGTTCAAGAACACCGCCCTCACCGACGCCCTGCAGACGCAGGACATGGCGGCGATCGCTTTCGCGCTCCGCCACGGGCCGACCGTCGTGCCGCTCATGCGAGCCGGCGAGGCCGACAACCCGCTCGACGTCGGCGAGGTGTGGACCTACCGCGATCCGAACACGGGCCAGATCGCCCTGCTGCTGTTCAGCGACGCGGCGCACAAGCCCCAGACCCTGCCGCCGCACGTCGCCCTGCAGTCACCTTCGTGGCTGCGGGCGTTCCTCGACCACCACCGCGACGAGATCACGACCGTGTTCATCGACATCGCGGGCCCGCACCCGATCCAGGCCAGCCCCGCGGACTTGCTCGCCGCCCTCGACGCCTGAGCCGCCGCGCACCTCGGCCGGTACTACCCGGCGGCGCCACTCGGGTGTGCTCGTCGGCACAACTCCTGCGGTCGTGCGCGGCGGCCGTCGCGCGGCACGCGGTGGGCTGGATGCGCCGGAGTCGTGCGCAGCCGGGCGGGGAGCGGTGATGGCAGGGATGCCAGAACCCGGAGGCGCGGCGGAGCGACGCTCTGCGGGTGACGTGTCCGACTCGCGCGGGTGAGGCCCGCGTGCAAGACTCGGGGCATGGAGTACCTGATCGCCGGTGCCGTGTGCGCCGCCGGACTCGCGATCCCCGTCCTGCTCGGCTTCACGTCGCCGCACCGCCGTCGCCGCTCGGCTCCGCCGGGTCGCTGACCGGCGCACCCCGGCCGCGGCCCTAGAACTCGGGCGCGACCTCGTCGCGTGGCATCCCCCGCACCTTCAACTCGTTGAGCGCCTGGGCGAGCTTGCGCGACGACGAGTCGAGGACGGTGTGATACCCGAGCCGCGCGGCCTCGGACGCGCGTTGCGCCGCCTGCGTGACGTTGCGGATCTCTCCCGTCAGCGTCAGCTCGCCGATCGCCGCGAGCCGCTTCGAGACCGTGCGGTTCTGCACGGCGTTGGCCACGGCGATGGCGATGGCGAGATCGGCCGCGGGCTCGACCAGCCGCACCCCGCCGACGGTCGAGACGTACACGTCTTTGTCGGCCAGTGACACGCCCATACGGCTTTCGAGGACGGCCAGGACCATCGCCACGCGCGACGAGTCGACGCCGTTGACGATGCGACGCGGATTGGGGGCGGTCTGCTTCACGGCGAGGGCCTGGATCTCGACGGGGAGTGCGCGGCGGCCCTCCATCGCGATCGTGACGCACGTGCCGGGTTCGGGGTCGCCGTGCCCGAGGAACAGCGCGCTCGGGTCGCTGACCTCGGCGATGCCGCTGCCGGTCATGTCGAAGCAGCCGACCTCGTCGGTGGGGCCGAAGCGGTTCTTCAACGCGCGGACGAAACGGAGAGAGGTCTGTCGGTCGCCCTCGAAGTGGCAGACGACGTCGACGAGGTGCTCGAGCACGCGGGGGCCCGCGATCGTGCCGTCCTTGGTCACGTGGCCCACGAGGACGATGGGCAGCCCCCGCTCCTTCGCGATCCGGATGAGAGTGGATGCCACCTCCCGCACCTGGGCGGGCTGACCCGCCGCTCCGTCGCTCAGCGCGGACGAAACGGTCTGCACGGAGTCGACGATGAGCAGCTCGGGCTCGACCTGGTCGATGTGGCCCAGGATCGTGGCCAGGTCGGTTTCCGAGGCGAGGAACAGCTCGTCGTGCAGCGCGCCGGTGCGCTCGGCGCGCAGGCGCACTTGCGCCGCGGACTCCTCACCACTCGCGTACAGCACGCGACGACCGGCGCGGGCGCTTTGAGCCGCGACCTCGAGGAGCAGCGTGGACTTGCCGACGCCGGGCTCGCCGCTCAGCAGGATGGCGGCGCCCGGCACGATCCCCCCGCCCAGCACTCTGTCGAACTCGCCCACGCCGCTCGTTCTCCGTGGGGCGTCGTGCGTGTCGATCTCGGTGATGCGGCGAGCCGCACGTGCGGCGCCGGGGGCGACGGCGGTGACGGACCGGGTGATGCCCGTTTGCTCGGCGGCCTCGACGACCGTGCCCCAGGACTGGCACTCGCCGCACCGGCCGACCCACTTCAGTGTCGTCCATCCGCACTCGGTGCACCGGTACGGAGCGGCCGTGGGGGAGGGGCGACGGGATGCCATGCGCCCAGGCTACGCGGGCCCTCCGACATGGCCGGCGCGCGGTGTCAGCGGCATCCCGATAAACGCGATCCACGGGCATGAACGCGGTGGCAACGCGTTTCTCGGCGCGGATCGCGTTCATGGCGGACAGGCACCCGCCGGGGCGCTGGGCGGTCAGTCGCCGAGCGACTCCGCCACGGTCGTGAGGGCATCGGCCGAGCGCCGGAGCAGCGTAAGTTCGCGGTCGGAGAACGGCGTGCCGGTGAGGGGCACGGCGCCCCGCGCGCTGACGACGGACGGCACCGACAGGGCCATGCCCGAGATGCCGTGAAAGTCCTCGAGGACGGTGCTGACCGGGAGGATCGCGTGCTCGTCGCGAAGGATCGCCTCGACGATGCGAGCGCTGGACAGCCCGATGGCGTAGTTCGTCGCGCCCTTGCCCTGGATGACCTTGTACGCCGCGTCGCGGACGTCGACGGCGATGGCATCCAATTCGGCTTCGTCGAACCGGGTGCCGTCGGGGAGGTCGTACTCGGTGATCGGTACCGTGCCGATCGTCGCGGTGGACCACAGCGGGAACTCCGTGTCGCCGTGCTCGCCGACGATCCAGGCGTGGACGCTGGAGGTCGCGACGCCCGCGCGCTGCGCGATCTTCCAGCGCAGGCGCGAGGTGTCGAGCACGGTGCCCGAGGCGAAGATCCGGTGCGGGGGGAGTCCCGTGGCCCGCTGGGCGAGGACCGTGAGCACGTCGCACGGATTCGTGACGATGACGTAGATCGCGTTCGGGGCGACCGCGAGCAGCTCGGGCATCATCGAGCGGATGATGCCGGCGTTCGTCGCGGCCAGCTCCGTGCGCGTCTGGCCGGGGTTCTGCTTCGCGCCGGCCGTGATGACGACGACGTGCGACCCCTCGGCGACCGACACGTCGCTGCCCCCGGTGATGTCGCTCGAGCCGGTGAACTGGGTGCCGTGTGCGAGGTCGAGAACCTCGGCCTCGACCTTCGCCTCGGCGATGTCGTAGAGGGCGACGTGCCGCGCCGACCCGCGGATGAGGGCGGCGTACGCGACGCTGGCCCCGACGCTCCCCGCGCCGACGACGGTCAGTTTGGAGTTCTCGATCACGCTCATGCTCTGATCCTGGCATCGGTGTGGGACCGGTGCCAGAGCTGTGTCTCGACGATGGAGGACTGGATGCCGAACGCCCCGTGCCGCGCGGATTCGCGGCATCCCGCGGAGTGTCGTAAGCTGGTCGGCGGTGACGTGTCCGAGCGGCCGAAGGTGCAACTCTCGAAAAGTTGTGTAGGGTAACCCCCTACCGTGGGTTCAAATCCCACCGTCACCGCCACTTTCACCAGATCAGCCCCGCTTTCGAGCGGGGCTGATCTGCGTTAGAGGCTCGCGTGCCCCCGCTCGCTTCCCCGCGGTCGGAGCCCGTCCACGACCAGATCCAGCATGCGTTCCACGCGCGAGGACCAGGTCTCATCGGCTTCGATGCGCCAGAGGAACCCCAGGAGCAGCATCACCTCATCCGCGGTGACGTCGGCGCGGATGCGATCTTCACGGGCGCCGGCCTCCAACAGATGCGCGAGGGCGCGGAGGACGGGAGCGTAGCCCTCCGTCATCAGTTGGTCATGCATGACGGTGTGCAGCGCTGACCCCAGGCCCCTCTTGATCCGTCCGTACTGCGCCAGGTGATCCAGCCACAGTCTCAACGCGAGGACGGGATCGTGCTGCGCGAGAAGAAGTGGCGCCGCGTCGACGAGTCCAGCGATGTCGGTGCGGTGGACGGCCATGACGAGCGCCTCCCGTGTGGGGAAGTGGCGGTAGAGCGTGCCCTGTCCGACGCCCGCCGCTTTGGCGATGGCGTGCATCGAGGCGTCCCCGTCGCCTGCGAGCACGTCCCTGGCCGCCGTCACGATGTTCGCGCGATTCCGCGTCGCATCCGATCGCTTGGCGCGTGCCCCGTCATCCGCGGGCTGCGGGTCTTCGTCTCTCACTCTCGCCCTTCTGGACAATCGTCCGTTTAGGCCGTACCGTTCGTAACGGACACCTGTCCACATGGTATCCCATAGTAGTTCTGACGTGAGGAATGACGATGACAGACCGACGCGTGGCGCTCATCACCGGCGCGAATCAAGGAATGGGAAAGGCCGTGGCCCGCGAGCTGGCCGCGAACGGACACGTGGTCTACCTGGGCTCTCGCGACCTTCGCAAAGGCGAACGAGCGGCCGTAGAGGTGGGCCCGAAGGCCGTCGCCGTTCAACTCGACGTCACCGACGAACGGTCGCTCACGGCCGCGGCGGACGTCATCGGTCACGCGTATGGCCGGCTGGACGTGCTCATCAACAACGCAGCCACCGCGAGCAGTCGCGAGGCCGCTGACATCGCCGCCCTGCGGGAGATGACGCGCCCGAGCGTGGTGCCCATCGACGAGGTTCGGGCCGTGTGGGAGGTGAACGTCCTCGGGCCGCTGGCCGTCTTCCAGGCCATGCTCCCGCTCCTGCGCGCATCCGAGGATGCGCGCGTCGTCAACGTCACCAGCGGTCTCGGATCCCTCGCGGCCGCCGCGGATCCGAACTCCGGGTGGCGCCAGATGTTCGACCCGGTCTACGCGGCATCCAAGACCGCGCTCAATGCGCTGTCTCTCGCGATGAGCATCGAGATGGAGGGATCGCCGGTGAAGGTGAACCTGGTTTCCCCCGGTTTCGCGAACACCGCGCTCGTTCGGTTCCAGGGCACCGACACGGTCGAAGACGCTGCCCGTGAGATCGTGCGGGTCGCTCGCGCGGGCGCCGACGTTCCCGGTGAGACCTTCACGACCTGGCCGGGAGTCCCTCTTCCCTGGTGAGCGGTCGACGGCGGGGGACGATGCACACGGGACGCTCGAGGACGCCGACCAGATCGAGGCCCACCGACCCGAGCAGACTTCCGCTGATGACGCCGCGGCCGTGCGACCCGATGACCACCATGCGGCTGCGCGCCGCCGCGCGTGTCAGGGCCGAGGTGGGGTTGTCCCGCACCAGCTCGCGCCGGACGTCGAGGTGAGGGAACTCCGAGCGCACGCGTTCGACGGTGGCATCCAGGATCCGGGCGTGCTCGCGCGCGACGCGCTGCGGACTCGGCAGCAACGCCGTCGTCCCCTGCACCTGCGAACCTCCCATGAGCCACGAATGGATGACGCGGAGCGGTGCACCCGCAGAGAACGCCTCCGCCGCGGCGAAGTCGACGGCCGCCATCGAGGAATCGTCGTCGTCGAGGCCGACGGCGACGGGATCGTCGCCCGCCGCCCAGCCGGCCGGGATCACGGCCGTGGGTGCGCCGGACTGCAACGCCGCGCGCAGCGGCATCCATCCGCCGAGTACGGTCCGCACCCGCGATCCCGCC
This sequence comes from Microbacterium enclense, assembly GCF_004022425.1. Taxonomy (GTDB): domain Bacteria; phylum Actinomycetota; class Actinomycetes; order Actinomycetales; family Microbacteriaceae; genus Microbacterium; species Microbacterium enclense_A. The sequence continues at coordinate 22,379 of NZ_RBZY01000037.1, read as the reverse complement.
TGAATCCCCAGCACGAGCAGGCCGGCGCCCCGCGCGGCGTTCGTCAATGTCGCGGGCATGGTGCCGTCGAGCCGGACGACGTTGGCCGGGGAGTCCGGAGCCAGGTCGCGCCACCGGCGGGCGGCGGCCTCCAGAACCGTCCCCGCCACGGTCCGGTCGGAGAGGAACATGTTCGTGACGAGGACGATGTCGAGCTCCGTCCGTCGGCCGCGCGCGCGGTGCGCGACCCACTCCAGGGCGGCCTCGGACGCGGGACTCCCGTCGTAGCCCAGAACCACTCGCTCCATGTGTGACTCCCTCCGGACGCCCCGAGAGTAGAAGGGCGGCCGGGGAGGGGACGGGTCGAAGGTCCCGTCGGCGTCAGCGGTCGGGATGGCCGAGCCGGAGCACCGCCGCCTGCGTCCGCGTCTCGACGCCGAGCTTCATCAGCAGCGAGGACACGTAGTTCTTGACGGTCTTCTCCGCCAGACCGAGGTGTTCGCCGATCTGCCGGTTGGTCAACTCGTCGGCGATGAGGGCGAGCACCTGTCGTTCGCGCAGGCCCAGCGACCCCCACCGCGGGTCGTCATCGGCCCCGTCGCGCAGGCTCGATGCGGCACGCGCGGCCGCGGCGGGATTCAGGAGCCGGCGCCCCGTGCTCACGGCCCGGATGTCCTCGAGCAGGCGCATCGCACCGATGTTCTTCAGGAGGTACCCCGACGCGCCCGCGAGCACCGCCGCATAGGTGGCGGCGTCGTCGTCGTAGGCCGTGAGGATGAGGCAGGCGACGTGGGGCATCGCGGAGCGGATGCGGCGGCACAGGTCGATTCCACTCCCGTCGGGGAGACGCACGTCCAGAACGGCGACGTCCGGCCGGGCGGCCTCCAGGCGCGCGAGCGCCTGCCTGACAGTCCCGGCCTCGCCGACCACCTCGAACCCGTCGGCGCCGTCGATCAGATCCGACAGCCCGCGACGCACGATCTCGTGGTCGTCGACGAGGAACACGCGGATCATCGCGCCTCTCCCTCCGCGGCGAGCGGGACGCGCCATTCGGCGCGGGTCCCCCCGGTTCCGGTTTCGATCGTCAATGCCCCGCCCCTCGCCTCGGCGCGGTCGGCGAGATTGGCCAGACCGCTGCGCCGGGGGTCGCGGATGCCCGTTCCGTCGTCGGCGACGACCACCCACACGTCGTTCCTGCCGATCCCGACGTCGAGCGAGATCGTGTTCGCGTCCGCGTGGCGCACGCTGTTGGTCAGGAGTTCGCGGGCCACACCGACGACGTCGTCCGCGAGCGGCCCCCGGACGGTGCTGTCGACCGGGCCGGAGAAACGCAGCGCGGGAGGTCGACGCAGCGCTCCCGACGCTTCCGCGACCACGTCGATGAGCCGGTGGCGGAGCGACCCCCCGTCGCGGGCGGACAGGGCGAAGACGACGGTCCGGATCTGCGCGATCGCGTCGTCGAGCTGGCGGATGACCTCGTCCATCCGGTGACGGTCGCCGGTGTCGGGCAGGGCGGCGGCCAGGGACTGGAGGGTCAGCCCCGCGCCGAAGATCTGCTGGATGACGTGGTCGTGCAGGTCACGCGCGATGCGGGCGCGCTCGTCGTTCAGGATCGCCCGCTGCTGCTCGCCGCGCGCCCGGGAGAGCTCCCACGCGATGCTGGCCTGCGAGGCGAGGTCGCCGAGCACTTCGAGCTCCACCGGCGAGTAGCCGCGCTCGCCGGGGGAGCGGGCAACGCTCAGCGCGCCCCATGTCCGCTGTCTCGTGCGCAACGGCACGGCGATGACCGGCCCCTCCTCGTCGTCGGTGGTGAGGAGCGCCGGATCGCGAGCACCCGGCGTGCGTGCGACGGTCCCCAAGCGCAGGCTGCCGGTCTCCATGGCCCTGCCCGAGACGCCCCCGGTCCCGCCCGCGGTGGTGTTGAGGATCTCGTCCTCGCCGGGTCCTCGCGCCGCGGCGACCCGCAGCACGGGGGAGTCGTCGATGGGGACGAGCACGCTCACGCGGCTTCCCGGGGCCAGATCGGCGACGCGTCCGGCCAGGAGGTCGAGGATGTTGTCCAGCGGGGTGGAGAGGATGGCCGCCGACAGCTCGGCCGTCGCCGTCATCCACGCCGCTCGGGTGCGGGCTTCGTCGAAGAGGCGGGCGTTCTGGATGGCGAAACCGGCGGTGGATGCCAGGGCGCGGACGAGCTCTTCGTCCTCGCCAGTGAACGAGCCGCGCCGTGCGTTCGTCAGGTACAGGTTGCCGAACACCTCGCCGCGCACGCGCACCGGTGCGCCCAGGAAGGAGTCCATGCGCGGATGGTGCGCAGGGAACCCGGCAGCCCGAGGGTCCTCGCCGAGGTGGCCGAGCCGGATGGGCTGGGGGTGCGCGATGAGCGCGCCGAGGATCCCGCGTCCGCGAGGCAGGTGGCCGATGGCATCCGCCGCCTCCGCGTCGAGCCCGACGTGGATGAACTGGTCGAGCGAGACCCGATCGGCGGCGATGATGCCGAGCGCGCCGTACTCGGCATCCACGAGGTCCACGGCCGCCTCGACGACCCGACGCAGCACGACGGGTAGTTCGATCTCGCCGACCACCGTTTCGACCGCGCGGAGGAGGCCGCGCAGGCGGTCCTGCGAGGACGACGGCCCGACGGCCCAGGCTCGCGCTTCCGTGCCGGGCGCGACGCGATCCTGACTCGGCATCCCGCACCCCTCTCCCCGATCTTCAATCTACGGCCGACACCCGTGTCTGACCATAAACGCCGGGACCTTCGACCCGTCGGTGCGGGGCTCGGTGCGCTGCACTGGAGAAAGGAGGTCCGCCATGACCCACGATCAGAGTCCCACCCCACCCGTCGTCGAGCTCGGCACCGCGGAGAGCTGGCGACTGCTCGAATCGGAGCGCCTCGGCCGCCTCGCACTCGTGGACGCGTCCGGCGAGCCCCGCATCTACCCGGTGAACTTCGCCACCCGCGACGGCGCGCTCTACGTTCGTAGCGCGGACGACGCGAAGTTGCGCTTTCTGCGCTCGCGCCCGACGGTCGCTTTCGAGATCGACGGAGAGGATGCCGGCGACCGGTGGAGCGTCGTCGTCCTCGGCAACGCCGCTCCCGTCGAGATGGATGCCGAGATCCGCCACGGTCGCGAGACGGCGCTGCGATCGATGAGCCCGACGTCCAAGCCGTACATCGTCCGCATCTCGCCCCGGAGCGTCACCGGGCGCCGGTTCACGGAGCGCGGCGAGGACAGCCGGGAGGATCCGCTGCGGTCGCGCATCTTCCGGCCGCGGGAGATCCCGCTTCCGGCCGCGGCCAGACCTCCGCACCCGATCGCGGGCATCGCCCCCCGGGCGAATGCATGATGCGCTCTTCGCCGCGTCGCTCGGCGGAGCCTCGAGGCCTCCTCGCCGCGCCTAGCCGGGCGGAAGATCGGTGCGACTCACCTCGGCCAGGCGCTGCGCGAGGAACGCCCGCTCCGCGGCGTTCGCCGTGAGTTCCATCGCGCGTCGGTACGAGCGGGCCGCCCCCGCGGCGTCGCCGAGCCGCTGCAGCACGTGGCCTCGAGACGCGAAGAGGTAGGGGTAGCGGGTGAGCCGGGGATCGGCCGCCAGATCATCGAGGAGGGGCAGAGCGGAGGCCGGACCGCGCGCGAACGACACGGCCACGGCGCGGTTGAGCGCGACGACGGGGGTGCTCCACACCGCCAGCAGGAGGTCGTACAGGTGGACGATGCGGGGCCAGTCGGTCCGCTCGACGGACGGCGCCACCGCATGCACCCCGGCGATCGCGGCCTGCAGCGTGAACCTCCCCGGCGGGCCGGATGCCAGCGCTCCGGCCGTCACGGTGAGACCTTCCATGATCGCGCGCTGGTTCCACCGGGTCCGGTCCTGCTCAGCGAGGAGGAGCAATCGACCGTCCTCGTCGGTCCGGGTCGGGCGGCGCGCGTCGGTGAGGAGCAGCAGACCGAGGAGTCCCCGGCTCTCCGCCTGTTCGGGGAGCAGCACGACGAGGGTGCGGGCGAGGTGGAGGGCGCGGTCGCAGAGGTCCTCGCGGAGGAGCGCATCTCCGTCGCCGGCCGTGTGCCCGGTGCTGAAGAGCAGGTGGACGGCGGTGAGAACGCTGTCCAGGCGCTCCGGAAGCTCTGCCGGGCCCGGCACCCGGTAGGGGATCCGCGCTTCGGAGATCTTCTTCTTGGCGCGCGTGATCCGTGCCGCCATCGTCGGCTCCGGAACCAGGAAGGCGCGGGCGACATCGGGAGTGGGAACGCCGCACACCAGACGCAGGGTGAGCGCGACGCGGGCGTCGGGGGAGAGGGTGGGGTGGCAGCACGTGAACACCAGCCGGAGCCGGTCGTCCGGCACCGCGGACTCGGTCCGGTCCGCATCGGCCGGGTCGTTCGCATCGACGGCCGCCGGTTCCACCAGGAGCGGGAGTTTGCGCCGGAGGGTGGCCTCGCGCCGCAGCCGGTCCAGCGCCTGGTTCCTTGCCGCCGTGGTCAGCCACGCCCCGGGCCGCTCGGGGACGCCGTCCCGGCTCCAGGCCTTGAGCGCGCTCACGTAAGCCTCCTGCGCGCATTCCTCGGCGAGATCCAGGTCGCCCGCCGCGCGCACCGTGGCGGAGAGCACGGAGGCCCACTCGTCGCGATGGGCTCGTGTCAGCGCGGCGATGACCGCGTCCGCCTGTTCGGCGGACGCGGTCGGCTCGTCGCCTTCGCCGATCAGAACGGGTTCGCCGTCGTCGGGTCCACGACCGGCCGCACCTCTACGCCGCCGCCGGGGGCAGGGCACAGCTTGCCGATCTCCACGGCGTGGTCGAGGTCGCGCGCTTCGACGACGTAGAAGCCGCCGAACGCTTCCTTGGTCTCGACGAACGGGCCGTCCGTCACGGTGCCGGCGCCCTTGATGGTGGTCGCCGTCGTCGTCGACGCCAGTGCCCCGCCGCTCTCGATGGACCCGCCGAGTTCGTAGACCTGCGCGGTGAACGCGTTGTGCGCGTCGATCACCGCGCCCCGCGCCTCGGGCGACATGTTCGCGTAGAAAGCCGGGTCTTCGTAGATGAGGATCGCGTACTTGGCCATGAGTGCCTCCTGCACTGGGTCGCGGGCCGGCCTGTCCGGCTCCGTCATCACTGACGACGAACAGCATGCCGCCAGATCGACAGCGCGACGAGGATCACGTTAAAACTTCGCCCGCGGCGCCGGGCGCGCGGCATCCCGGTCGGGACGCCGAGACCCTCACCGGACGATGGCCGTGACCGTCGGCAGGTGCGAGAGCACCGCCTGGCTGGTCGAGCCGAGCAGGAACCGCGCGAGCGGTCCGCGTCCGTGGCTGCCGACGACGAGGAGCCGGGCCTCGCGGGCCTCCCGCGACAGGACCGCGGCCGGGAACCCGGATTCGACCACGGTCGACACCGTGAGATCGGGGTAGTCCTGGCGGAGGCCGGCGAGCGAGATCGCGAGCTCCTCGGCCGTGAGGTCCTGCATGCGATCGAGGTAGTTCTGCGGGTACTCGTCGAGTTCGAAGGGCACCGGCACGGGCGACCACGTCATGACCGCCGTGAGCGGATCCCCGGTCCGGTCCGCCTCCGCCGCGGCGAAGGCGACGGCCTTCTCCGACGCCTCCGACCCGTCGACGCCCACCACGACGCCGGTCCGGCCCCGGGCGCCGGCTTCGGGCACGACGACGACCGGGCAGTGTGCGCCGGCGGTGATCCGCACCCCGCGAACGCCGCGCAGCCGCGACCCGTCGCGGGCGAAGTCGCTGCCGAGGACGAGCAGGTCGGCGCGCTGGGACACGTCGATCAGACGCGCCACCGGGTCTCCGCGTTCGATGAGGATGTCGGCATCCACCCCGGCTGCGCGAGCCCGCTCGGCCGCCGAGTCGAGCAGGGCCTCGGCGCGGTGGGTCGCGCGCTCGATGAACGCGTCTTCTCCGCCGACGCCCCAGGCGGATCCGACGACGGATGCCAGCAACAGACGTTCGCGTCGGGCGGCCGCGCGTTCGATCGCCCAGTCGAGGGCGCTCTGCGCGCCGGACGCATCGGTGACTCCGACCGCAATCGTTCCGTTCATGATCGCTCCTTCGCTCGTGCCGTTTAGTCCCGTGGACCGGCGTGTTTTCATCGTCCCGCTGACCGCGGGGACGCCGCGGGACCTTCGTCCCGCCGCCGCGACGCGCGTCGGCGAAGACTCGACGCAAGGCACACCATCCGAGGAGAGATCATGCGTGCAGCAGTCGTCGAAGAGTTCGGGTCGCTCGCGAAGGTCGAGGAGCGGTTGATCCCGCAACCCGGGCCCGGGCAGGTGCTGGTGCGCCTGGAGACGTGCGGTCTGTGTCACACCGACATCCACGCGATGAACGGCGACTGGCCCGTGAAGCCCGGTCTCCCGCTCGTCCCCGGCCACGAGGGCGTCGGGATCATCGAAGCGCTCGGCGAGGGCGTCGTCAGCCGCACGGTCGGCCAGCGCGTCGCGATGCCCTGGCTCGGGCACGCGTGCGGCGAGTGTCGCTACTGCGTCGACGGGCGCGAGAACCTCTGCGAGCAGCAGTTCAACAACGGCTACGGCGTCGACGGGGCGTACGCCGAGTACATGCTCGCGGACGCGCGCTTCGCGGTGCCGGTGCCGGACGGCGTCACGCCGCTGGATGCGGCGCCGCTGACGTGCGCCGGCGTGACGACGTACGCGGCCGTCAAGAACGCGCGCGTCACGCCGGGCGAGACCGTCGTGGTGTTCGGCGTCGGTGGGCTCGGGCATCTCGCCGTCCAGTACGCGCGGCTCGTGGGCGCGAAGGTCATCGCGGTCGACGTGACCGACGACAAGCTGCGGCTCGCCTCCCGATTGGGGGCGGATCACGTGGTGAATGCCCTCACCACGGATCCGGTGGAGGTGATCCGCCAGTACGGTGGGGCGGATGCCGCGATCGTGCTCGCCGTGGCGCCGTCCGTGTTCCGTCAGGCTTTCGACTCCCTGAACCGCGGCGGGCGGCTCGTGCTCGTGTCGCTGCCGGCGGGCGGCGAGCTCACGATCCCGATCTTCGAAACCGTGCTCAAGGGCATCAGCGTCATCGGCTCGATCGTGGGAACGCGGCAGGATCTGGCGGAGGTGTTCGCCCTCCACGCCCTCGGACGCACGAAGGTCATCACCGAGACGCGCGACCTGTCGGACGTCAATCGCTCGGTCGAGGACGTGCTGGCCGGTAGCGTGCCGGCGCGCCTGGTCTTCGCCTACCACACCGCCGACCTCGTGCCGGTGGAGGAGGGCGCGCGCAGCGCGTCGTAACGCGTCCCGGCGGGGAAGGGTGATGGCGAGCGGGCGAGTCCGTCCGTTCCCCCGTCGTCCACCTCACGGATGCCGAAACCCCGTATCGTGTGCGCGACGCCCCATTCCCCAGGGAGGTCCGCATGACGACGAGGGCCGCACCGCGCAAGCTTTCGCGAGCGGGAATCGTGGGAATCGCCGTCGCGCTGATCGCGATCGGGGCCGGCGGGCTGCTCCTGTTCGGATGGATGATCGACGAGACCCACTTCGATCGTCCCAGCGCCGATTTCGATGCCCTCGAGACCGAGGTCCTCGCCCTGCCCGGCGTCGAGACGGTCGAGAAGGAGCGGTGGGTGGAGGCCCCGACGTTCGCGAATCCGACGTCGTCGATGCGGGTCACGCTCGACCGGGCCGCGTTGCCGTCGCTTCTCGACACCGCCTGCTCGAGCGGCTACCCCGACCCCGTGATGTGGGGGCTCGCGGTGCGCACACCGTCGGACGCGGAGGTGTCGGTGTTCGCCGATCCCGTGGCGTCGTCCGCCCCGTCTTCGGGCTGCCCCGACTTCGGTCTCGATCTCGTCGCCACGGTCGACGCCCTCGACGCGCTCGTCCCGGGTCGGAGCATCCAAGCCGCGATCTGGGAGAACGGCAGACTGTCGTTCTCCGACCTGTTCGACGTCCGCAGCGATGCCGCGGGCATGGTGCCGCTCGTCGAGGCGGCCGACGAGCTGCGGCGGACCGCGGGCGTCGACCCCGACGTGGAGGTCGAGATCAGCGGGCCGATGCTGAGCGCGGTGGTCGCACCCGGCGACGCTCCGGCCTACGCCGCGCTGCTGCGCACCCTCGTCGACGACTACGGCGTGACGACCTTCTGGGACGGCGCCGGCGGGGGCACGCCGATCGACGGCGTCGCGAAGACCCAGATCCGGTGCGACCCGGAGGATGCCGCGGCCGTCGAGACCGCGATCCGCGCGTCGGGCCTGCCCCTCGCCGAAACGCCCATCCTGTTCCGCGAGGACTGAACCGCGGCTCCCAGGTGCGCGGGCCGGCGCAGGCTGAGGCACCTCTTCTCCCCACCAAGCGCTGCGCGGGAACTTTCCCCATGTAGCCTCTGGGGCCGGGTCGGATGTCGGAGGCCCTCGCTAGCATGCATACATGACCTTCGAGACGCCTCGGACACCACCGGATGACGGGGCTTCGGCCCTGTCGTCGGTGCTGGCCGCGGTGCGCGGGGTGGATGCCGAGGTCGCCTCCGCCGAAGCCCGCCGGGTGCGGGCGCTCGCCCGGGCGGGGCACCTCGCGCTCGACGCGTCGGCGGGGTTGCGGGCGTCGGCGAAAGCGGCGGAGATGGCGCTGCGGGAAGTGGCGTCCGAGATCGCGGCGGCGTCGAACCTGTCGGATCGGAGTGTGCAGGCGCAGATCGGTCAGGCGATGACCCTCGCCGACGATTTCCCGACCACCCTCGACGCGTGGGAGGCGGGGGTGCTGTCCCGTGCGCACGTCAGGGTGATCGTGGATGCCGGCCTGCCCTTACCCCTCGAACGGCGGCACGAGTTCGACGTCCTCGCCGTCGCCACCGCCGACGGTCTGAGCCCGGGACGGGTGAAGACCCGCCTGGCCGCGTTGGCCGAGTCGCTGCAGCCCACGACCCTCACCGAACGGCACCGGCGCGGCCGGGACACGCGGTGCGTGCGCGTGGTCGCCGGGGAGGACGGGATGTCCGACCTGATCGCGACGCTGCCCACCCTGCTGGCGGTGGGGATCTACGACCGGCTCGTGCAGCAAAGCGCGGCGATCATCGACATGCGCCGAGACGCCGCACGCGGTGATGCGCCTGCGGGGGCACGCACGGACGGCCGCGCGGGTAGCAACGAACGCGGTGAACGCGCGGAGACCATGACAGCTCCCACGCCCGATACGCGGACGGCCGACCAGGTGCGGGCCGACATCCTCGCCGACCTGCTCCTCACCGCCGCCCCCGACGCCGACCCCACCCGCGGCGACGACGGCCCCGGCACCCTGGGCGCGATCCGCGCGCGGGTGCAGGTCGTCGTTCCGGCGTTGACGATGCTGCGGCCCGGCGCCGAGAACCTCGACCCCGCCGACCTCGTCGGACACGGACCCATCGACGCCGCCACCGCCCGCGCCCTCGCCGAAACCACCACCGTCCCCTGGGACCGGGTCATCACCCACCCCGTCACCGGGGAAGTGCTCCGCACCGACACCTACCACCGCACCGCCGCGATCGACCGCCACCTCCGCGCCCGCGACCGCCACTGCCGCTGGCCCGGCTGCACCGCCCCCGCCACCCGATGCGAGGTCGACCACACCCACGACTGGGCGCTCGGCGGCACCACCGAGGTCAACAACCTCGGCCACCTCTGCCAACGGCACCACACCCAGAAACAATTCACCCGCTGGAAAGTCCGACAACTCCCCGGCGGAATCCTCGAATGGACCTCCCCCACCGGACGCATCTACACCGACGAACCACTCCCGTACTCCGCGGCAGTCAGATTCCTCCCCGACGACCCCGCCTCGGCACCGCCACCACCACCCGCCGAGGAACACGAACCGACACCGTTCTGAGCGGGCCAACGGGCGCCGTGCACGCCCGCGCCGTGCACGCCCGCGCCGTGCACCCCCGCGCGTCGCACCCCCGCGCGTCGCACCCCCGCGCGTCGCACCCCCGCGCGATGCACCCCCACGGCGACACCGCGAAGCGGCGTGCGCAATCCCCGCCTCGCAGACGGAGGAAGTGGCACGATCTCAGGATGGACGCCACCGCCGACGACGCCACCGCCGACGACGCCACGGCCGGCACCGTCGCGCCGACCTCGCGCGTCGACCCGGACGTGCGCCGTGCCCACGCGCTGGTCGTCGGCGTCGTGGCCACCGTGCTCTTCGTCACGCTGCGGCTCGTCGTCGCCCTGTCCAACTCCGCGCCGCTACCGATCGACGCGGCGTGGGACGGCACGATGTCCTCGCTGGCCTCGCCCGTCGGTGTGATCATCGCGTGGGTGCCGGCGATCGTGGGCGGCACGATCGGCATGATCCTCATCGGTGTCGCCACCACGATCGTCTTCCTGGTGCGCCGTCGGCCCTGGGATGCGCTCAACGTGGCGGCATCCATCGCCCTCGTCGTCGCGATCGGGGCACCGATGGCCGCCGTCATCGCGCGGTCGCGCCCCACCCATTCGCTCGCCGAGACGGTGGCCACGTCGTTCCCCTCCGGCCATACGGCCGTGGCCACGACGATCGTGGTGACGCTCGGTCTCATCCTCCGACGACGGTGGGTGTGGGTGGCGGGAGTGCTTTGGGTCGTCCTGATGATGTGGAGCCGGACGTACCTGCACGCGCACTGGTTGACGGACGTGACGGCCGGCATGCTCGAAGGCGTCGCCGTTGCCACACTCGTCTGGGCGGCCGTCGAAGTATCGAGAGAGCGGCGAGCGCAACGGGCTGCGGCCGCCACGGCCTGAGCGATACGGTGCACGGATGACTTCCGCCAGCGCAGCCGCCGACAAGGCACAGGACTCCACCGCTTTCCGCGTCGCCGCACGCGTCGGGTACGTCGTGCTCGGACTCCTCCACCTGCTCATCGGCGTGATCGCCATCGCGATCGCCACGGGCGGAGCGGGCGACAGCGCCGACCAGTCCGGGGCTCTGCAGCAGGTGGCATCCGCTCCCGCCGGTCTTCTTCTGCTCTGGGTCGTCATCGTCGGTCTCGTCGCCCTGGCGATCTGGCAGATCAGCGAGGCCATCGTCGAGCGGAACCCGGATGCCAAGAAGCGCTGGGGCTCCCGCGCGAAGTACGTCGGCACCGCGGTCGCGTACGCCGCGATCGCCGGCACCGCGTTCACGGCGGCGATGGGTGGTCGCTCGGAATCCTCGGAGTCCACCCAGAACCTGAGCGCGAGTCTGCTGGCGGCACCGGGCGGCGTCTTCCTGCTCGTCGTCGTCGGCCTGGCCGTCGCCGCGGTCGGAGTCGCGTTCATCGTCCGCGGGATCACCCGCGCGTTCCTCAAGAACCTGTCCGTTCCGGGCGGGCCCGCGGGGCGTGGCATCCGGGTCTTCGGAACGGTCGGTTACGTCGCGAAGGGTATCGCCGTCGGTGTCGCCGGCATCCTGTTCGTCGTGGCGGCGCTCACGCACGACCCGAACGCTGCGACGGGGCTCGACGGAGCCCTTCGCTCACTGGCCGGACTGCCGTTCGGGCAGGTCGTGCTGTGGCTCGTCGGCGCGGGACTCGTGGTCTACGGGCTCTTCTGCTTCGCCCGGGCGCGCTACGCCCGCATGTGACGCGCGGGGGCACCTCGCTAGTGTTCTGAGGGTCACCCGAAGACCGGGGCACCGTTGCCCCCACCCGTTCCGCGCCCGATGGAGCCCGTCATGACCGACGCCCTGTTCGACTACTTCACGGCCGGCGAATTGCCGACGCCGACCCTCCCCGCCGACGAGGCCGTCGCTCTCTTCCGTCACGCCCACGGCTTCGACGTCGAGGTGCAGAGCCTCGGGAGTCAGCAGGACCAGAACTTCCTCGTGCGCCCCGCCGGCGGCGGCGACCCGATCGGAGTCCTGAAGATCAGCAACCCGGTCTTCAGCGAGTCGGAGATCGAGATGCAGGATGCCGCGGCCGCCGCGGTCGCGCGGGCGGAACCGGGACTGCGCATTCCCGAGATCGTCACCGGGCCTCGCGGCCCTCTCGCCGGCTGGTGGGAGACCAGCCAGGGCCGGCTCCACGCCCGGGTGATCTCGTTCGTCCCGGGCTCGACTCTCACCGGCTCGGGGTACCTCGCGCCGCGCACGGTCGCGCGTCTCGGTGAGCTGGCGGCCGCCGTCAGCGTCGCGCTGGCGGGCGAGACGCATGCCGCCTCGGGACGCGTGCTGCAGTGGGATCTGCGCCATGCGGAGCGCGTGATCGCCGAGATCGCGGCCACGGAGCCGGATGCCGAGGTGCGCGAGTACTGCGCCGCCGCCACCGCCGCTGCGCTCGCGGCGCTCCGCCCGGTCGCCGACGCGCTCCCGCGGCAGCTCGGCCATTTCGACGTCACGGACGACAACGTCCTGCGCCCGCACGGTGTCGACACGCTTCCGGACGCCGTGATCGACTTCGGCGACGTCATCGACTCGTGGGCCGTGGGCGAGATCGCGGTGACGGTGTCGTCGGTGCTCCATCACGACGGCGCGACCTCCGCCTCGACTCTGCCCGCGATCGCGGCGTTCGACCGCCGCCGTCCGCTCTCCGACGACGAGATCACGGCGCTGTGGCCGCTGGTCGTGCTCCGCGGGGTCGTCCTGGTCCTGAGTGGTCGGCAGCAGGTGCGGCTCGACGACGCGAACGACTACGCCAGCGGCGCCCTCGATCGCGAGTTCGAGATCCTCCGTCGGGCGATCACCGTGCCGATCGAGGTCGCGACGGCCCGCATCCGGCGCGCGCTCGGACGCGACGTGTCGGACGCGCCGGCGTGGGGCGGCGCGTCGCTCCTGCCCACCGGGGTGCGGCCGGTCGTCCTGGATGCCACGACCCTGTCCCCGCTCGCCGACGAGGGCGCGTGGCTCGCCGCCGACGCGCTCGAAGCCGCAGCGCAGCGCCTGCTCGACGGCGGTGCCGATGCGGTGGTCCTCCCCGCGCTCGTCCCGACGCTGCTCGGGGCCCCCTCCCGCACGCCGGAGGAGCCCGCAACCGTCCCCACGGCCGCGTCGGTGTGGTTCGCCGAACCGACGCGCCTCGACCTCCCCGGCGGCGCCCTCGCGGTGCGGGTGGGCGATGGCATCCCGGACCCCTCCGCGCGGACGCTCGAGGTCGCCGCCCGGACGCGCGTGCGCGTTCTCCTCACGTCCCTCGATCCCGCCGACGTCCCGGATGCCGTGCGTCCCAGTGACCTTCCCGGGTGGCGAGCCGTCGTCGGCGACGCCACGCCCGCGCTGGGCGTCGCGATGCCCGAGCCCGTCGTCGACGACCTGCTTGAGCGCCGCGAGGCCGTCGTCGCCGAGGTGCAGGAGCACTACTACTCGCGGCCGCCGCGCATCGAGCGGGGCTGGCGCGAGTACCTCATCGGCGTGGACGGTCGCGTCTACCTCGACGTCGAGAAACTGCGCGCGCTCGCCGCCGAGGGCCACGCACCCGCGGCCTTCCTCAGCGAGACGTTCTACGGCAATGCCGGCGGAGTCGCGCTCCCGGACGGCTATCTGCGCGAGGTGTACACCGCCGTTCGGGAGCTCGGCGGCCTCGCGATCGCCGACGAGGTGCAGGTCGGCTTCGGTCGGCTGGGCTCGTGGTTCTGGGGCTTCCATCAGCAGGGCGTCGTCCCCGACATCGTCGCGGTGGCCAAGTCGATCGGCGCGGGGTTCCCGCTCGGCGCGGTCATCACGCGCCGCGAGATCGCTGACCGCTACCGGACGCAGGGCTACTTCTTCTCCTCGACGGGAGGGTCCCCGCTGTCGTCCGTCGTCGGCATGACCGTGCTCGACATCATCGAGGAGGAGGGGCTGCAGGAGAACGCGTGTGTCGTCGGCGCCCACCTGAAGGCGCGTCTCGAAGCGTTGGGCGAACGGCATCCGCTCGTCGGGACGGTGCACGGGTCCGGTCTGTATCTCGGCCTCGAGTTCGTGCGCGACCGTGACACCCTCGAGCCCGCGACCGAAGAGACCGCGGCGATCTGCGACCGCCTGCTCGAGCTCGGCGTGATCATGCAACCCACCGGAGACCATCAGAACGTGCTGAAGATCAAGCCTCCGCTGTGCGTGTCGCGTGAATCGGCGGACTACTTCGCCGACATGCTCGACCGGGCACTGTCGACCGGCTTCTGATCGCGTCAGCCCGACTCCGGGGCGGAGGTCGCGGCCGCGTCGGCGAGCGGTCGACACGCGTCGATCGCCCGCCGCAACGCGACGCCGGCGTCCCAGCGGTCAAGGGTCAGTACGCGGTCGGACGCGGTCGATGCGCTCACCCGTTGCACGCGCTCGACGTAGTCGTCGAGCGCCGCGTCGGCATCGTGGAGTCGGAGGACCCCGGTGTCGGTTCCGGCCCGGTCGGACACGAGTCCCGCCAGGGCGTGGATCGCCGTCGCGAGCGAATGACGGACCTCGAGGGGGAGCCGTCGATCCACATCGTCGGCGTCGGTGAGTTCGGCTACGGCAGCCGTGAGCTCGCGCGTGGACTCCGCCGCGACGGCCAGTGCTTCCAGCCGACGGCGGTGCGCGTCGCGCGGAAGCGAGGATCGGCGACCGCGCGGGTTGTATCGGCGGCTCTCGTCCGCGAGCGCGACCTCCTCGCGGACATCCGCGAGGGCGTCGGCGAGCCCTGCCGCCGCGGCGCGCGCCGGCTCGGGATCGAAGGCGCGTGCCTCGACCGCGTCGCCCATCGTGCGCAGCGCCTCGCCGAGGCTCTCGCGCAGCTGGACCAGTCGCTCCTCCGCCCGACGCAGGTGCAGGGGCGGGATGACGATGAGGTTGACGACGACGCCGACGAGCACGCCGAACGCGACCGTGATGAGGTAGGACGACGAGTAGCCATCGGGGTCCGCTCCGCCCAGCAACAGCACGAACAGGCCGGCGATCGCCACCCAGTCGCGGCCCGAGCCGAGTGAGCGCAGGCCCGCGAGCAGAACGCCGATGCCCACGACCGCGGCGACGGCGACGATGCGCGGCATCCCGATTCCCACCAGCGCCTGCGCGCCGAGACCCAGACCGATTCCCGCGGCGAGACCGATGAGGGTCTGCAGCCCGGTGAAGGCGGAGCGCGCGATCGTGGGGTACATGCTGACGAGGACGCCGAGCGGGGCGTAGTACGAGTACTCGTTCTGCGCGAACGGTACGAGCGGCGCGAGGTACCACGCGAGCGCGGCGGCCGCGGCCGTCTTGGCCGCGAGGAGGAGACGGTCGGCGGAGAGCGCGTCCGCCCACCACGCGCGATGGAGGAGGTGCATCTCTCCATGGTCGGGGAGCGCAACCGACAGGCCGTACGGGTTGCTCCTCGGCTCCTCGGCCGGTAGCCCCGCGGGCCCGCCGCTCACCGCCGCGGGACGTAGGCGCGCCACAGGAGGCGGGCGTGGCGCGCCTTCGCCCGTTCGACACCGTCCTCGTCGTGGCGCAGGGCGCTGAGCCACTCCGCGAAGCGGCTCGCGATGGCATCCAGGATCATGCGGAGGTCGGTGTGGCGGGCGGGGGGAACCTTCGCCTCGGCGGCGGGAACGCGCCCCCGGGCGGGGAGGTCGTCATCGACATGCCGCTGGACGAGCCGGGCGACACCCACCGCATGACCGTTGACGATCGAGTGCGCCGCGCCCTCGATCTCCCACCGTCGCGCGTTGCGCGCCCGTGCCACGAGCCGCGAGTGCAGGCGGCGCGGCGACGGCCGGTCGTACTCGCCGCGGATCAGCAGCAGCCGCGCATCCACGAGGGCGATGCGGTTCGAGATGCGGTAGCGCAGCATGTGCGGCAACACCTCGGCGAAGTAGAGGAACCCGCACAGCAGGTACGCCGACACCGCCATGACGGCGATGTGCAGGGATTCGCGCGCCGTCGACTGAACGAATCGCACGGCCTGGGCGAACGCCGATGCCTCGTCCTCGTCGACGACGGGGCTCACGAGAACAGCGTGCGACAGGTCGCTGCGCCGCGCGAGCACTTCGACGACGACCTGCGTGCCCATGGAATGGCCGAGGAGCACGGGGTTCTCGAGCTGATGATGCGCGATCACGCCCTCGACCTGATCGGCGAAGAACGCCGCCGTCGGCTCCTCACCGGATGCCGGTACCCCGGCGAAGCCGGGGAGGTCGAGCGCGTACACGTCGCCGTGCTCGGCGAGCAGGGGAGCGAGGAATTCGAAGTAGCTCGCGGCGACACCGATACCGGCGATGAGGACGAAGGGCCGTCCCCGCGCGCCGGTGGAGACGATGGTCACCCGCGTCTGGGCGGGGCCCCGCCGGAACGTCTGCACGTCCACGTCGGCGGGGCGGGTGTCGTCGGGCATCCGTCAAGGATGCCGCACGCGCGCCGGTCGCACTGTCAATCCCGGTCGTCGATCCACCTCACCGCCCTAGCCTGGCGCCATGACCGATGCTTCCCGTGACCATGAAGAAGAGACCCTCGGCGCCCCGCGCGAGGGGGAGAACCCGGCAGAGAAGGACCCCTCGGACTGGGTCACCGGCGACGAGCCGATGACCGCTCCGCAGCGCAGCTACATCGACACGCTCGCGCGGGAGGCCGGTGAGGAGATCACCGCCGACCTGACCAAGGCCGAGGCATCCGAGCAGATCGAGCGACTGCAGCAGGAGACAGGCCGCTCCTAGGGCTGACCCGATCCCGTCCCGTCGTTCAGTCGGGGCGGGATTCTGCTGTCTGGGGGTTCAGCCGCGCGATGTGCTCCTTCTCGGCGCGGGCGACTCCGTCGAGGAACTCGGCGACCACGCGCCGTTCGGCGGCACCCAGTCGCGACGCCGCTTCGGCGACGGAGGAGTGCCGCACTGACAGCAGGAGCCGGGCCGGCGAGGCATCGTCGATCGTGGCGCGCACGACGACGGAGCGGCGGTCACCCGGGAACGGCACACGTTCGACCCATCCCGCGTCGGCGAGGCGATCGATCAGCGCGGTGGTCGCGGCCGAGGAGATGCCGAGCATCTCGGACAGGACACGCGGAGTCACCGGCTCGGCGTCGTCTTCCCGGGCCAGGAGGAACCGCAGCACCCGGGCGTCGTTGGGACCGATCCCGAGGGAGTGGAGGGCGATGCGCTCCGAGGCGGCCCCGGATTCCGACAGGTCGCTGACGGCCTTCACCACGTCGTCTTCCGTGGTCATGTGTTCGTCACCCCGTCTCCGGATCGTTCGATTTCCTCGTATCTCGGGTACCCATCAAGTAGCTGTCCGATCTATTCACCATCGTAGCTGTACGAGATTCGAAGCGGCAGGGGGCTTCCCCTGCGCACCTGACATAGGATGCCGAGGTGGAGAACGGCTCGCAGGCGTCGCGCTACTGGTACGGCGTGAGCGAAGAAGATCGCCGCCGACGAGCGGTCGAGGTACTTCAGGCCTTCCGTGTGTATCGCGCCGCCGAAGTCGCGATGCGGCGTCGGACGCGCGAATCCATGTCGATGGGCGAGAACGAGCTGCTCGTCCTGCGCTACCTCCTCCGCGCCTCCGGCCAGGGGCAGCAGGTGTCGCCGAGCCAGCTCACCCGCTATCTCGGAGTGTCCACGGCATCGACGACGGCGATCATCGACCGTCTCGAGAAATCCGGACACGTGACGCGCGTGCCGCACCCGACCGACCGCCGCAGCATCTATATCGTGGCGACCGCCGCGAGCGACGCCGAGGTGCGGGCGACCCTCGGCTCCATGCACTCGCGCATGATGGCGGCCGTGATCGATATGACGCCCGATGAGTGCGCCACGGTCGTCGCGTGTCTCGGCCGGCTCCAGGATGCCGTCGATCAGGTCGACCCTCACCACGACGTGGCGGAGTCGCCCGCCGCGGCAGACGTCTCGCTCTGACATTCGTTGCGCTGGCTTCTAAGAAACTAGGAAGCCTAGTTGAATTCTGAGTATTAGGTATCGCTCGGGGTCCGTGAAACCATGAGGTCATGGACGAAACAGCTATCGAGGCACGCTCTGGCGTGGCCGCGCTCGATGTCGTCCAGACGGTGGACGGGGTGTCGGTGGCGTCTCTCCATTCGGTCGTCTCGCGACTTCGCCTGGACTATCCCACGCACGACCCGGTTCATATCGAGACGGTCGTGCTGCGTGAATGGGAGGCCTTCTCGGCCGGGCGCCCCCTCGTCATCCCGACCGCGGTCGAAGATGGCGCGCGCGAGATCCTCGACCAGCGATCCGTCTGATCAGGCCGAGGAGGGGCCGTCCCCCGGCTCGGGCACCAGAAGCAGCCCGCCGGACGAGTTGGCGGAGTTCGCCAGCTCTTCGACCCACGCGCGACTCAGAAGCGCGGGTTCGGGATCGTCGAAGACGAACCGCAGGGGGATGGAGGGGTGCAGCCACACCGTGCTGCGACCCACCTCCTGCCCGGGACCGTGCGTCCACGAGAGGGTGAAACTCTCCCCGCGGCGGAGCTTGGTGGCGACGACGACTTTCACATGTGCGAGCGCCCGATCCTCGATCTCGATCGGCGTCGCGACATCCCCGTAGTACAGCGTTCCCACGGGCGATAGTTAACCCCGGTCACCGAGTTCCTCCCGGGGGGGTTGATTCGAACCCCCGTGTCGTGGCATTCGCGAGGCGGCCAGCGCGGGGCGTCTCGGATAGGCTCACTGGCATGGGCCGATTCATCTACGACACCGTCGCGAACGCCGTCGACATCGATGACCGCACGCTGGCGCATCTGCGCATCGTGGTGATGAACAAGCTGCGCCGGTCGGAGTCGTTCATGTTCGACGTCGAGGTCGGCGACGGCAGCGGACGTCGCAGCTTTTGGATGCACCCGTCGGTGCCGATCCAGTTCCACTTCTACGGAAGCCGCCAGCCGCGGATCAACCGGGTGTGGGTCGAGGATCTGATGCTCGCCGCGTCGGGACCGAACGGTCTCGCCATCACGCCCGAGCCCTCCGAAGACACCCTCGTCGAAGAGGGCTGAACTCAGCGTTTCGAAGCGTCCTCGGTCGGAGCGATGTCTTCCGAGACGAGCATGATCCCGCCCGACGAGTTCGCCGAGTCGGCCAGCCGCTCGATCCATTCGCGGCTGAGGACTGTGGGCTCGGCGTCGTCGAAGACGAAACGCAGGGGGATCGCCGGGTGCAGCCACAGGGTGCTGCGCCCGCGCGGCTGATCCTCGGGGTGCTGCCACGAGAGGGTGAAGCTCTCACCACGGCGGAGCTTCGTGGAGATGACGACCTTGAGATGGGCGAGCGCCCTGTCCTCGATGTGGACCATCGTGCCGCCGCCACCGTAGAAGATCGTGCCCATGGCATCCACGATACCGGGGTGCTCCGCGGAAGTACGCGGCGTCCGCCGGGGTGTCAAGGCCACCTGTTGCGCTCGGCGGCTCTGTCACTCTGAAGGAACCCATCAAAGGATCCCGCCGTGAGCGACAGCCGTATTCCCCAGACACCCGATCCCGACGATGCCGGCGACCTCCCCGAGGTCTTCAACCAGCTCACCGCGATCGACGTGGTCGATGGCGAATTGATCCCTCGAATGTCGCCCCCTCGGGCGGAGTGATCTCCCAGGCCCCTCGTAGGAGGCGTCACTAGCGTCGACACCATGTCCGACCCGCTGGACGACCAGCAGATCACCGTATCCGGGGCCGCGCTGCGCGCGATGCGCGACGAGTTCCAACGGTTCCTCATGGAGTACCGCTTCGGCCTCGCCGAGGTCGAGACGAAGATCTCGATCCTCCGCGAGGAGTTTCAGGAGATGCACGACTACAACCCGATCGAGCACGTCTCGAGCCGGGTCAAGTCGCCCGACAGCCTCGTCGACAAGGTCCGCCGAAAGGGGATCGAGCCCGACTTCGACTCCATCCGGAGCGCGATCACCGACATCGCGGGCATCCGCATCACGTGCAGCTTCGTCGACGACGCCTACCGGCTGTCTCGACTCCTGACGCAGCAGGATGACATCACCGTGCGCGACGTGAAGGACTACATCGCGCGGCCCAAGGCGAACGGATATAAGAGCCTGCACGTGATCGTCGACGTGCCGGTCTTCCTCTCGACCGGCCGGGTCGACGTCCCCGTCGAGGTGCAGTTCCGCACGATCGCGATGGACTTCTGGGCGAGCCTCGAGCACAAGATCTATTACAAATACGACCGCCTGGTCCCCGACGACCTCCTGGCGGAGCTGAAGGATGCCGCCGACACAGCGGCCGAGCTGGACGCCCGCATGGAGCGGTTGCACCGCGAGATCCGCGGACCCCGGCCCGGGGTGGTCCCGCTCTGACCCGACGCGACAGAATGGACGGATGAGCGACGCAGCGGCCCTCCTCGATGAGGTCGCGGCCGAGCTGCTCGCCCTCCCGCCCGCGCAGTTCACGGCGGCCCGCAATGCCCGGGCCGAAGCGGTCGGGGGTGCCGAGGGGCGGCGCATCGCGAAGCTGCGAAAGCCGACGGTGGCCGCCTGGGCGGTGAACCTCCTGGTGCGCGATGGGCAGCTCGGCGAAGCCGTCGAACTGTCGCAGGCGTTGCGCGAGGCGCAGGACGACGCGGATGCCGCGGAGCTGACGCGCCTCGGACGCCAGCGGCGTCAGCTCGTAGCCGCCCTCGCCCGGCGCGCGGCCGACCTCGCTGCCGAGGCGGGATCCCCCCTGAGCGCGACGATGCGCGACGCGGTCGAGAAGACCGTGAACGCCGCCGTCATCGACCCGCACGCCGCGGCGGTGATCCTGACCGGGAGGCTGGTGGCATCCATCGATCTCGCCGGCGACGCGGATCCCAGCGCTGCGCTGGTCGGCTCGATACCGGAGGGGGATGCCGTCACCGAGCCGCCCGCGCGGGACGACCTGGCCCAGCGCCGGGCGCGCAAGGCGGCGGAGCGGGCCGTGCGCGAGGCGGAGCGTGCGCGTTCCGAGGCGGAGCGCGGGCTCGCGGCCGCGACGACACGCGAGACGACGGCCCGGGAGAAGGCGGATCGCATCCGCGAGAGACTCGACAGCCTCCGGGCGGAGATCGCGCGGGTCGAGAAGGACGCGGAGGCGGCCGATGCGGCCGTCGATGCGGCGGAGGAGAAGACGGAGGCCGCGCGCGAGACGGCGACCGGAGCGGCCCGCGCCGTGGACCGTGCTCGTGCGGCGCTCGACGGGGAGTCCGACACGTGAGCGCGATCGACGCCCTCCTCGCGGCCGCCCGCCAGCGGCTCGCCAACGCCCCCCGTGAGCGGCTCGGTGAGCTGCAGGAGGGACGGCGACTGCTCGGCATCCCCCGGGCCCCCCGCATCGTCGACCGCGGAAGCGCGTGGCACCTCGGCGTCCTCCTGCTCACGGACGACGCGGTCCTCGCCACCGGCGACATCGTGCGCTCGCGCGCCGAGGTGAGGCGGGGGTTCGCGGCGGAGTCGCAGCGACGTCGCGCCGAGCTGGCCGCCGCCGCACACCGCGGAGGCATCCCCGAGGGGGAGACAGTGCACATCGGGTGGCACCCGCTGGATCCCACGTCTCTCGGCGGCGGCACGGTGCCGCTCGCGGTGCGCGACGGCGAGGCGATGGTGCGTTGGAGCGCGCAGGGCGGATACCGGCCGCTCGAGCGGTATCTCGACGAGCGCATCGACCTGCTCGTCCACCCGCCGGAGCGCGCATAGGAACCCGCGCGCTTAGTGCCCAAGGGGGGTGCTGTCAACGGACGCGCCCTCGCCGCGTGCCCGCAACTTCCCTGGTCTATCGTGAGCGACGTGCAGCAGGTATGGCCAGGATCCAGTTATCCCCTCGGGGCCACGTACGACGGCAACGGGACGAACTTCGCCCTCTTCAGTGAGGCGGCGGAGCGCGTCGAGTTGTGCCTGTTCGATGAGGACGGGACGGAGACGTGCTTCGAGCTCGTCGACGTCGACGCCTTCGTCTGGCACGCGTACCTCCCCAACATCCAGCCCGGGCAGCGGTACGGCTACCGCGTCCACGGCCCGTACGACCCGGCCAACGGTCAGCGGTTCAACCCGAGCAAGCTCTTGCTCGACCCGTACGCCAAGGCCGTCGAGGGACAGATCGAGTGGGGGCAGCCCGTCTTCAGCTACGAGTTCGGCGACCCCGACTCGTTCAACGACGAGGACTCCGCCGCGCACATGATGAAGGGCGTGGTCATCAACCCGTTCTTCGACTGGACCGGTGACCGCCGTCCCAAGACGCCCTACGCCGAGAGTTTCATCTACGAAGCGCACGTCCGGGGCCTGACGCAGCTGCACCCGGACGTCCCCGAGGAGTTGCGCGGCACCTACGCCGGCATCGCGCACCCCGCGGTCATCGACCACCTGCGCAAGCTCGGCATCACCGCGATCGAGCTCATGCCCGTGCACCAGTTCGTCAACGACTCCACTCTCGAGGAGAAGGGGCTGTCGAACTACTGGGGCTACAACACCATCGCGTTCCTCGCCCCGCAGAACACCTACTCCTCGACCGGTGACCACGGTCAGCAGGTGCAGGAGTTCAAGGCCATGGTCAAGGCCCTGCACGCCGCGGGCATCGAGGTCATCCTCGACGTCGTCTACAACCACACCGCCG
>NZ_RBZY01000036.1 GCF_004022425.1 Microbacterium enclense | reverse complement strand
GCCGGCCTTCGTCGTGTCCGCCGGGGTCAGAACTCGCCGTAGACCTCGAGCGTGTTGGCCGCGACCCGGGCGGCGAGCTCGTCGGCATCCATCCCCAGCTCGTCGGCCAGGAAGCGGAGCGTCACCGGGATCAGGTACGGCGCGTTCGGACGGCCGCGGTACGGCACGGGCGTCAGGAACGGCGCGTCGGTCTCGACGAGGATCCGCTCGCGCGGGGTCACGGCGAGGGCGTCGCGCAGGTTCTGCGCGTTCTTGAACGTGACGTTGCCCGCGAACGAGAGGTAGTACCCGCGGTCGGCGGCGATACGCGCCATATCGGCATCGCCGGAGAAGCAGTGGAACACCGTCTTCTCGGGGGCGCCGACGCGCTCCAGCGTCTCGAGCACGGCGTCGTGGGCGTCGCGGTCGTGGATCTGCATCGCGATGCCGTGCTTCTTCGCCAGCGCGATGTGCGCCTCGAAGGACTGCATCTGGGCCGGGATGCCATCGGCCTCGGTCCGGAAGAAGTCGAGGCCCGTCTCACCGATCGCCCGCACCCGCGGTTCGGCCGCGAGCTCGTCGATGACCGCGATGGCGGCATCCAACTCGCCCGACGCGGCGTACGCGGGCGCCTCGTTCGGGTGGATCGCGACCGCCGCGAGAACGCGCGGATGGGTCGCTGCGGCCCACGCGGACCAGCGCGACGAGTCGACGTCTCCCCCGGCCTGGACGACCCCGTGCACGCCCACGGCCAGCGCCCGCTCGAGCTGCTCGTCGAGCGACAGACCGGTCTCGCCGTCCTCGATCTCGAGGTGCGTGTGGTTGTCGTAGACGGGCACGCCCAGCGGCTCGGGTGCGGGCGGGTAGCTCACATCACGTCGTCCGTCGACCGACCGCTCGCGCACGTACTGGCTCGGGTCGCCGCCCTCGATCGTGCCGCGGGGACGCTCGACGGGCTCGCTCATGCCTGCTCGACGCGCGGGAACAGCGGCGACAGCCCGTTCACGGACGTGCCCGGACGCAGGACGCCCCAGGCTCCCGCTTCCCGGAGCGGCTGATCCTGCAGCCGGCCGACGCTCTCAGCCGTGCCGAGCGCGATCCACAGTTTCTCGGTCGAGACCGGCATGACCGGCGACAGCAGCACGGCGAGGGCGCGCAGGCCCTCCGCCGCGGTGTAGAGCACCGTGCCCAGGCGCTCGCGCTGGGCGTCGTCCTTGGCCAGGGCCCACGGTTCGTTCTCGGTGATGTACTGGTTGAGCGCGTCGACGATCGTCCAGACGGCGTCGATCGCCTCGTCGATGCGGAACCGCTCCATCGCCGCGTCGGCGTTGCTCGCGGCATCCGCCACGGTCTTCTGGATCGCGCGGTCGGCCTCCGTGTACTGACCCGCCGGCGGCACGATCCCCTCGAAATACCGCTCGATCATCGCGATCGACCGGGATGCCAGGTTGCCGAAGCCGTTGGCGAGTTCGGCCTGGTAACGGGCGGACAGGTCTTCCCACGAGAACGACCCGTCCTGACCGAAAGCGATCGCGGAAAGGAAGTAGAAGCGGTACGCGTCGGAGCCGAAGACGTCGGTGATCTCGGTCGGGGCGATACCGGTGAGCTTGGACTTGGACATCTTCTCGCCGCCGACGAGCAGCCAGCCGTGCGCGAAGACGCCGCGGGGCACCTCGAGCCCCGCCGCCATCAGCATCGCGGGCCAGATCACGGCGTGGAAACGCAGGATGTCTTTCCCGACGACGTGGTACGCGGGCCAGCGGCGCGCGAACTCTTCGGGGTCGTTGCCGTAGCCGACCGCGGTGGCGTAGTTCAGCAGCGCGTCGACCCACACGTAGATGACGTGCGAGTCGTCCCAGGGAACCTGGATGCCCCAGTCGAACGTCGAGCGGGAGATCGAAAGGTCCTTCAGACCGTTCTTGACGAACGACACGACCTCGTTGCGGGCGGAATCGGGGCGGACGAAATCGGGAACCGAACGATAGAGCTCGAGCAGCGGCTGCTGGAACTCGCTGAGCTTGAAGAAGTAGTTCTTCTCCTGCAGCAGCTCGAGGGGCTTGGAGTGGATCGCGCAGACTTTCAGACCTTCGAACGGCCCCTCGCCGTCGACGATCTCGGCCTCGGTCTTGAACTCCTCGCAGCCGACGCAGTACAGCGCCTCGAACTCGCCCGCGTAGATGTAGCCGCGGTCGTAGAGCGCCTGCACGAACTTCTCGACCCGCTCCTCGTGGCGCGGCTGGCTCGTGCGGATGAAGTCGTCGTTGGCGACGTCGAGCGTCGTCAGCAGCGGGAACCACGACTCGCTGACGAGCTTGTCGACCCACTCCTGCGGCGTGTGGCCGTTCGCCGCGGCGGCGCGCATCATCTTCTGGCCGTGCTCGTCGGTGCCCGTGAGCATCCAGGTGTCGTCACCGGACTGCCGGTGCCACCGCGCGAGCGCGTCCACCGCCACCGTCGTGTAGCCGTGCCCGATGTGAGGCACGTCGCTCGGGTAGTAGATCGGCGTGGTGATGTAGAAGGATCGGCCGGAAGTCACCTCAGGATTCTACGGGGGGCCGCCGACCCGCCCGGCCGTGTGTCGGCGTCAGCCCTTCACTGCGAGCGCGGCCTGGTACAGCTCGCGCGAGGAGTGCCCGGTCTGCGACGCGACCTCGGCCGCGGCCTCCTTGAGCCGCGTGCCGCCGCGGACGATCTCGAGCACCTGGGTCACGGCATCCGGGAACGCCACTACTCGCGCCGACGCACCGCCGACGACGATCGCGATCTCGCCGCGCACGCCCTCGGCCGCCCACGAAGCGAGCTCGGCGAGCGTGCCGCGGCGCACCTCCTCGTGCAGCTTCGTCAGCTCGCGGCACACCGCGGCGGGACGGTCGGCTCCGAACGCGGCCGCGAGGTCGTCGAGAGTGGATGCCAGCCGCGACGGCGACTCGAAGAACACCAGGGTGCGCGTCTCGGCGGCGAGATCGGCGAAGGCCCGGCGGCGATCGCCGGGCTTGCGGCGCGGGAAGCCCTCGAACGCGAATCGATCGGTCGGAAGTCCCGCGACGGCCAGAGCGGTGATAACGGCGCTCGGACCGGGGAGGGCGGTGACGGTCACACCCGCGGCGGCCGCCGCCGCGACGAGACCGTAGCCGGGGTCGCTGACCGTCGGCATCCCGGCGTCGCTCAGCACGAGCAGGTCGTCCTCGCGGGCCAGCTCGACCAGTTCGGCCGCACGCTCCTTCTCGTTGTGGTCGTGCAGCGCGACGAGTCGCGGCCGGTTCGCGACGCCGAGACCGGCGAGGAGCCGTTGCGTCGTGCGGGTGTCCTCGGCCGCGACGACCGTCGCGTTCTCGAGCGCCTCGACCAGGCGCCGCGACGCGTCGCCCAGGTTGCCGATGGGGGTCGCCGCGAGGATGATCACCGCCCCACCTTATGCTGGGGGCCGTGACCGCCGTCCCCTCGCTGATCCCCGCAGACGAACGGACGCGCTTCGACCGCTGGCGCGATCTGCTCCTCGCCGATCCGCGCCGCGCCCGCGTGTGGCGCTGGCTGGCGCCGGCGGTGATCACCTTGATCGCCTTCGTGCTGCGTCTGGTGAACGTCGGCGACCCGCACCAGTTGATCTTCGACGAGACGTATTACGTCAAGGACTCGTGGAGCCAGTGGCTGCTCGGTTTCCCGTCGACGTGGCCCGAGGGCGCCGACGAGCGCTTCATCACCGGCGACACGGACGCGTTCACGGGGGTCGGCAGCTACGTCGTACACCCCCCGCTCGGACGCCTGTTCATCGGCGCGGGGATGGCGCTGTTCGGTGCGGACTCCGCGACCGGGTGGCGGATCGCCGCGGTCGTGTTCGGCACGGCCACCGTGCTCGCGGTGTACCTCTTGCCGAGAACGCTCACCGGGTCCCTCGTCTTCGCGTCCGTGGCATCCGGTCTCCTGGCGATCGACGGCCTCGGCATCGTGCTGAGCCGGGTGTCGCTGCTGGACACGTTCCTGACGTTCTTCGTCGTGCTGGCGCTGTGGTTCGTGGCGCTGGACCGCCGCGCGGCGCTCGCCCGCTGGGCCGCACGCGAATCCCGCGAGACGACGTGGGGGCCGGTGTTCTGGAACCGCCCGTGGCTCGTCGCCGCCGGGGTCGCCGCCGGCGCGGCCACGGCCGTGAAGTGGTCGGGGCTGTACGTCATCGCCGCGATCGGACTGTACGTCGTCGTCACCGACGCCCTCGCCCGCCGTCGCGCCGGCATCGTGCAGTGGCCGATGGACGGGGTCCGGCAGGGCCTCGTGTCGTTCGTGCTCCTCGTCCCGGTCGCCGCGGTCGTGTACCTCGCGAGCTGGTCGGGGTGGCTGTTCACCGACGGCGGCTACAGCCGCCACGCCGTCGACGCCGCGCCCGCCGCCGGGGTGTGGTCGTGGGTTCCGCTCCCGCTGCAGAACCTCTGGCAGTACCACGAGTCGATGTACGCGTTCCACGTCGGTCTGTCGACGCCGCACGCCTACGCGAGTCCCGCGTGGCAATGGCCGCTGCTGATCCGCCCGACGTCGATGTACTGGCATCAGGACGAGTTCGGGCAGAACGGATGCCAGCTCCCCGGCGGCTGCACCGAGGCGATCTCGAGCATCGACAACCCGCTGCTGTGGTGGGCGGGCATCGCCGCCGCCGTCTACCTGCTGGTGCGGTTCGTGCTCGTCCGCGACGGCCGGTACGCGCTCGTGCTCACGGGACTCGCCGCGGTCTACGTGCCGTGGCTGCTGTACCCCGAGCGCACGATCTTCCAGTTCTACACGGTCGCGATGGTTCCGTTCCTCGTGCTGGCGCTCACCTTCGCGCTCCGTGACCTCGCGCGCGGACCGGGTTCGATGACGCGCGCGAGCGGCCAGGCGTGGGTCACGGTCTTCCTCGCTGCGTCCGTGCTGCTCTCGGCGTTCTGGTACCCGGTGTGGACGGGGCTCCCCGTGCCCTACGAGTTCTGGCGCCTGCACAACTGGCTGCCGACCTGGATCTGACCCCGTGGGCCGCGGCGACGAGTGGCTCCACGATCCGCGTCCTGTGCAGCGGGTGCGGCTGTTCGACGACGCCGCGATCGTTCCCGACCGGTGGCCGGCGAACATCCCCGCCGTCGCGCAGTTCCTCGAGATCGCGGACCGCGACGGCTGGGAGTTCGGGCCGGGAGTGACGTTCCTCGTCGGCGAGAACGGCTCAGGCAAGTCCACGCTCATCGAGGGCATCGCGGAGGCCTACGGGCTGCCCGCCGAGGGCGGATCGACGAACGGGGGCGGGCAGACCCGCCGCACCGAGAGCCCGCTCGGCGAGTGGCTGCGCCTGGAGCGGAGTCCCCGGGCGCCCCGCTTCGGGTTCTTCCTGCGCGCCGAAACCATGCACGGCTACTACTCCTGGCGCGACGATCTGCCCGACGCCCCGCCGAGCCTGCACCCGATGAGCCACGGCGAATCGTTCAACGCCCTGCTCGACGAAGCGCTCGACCATCCCCACTACGTCGCCGGGCTGGCGTGCCTCGACGAGCCCGAGGCGGCGCTGTCGTTCTCGTCGACCCTGCGGTGGTTGGCCTCCCTCGACCGGATGCGCTCGCGCGGCACGCAGGTCATCTGCGCGACGCACTCCCCCGTGCTCGCTGCCCTTCCCGGCGCGACCATCCTCGAGCTCGGCGAATGGGGCATCCGCGAGAGCACGTGGGAGGACCTCGAGATCGTGCGACTCCACCGCGGGTTCCTGGAGTCGCCCGGCCGATACCTGCGGCACTTGCTGGACTGACGGAGCACTCGCCGAGCGGACGCGGCCCCCGCCTCAGCGGAACATCATCTTCTCGTAGAGAGTGCGGCCGCGGACGTGATCGACGAGGCCGCCGAGGCGGATGTCGAGGTCGGCGTCGGCGGTGAAGTCGTAGTACTCGGGGTGTTCACTGGCGTGCAGCACGGCCGACAGCGGCGTGCGGCGCGGGCGCATGTCGAGCGCCTCGATGAGCCGGGGTTCGGTCACCGTGAAGGAGATCCGGTCGTCGCCGCGCTCCCACGTCCAGTCCAGGCGCGTGGGGTAGGTCTGCTCTCCCGGACCCTCGACCTCTCCGCTCGTGGACAGGCGCAGGGGAAGCAGGTCGTCGGTGAGGATCTCTTCGCCGCGCGCGAGGTAGAACGTCGGGATCTGGATCTGGCCCAGCCCGAACAGACCCTTCGTGGTCATCTGGACGTACACCAGTGTGTAGTCGCCGATATGGGCTCGACCCCAGAACCAGTGGTCGAGGAACGACCCCATGAGGTGGTTCCCCCAGTTGTGGTCGTGGTAGGCCGTGCCCGCGAGGGTCACGGTCTCACCACCCTCCGTGATGGTCGCCTCCACGGTGCCGTACGGCACCGGGACGACCCACGCCAGGTAGTGCGATTTCGCGGCGTCGAAGAACGTGATGCCCGCGCCCGGCCGCCAGGAGGGTGCCGCGCGCCGGATCGTGACCTCGGCGGACAGTCCCTCGACATCGAGGTGCAGGCGATAAGTGTCGAGATCGCCCGTGACGGTGTTCGGGCCGATCCGGACGTCGCAGTGGTCCGTCGCCGCCGAGAACGTGGAAGCCGGGAAGACGGGCTCCACGTGCGTCCGCGTTCCGTCGGCGTGCTGGCGGATGACGAGCACCGTCGGGGCGAGCGGGCCGCCGGGATCGGTGTGGGGCTTGTTCGAGAACGTCACGACGAGGGTCGAGCCGTCATCGAACTGGCAGTCGAAGTACCACCACTCGAACGTCGATTCGGCGGCCTCCGCGGCGCGATACCCGTCCTC
This sequence comes from Microbacterium enclense, assembly GCF_004022425.1. Taxonomy (GTDB): domain Bacteria; phylum Actinomycetota; class Actinomycetes; order Actinomycetales; family Microbacteriaceae; genus Microbacterium; species Microbacterium enclense_A. The sequence goes on along the minus strand of NZ_RBZY01000036.1, from coordinate 30,672 downwards.
CCACGGTTGGACATCGCGGCCGTGCAGGCCGAGCGCGGTCATGCCCTCGAGCTGAGCGGCATCCATCCGGGCGCGGATCTCGGGGGTGTCGGGAATGGGGTGGGCGGACATCGGCGCTCCTCCTCGAGCAATCGGATGCCTCACATCCTGGCCGAGCCGACTCGTTCCGACCAGAGCCGATCGCGGCTCAGACCAGCGCCGCGGGATCCGTCGTCGGCAGGGCGCACGTGAACGCCCGGCAGTCGTACGCTGTCGCCTCGCCGCCGCGGGAGACCTTGCCCTCGAACAGCTCGAAGCCGGCGCGGGCGAAGTCCTCGGCCTGCCCGGCGGTCACCACCGCGACGACGTCGGCCGCGACCCGCCGCGCGGCGTCAGCGAGAGCGGCATCCGTCTCGCCCACCACGACCACCTGACGCGGCGGCGTCGCGAGACCGAGGGCGACGTCGAGGATCGCGCCGTACGCGAGCGGGGCCGCGAGGGCGGCGGGGGCCGCGGCTCGCACCAGAGCTTCCGCCGCCTCGCGATAGCGCTCGCCCGCACCGAGGCGCCAGAGATCAAGCGCGGCGGCCGCGAACGCCGACGGTCCGGACGGCGCTGCCCCATCGCTCGGGACTCCCTGCGGCTGCATCCCCTGCACCGCGAGCACGGGGTCACCGCCCCCGGGCGGATGGATGCCATCGGCGCCGAGACACGCGTCGACCAGCGCGCGGGCGCGGTCGGCGTAGGCCACCTCGCCGGTGACGCGCGCGAGGGCGAGGAGGCCGCGGGCGAGGCCGCCGTAGTCCTCCAGCGTCGCGGGCGCGGACGAGCGGATCTCGTCGAGCGAGGCGCGGCGCAGTGTGCCGTCGTCGGTGACGTTGTTCTCGAGCACCGTGTCAGCGGCCCAGCGAGCGGCCTCCACCAACCGCGGGTCGGTGCGGGCGCCCGCGGCGGCGAGCGCCGCGATCGCGTGGCCGTTCCAGCCGGTCACGACCTTGGCGTCCAGGGCCGGCGGCGCGAGATCGGCGCGATCGGCGGTGCGGTAGTACCCGCCCTCGGAGCGCTGACCGTCGATGATCGACTCGGAGTCCTGCGCGGCGGCGATCCCGCCGGAGGGGAGCTGCAGCACGTCGACGAGGAAACGAGCGGTCTCGGCGGCGGTCGTGTCGTCGCCCGCGGCGAGCGCGACCTCAATGAGCCCGGCGTTGTCGGTGAGCATCCGCTCGTAGTGGGGCACGGTCCAGTCTCGGCGTGTGGCGTACCGGAAGAACCCGCCCTCGACGGGGTCGCGCAGCTCCGACGCCGTCATGGCCGCCAGAGCACGGGATGCCACGCCCTCGGCGTTCGGGACGAGGGACGTGAGCGCGGGATGCTGCAGCAGCCGCAGCACAGGGGTGTTCGGGAACTTGGGCGAGTCGAGCGACGCGCCCGCGGCGAATCCACCGAACTCGCGGTCCTCCCGGGACACGACGTCGGCGACGGCCGCCCCCAGAGCGTCGGCGTCGGGGATGGCGTCGGAGGCGGCGGGTGCCGCGGACGCAAGGGCCTCGCGGAGCGAGGAGCCCGTGGCATCCACTTCTCCCCGCCGCTCGGTCCAGGCCTCGCGGACGGCGGCGAGCACCTGACGGAAGGAGGGGAGCTGGCCGCGGGGCTCGGGCGGGAAGTAGGTGCCGGCGTAGAAGATGCGCCCCTCGGGCGTGGCGAACGCCGTCAACGGCCAGCCGAGGTGCGGGGTGAAGGCGGAGGCGGCGTCGAGGTACGCCGCGTCCACGTCGGGATGCTCTTCGCGGTCGACCTTGATCGCCACGAACCCGTCGTTGACGAGCGCGGCGGTCTCGGCATCCTGGAACGATTCCCGCGCCATGACGTGGCACCAGTGGCAGGTGCTGTAACCGATCGACACGAGCACGGGCACGTCGCGCTCGGCCGCGACGGCGAACGCCTCGGGCCCCCATGGGAACCACGCGACGGGGTTGTCGGCATGGGCCCGCAGGTAGGGGCTCGAGGCGTTCGCGAGGCGGTTCAGTGTCTCGTCCGTCGTCAGTTCAGGTCGTCGGGGTGCGTGCCGACCCGGCCCGAGCCGTCGCCCGCGTCGATGGCGTCGATCGCGGCCATCTCCTCGCCGGTGAGCTCGAAGTCGAAGAGGTCGAAGTTCTCTTCCAGGCGCTCGCGGCGCACCGACTTCGGGAACACGATCAGCCCGTGCTGGATGTGCCAGCGGAGCACCGCCTGCGCGGGCGACTTGTCGTGGGCATCGGCGGCGTCGACGACGGCCGGGAGCTCGAACAGGTCGTACTTGCCCTGGCCCAGCGGACCCCACGACTCGATGTGCATGCCGTGCTCGGCGCCCCACAGGCGGATCTCACGCTGGCTGAGCGCCGGGTGCAGTTCGATCTGGTTGACCACGGGGGTCACGCCCGTCTCGCCGACGATGCGGTCGAGGTGCGGGACGAGGAAGTTCGACACACCGATCGAGCGGGTCTTGCCCGCCTCCCGGATCTCGATCATCTTCTGCCAGGCGTGCAGGTAGTTGTCGTTCTTCGGCGTCGGCCAGTGGATGAGGTAGAGGTCGACCGCGTCGAGGCCGAGCTTCTCGAGGCTCTCGTCGATCGCGGCGTGGGGCTCGTCGCCGTCGTGGCGGTCGTTCCAGAGCTTCGTCGTGACGAAGAGCTCGTCGCGCGGGATGCCGCTGGACGCGATGGCGCGGCCGACGCCCTCTTCGTTCTTGTAGATCGCGGCGGTGTCGATGTGGCGGTAGCCGACCTCGAGGGCCTCGGACACGGCGCGCTCGGCGTCGTCGGCGGGCACGAGGAACACGCCGTAGCCGAGCTGGGGGATGGAGTTTCCGTCATTGAGCTGGACAGAGGGAACAGTCATGGGATCCACCCTAGGAGCGACCACCGACAGCGGTTTCGGGGTTGACGCGCGTCACGACAGCGGTGACGCGTCGGCCGCGCGCGCGAGCGCCTCGGCGACGAGCCGAAGGTTCTCGACGACCGACCCGGCCGTGACACGAACGCGGCCCGCATGGGGCTCCGCGGTCTCCGGGTCGATGACGAACGGCGATCCCGCGGCGATGCCGATGCCCTCCGCCGCGGCCCGCACGACGGCGGCGCGTTCGTCGCGGACCGGCATCCACAGGTTGATGCCGTCGGGGTCGCCGACATCGATGCCGAGCCGGCGGAGGGCGGCGGCCAGGCGGTCCAGGCGGTCACGGTAGATCAGGCGTGCGGTGCGCACCGGGGCGGTGGACCGCGGGTCGGTGAGGAGCTCGTGCAGCACGGATTGCAGGAGCCGCGAGGTCCAGCCGGGGCCCAGCATGCGGCGGCGGACGATGCGGTCGACGATCGCGGACGGGCCGCCCAGCGCCGCGATGCGGAGGTCGGGCCCGTGCGACTTGGAGAAGCCGCGCACGTGCACCACCTGGCTCGGCAGCCACAGCGCGAGCGTCACCGGCGGCGCGCTCGCGATGAGCGCGGAATGATCGTCCTCGATGACCGTCACCCGCGTGCCGCCCGGCACGCTCACCAGAACGTTGGCCAGGCGCCGTGCGCGCTCCATCGACATCGACACCCCCGTCGGATTCTGCGCGCGCGGTTGCAGCAGCACCGCCGACGGACCGAGCGCCAGGGCGCGGGCGAGGGACGCCGGGAGCACGCCGTCGGCGTCGGCCTCGAGGGTGATCGGCACGGCACCCGCGGCCTCGATGAGGTCGAAGAAGTAGGGGAACCCGGGCGACTCCACCGCGACGCGGTCGCCGAAGCGGACCACCTGATCGAGCGTGCGGGAGATGCCGTCGAGCGCACCGTCGACGACCGTGAGGGCCTCGACGCCGCGGACCGGCCATTGCTCGCGCAGCACGTCATAAAGATCCGGGAGCACGGGAAGGTCGTGGTAGCGGCCGGTGTCGGCGCGCGGGCGAGCGCGCGCCAGCGCTCGTTCGATCGAGGGCAGCATCGTGGGATCGGGCGTGCCCAGCGACAGGTCCAGGCGGAGCGCCGGCATGTCGCGTCCCGTTCCCAGGCCTCGGGGCGCGCCGGGCACACGGTCGGCGGACATCCCCTGCACGCGGGGGCTCAGCCACTCCCGCCGTTCGGCGCGGACGAAGGTGCCGGCGCGGCCGCGGGAGAACACGACGCCGGCGTCGGCGAGCGCGCGCCAGGCCGCGGCGACGGTGCCCGTCGACACCCCGAGCGCCGCCGCGACGTCGCGCACCGTCGGCAGCCGCTCCCCCGGCGCCACCGTTCCGTCGCTGACGAGGCGGGCGATCTCGGCGGCCAGCCCCGCCGGCGTGCGCTCGACGAACGAGTCGGCCGGGATCATCGGGCCCCCAATTTACGGCGGTGTCACGCGTGGAAATCGTGGAGAAATGTTCAGGCGTGACAGTAACAGAACCGGCGAAGACCCGGAGGAACGAGGGATCCCGATGACAACGGTGCGCGCAGCGATCACGCAGACCACCTGGACCGGTGACAAGGCATCCATGCTCGACAAGCACGAGCAGTTCGCGCGCGATGCCGCGGCGCAGGGTGCCGAGGTCCTCTGCTTCCAGGAGCTGTTCTACGGCCCCTACTTCGGCATCACCCAGGACCAGAAGTACTACCGCTACGCCGAGCCGGTGGACGGCCCGATCGTCCAGCGGTTCGCGGCGCTGGCGAAGGAGCTCGGGCTGGTCACCGTCCTCCCCATCTACGAGGAGGCGCAGACGGGGGTGTACTACAACACCTCGGTGCTCGTCGACGCCGACGGCAGCGTCCTCGGCAGCTACCGCAAGAACCACATCCCGCACCTCGACAAGTTCTGGGAGAAGTTCTACTTCCGCCCCGGCAACCTCGGGTACCCCGTGTTCGACACCGCCGTCGGCAAGGTGGGGATGTACATCTGCTACGACCGGCACTTCCCCGAGGGGTGGCGGGAACTGGGGCTCAACGGCGCCCACATGGTCTTCAACCCGAACGCGACCAAGCCCGGCCTGTCGAACCGCCTGTGGGAGGTCGAGGGACCCTGTGCCGCCGTGGCGAACGGCTACTTCGTCCTGCAGCCCAACCGCGTGGGCCGCGAGGACAACGAGTACGGCGAGGATGCCGTCACCTTCTACGGCACGAGCCAGGTCATCGACCCGCGGGGCAACCACGTCGGCGCGGTGGGCTCGTCCGAGCACGAGGAGATCCTCGTGCGCGACCTCGACATGGACCTCGTGCAGCAGATGCGCGACGACTGGCAGTTCTACCGCGACCGCCGCCCCGACACCTACGGCGAGATCGTGGAGGCGTGAGATGGCCACGACCCTGATCACAGGCGGAACGGTCGTCTCGGCGACCGGGCGCTCCGCCGCCGACGTCCTCATCGACGGCGAGACGATCGCCGCTGTCCTCGCGCCCGGCTCGACACTGCTCGGACATGACCTCGCGGCATCCGTCGATTCCCTCGTGGATGCCACGGGCAAGTACGTGATCCCGGGCGGGATCGACGCGCACACCCACATGCAGCTGCCGTTCGGCGGCACGAGCGCCTCCGACACGTTCGAGACCGGCACCCGGGCGGCCGCGTGGGGCGGCACGACGACGATCGTCGACTTCGCCGTGCAGCGGGCCGGCGAGCGCGTGCAGGACGGTCTTGCACATTGGCACGAGCTCGCCGCCGGCAACTGCGCGATCGACTACGGCTTCCACCAGATCGTCGGAGGGGTGGATGCCGATTCCCTCGCGGCCCTGCCCGGACTCATCGACGAGGGCATCTCGAGCTTCAAGATGTTCATGGCGTACCCGGGCGTCTTCTACGCCGACGACGCGCAGATCCTGCGCGCGATGCAGGTGGCGGCGGACACCGGGCTCCTGACGATGATGCACGCCGAGAACGGCCCGGTCATCGACGTGCTCGCCGAGCAGCTCGTCGCCAAGGGCAATACCTCCCCCTACTTCCACGGCGTCGCGCGCGCGTGGCAGATGGAAGAGGAGGCCACGCACCGCGCGATCATGCTGTCGCATCTCACCGGTGCGCCGCTGTATGTCGTGCACGTCAGCGCGAAGCAGGCGGTCGAACAGCTCGCGTGGGCGCGCGACAACGGGCAGAACGTCTTCGGTGAGACGTGCCCGCAGTACCTCTACCTCTCGCTCGAGGATCAGCTGGGCGCGTCGAGCGAGGAGTGGGGCGACTTCGAGGGCGCGAAGTGGGTGTGCTCGACCCCGCTGCGGTCGAAGCACGAGGGCCACCAGCACCACATGTGGCAGGCGCTGCGCACGAACGACATCCAGATGGTCTCCACCGACCACTGCCCGTTCTGCATGAAGGACCAGAAGACGCTCGGCCAGGGGGACTTCCGTGCGATCCCGAACGGTATCGGATCCGTCGAGCACCGCATGGACCTCATGTACCAGGGCGTCGTCACCGGTCAGATCACGCTCGAGCGGTGGGTGGAGCTCACCAGCACGACCCCCGCGCGCATGTTCGGCATGTACGGCACGAAGGGCGTCATCGCCCCCGGTGCCGACGCCGACATCGTCGTGTACGACCCCGCCGGGCACACCTCCATCGGGGCGGACAAGACCCACCACATGAACATGGACCACTCCGCGTGGGAGGGCTTCGAGATCGACGGACACGTCGACACCGTCCTCTCCCGCGGAAAGGTCGTCGTCGACGACGGCGCGTACCTGGGCACCAAGGGCGACGGACGCTTCCTGAAGCGCGGCCTGAGCCAATACCTGGTCTGAAAGGAGACCCCATGGATTTCGGCGTCGTCCTGCAGACCAACCCGCCCGCTGCCCGCACGGTCCAGCTCTCCCAGCTCGCCGAGGCACACGGCTTCAGCCACGTGTGGACCTTCGACTCGCACCTGCTGTGGCAGGAGCCCTACGTCATCCACTCGGCGATCCTCGCGGCCACCCGCCGCGTCACCGTCGGGCCGTTCGTCACGAACCCGGCGACCCGCGACTGGACGGTCACGGCATCCACGTTCGCGACCCTGAACGAGATGTACGGCAACCGCACGATCTGCGGCATCGGCCGCGGCGACTCGGCGGTGCGCGTCACGAACGGACGCCCCACGACACTTGCGGCGCTGCGGGAGTCGATCCACGTCATCCGCGAACTCGGCAACTCCCGCGCCGTGGAGTACAACGGCGCGACGCTGCAGTTCCCGTGGAGCCGCGGGTCGACGCTCGACGTGTGGGTCGCCGCCTACGGTCCGCTGGCGCTCAAGCTCACGGGTGAGGTCGGCGACGGCTTCATCCTGCAGCTCGCCGATGTCGACATCGCCGAGTGGATGATCACCACGGTCCGCCAGGCTGCGGAGAACGTCGGCCGCGACCCCGACGAGATCGCGTTCTGCGTCGCTGCCCCCATGTACATCGGCGAGGACACGCCCGAGAGCCGCGCGCACATGATCGAGCAGTGCCGCTGGTTCGGCGGCATGGTCGGCAACCACGTGGCCGACATCGTCGCGAAGTACGGCGAGGGCTCCGACGTTCCGGCAGCGCTCACCGACTACATCGCGGGGCGCACGGGCTACGACTACAACTCGCACGGCAAGAGCAGCAACGACCACGTCGACTTCGTCCCCGACGAGATCGTCGAGCGGTTCTGCGTGCTCGGAACGGCCGAGGAGCACATCGCCAAGCTCGAGAAGCTGCGGGCGCTGGGCGTCACGCAGTTCGCCGGCTACCTCCAGCACGACAACAAGGAGGAGACGATGCGGGTCTACGGCGAGACCGTGATCCCCGCCCTCACTCCCGCGGTGACGGCGAAGCGGTGACCGATCAGGCTCTCGCCCCGGGGTCGGTGACCTCGATCGTCCCCGACGACGGCGGTGGGATGCCACGCTCCCGCGGCCGTCGCGGTGTCGGCCTCGCCCGCGTGGGCTGGGGCGTCGCCGGGGTGGTCGCCGTGATCGCGATCTGGGAGCTGTACAAGCTGCTCGGACCCGCCGAGGGCGTGACCGTCGGGGGCGACGGCTCCGCCGGGTCGGGCGTCATCCTCCTCCCCCGCACGCACGACCGCGCGATGCCGCACGTGTGGGACATGGTCGCGCGCATGTTCGCGCCGACGAGCGGTGGCACCACCCCGCCGTTGATCGTGTCGGTGCTCGAGGCGGCGGGGACGACCCTGGGACTCGCGGCGCTGGGGTGGCTCATCGGCGTCGTCGTCGGCGGCATCCTGGGCATCGCGATGCAGCGGTGGCGGCTCGTCGAGTGGGGCCTGCTGCCGTGGATCGTCGTGAGCCAGATCGTGCCGCTCATCGCCTTCGCCCCCGTCGTCAACGCGCTCGGCAGCCAGATCGACCGTGCCGGGGTCTTTCCGTGGCCGCAGTGGTTCTCGGTGGCGCTGATCGCCTCGTACCTGGCCTTCTTCCCCGTCGCGATCGGCATGCTGCGGGGCCTCGAAGCGCCCGACGCGCTGCACGTCGACCTGTTCCACGCGGGAGCGGCCGGCTGGTGGGCGACGCTGCTCCACCTGCGACTCCCCGCCGCCGTGCCGCACCTGCTGCCCGCCCTCCGACTCGCGGCCGCGTCCGCCGTCGTCGGCGCCGTGGTCGCCGAGGTCTCGATCGGGCTGCGCGGCGGCATCGGCCGCATGCTCATCCAGCTCGCGGGTCAGGCCTCGTCCGACCCGGCGGCCCCCTGGGCACCGACGTTCGGCACCGTCGCCATCGGGCTCGTCGCCGCCGCGGGCGTCGCGCTCATCGGTGTGACGCTGCACCGCTTCCGTCGCGGAGAGGAGATCCGATGACCGCACTCGCCGTCCACGCCGCCGGCGTGGGGAAGGTGTTCCCCTCGACCGGTGGCGAGGTGACCGCCCTCACCGGGGTCGACCTCGACGTCGCCCCCGGCGAGTTCGTCTCGCTCATCGGGCCGTCCGGGTGCGGCAAGTCGACGTTGCTCCGCCTCATCGCCGACCTCGACTCGCCGAGCACGGGCGACCTGGCGATCTTCGGCAAACCCGCCCGCCAGGCGCGGATCGACCAGGACTACGGCATCGCGTTCCAGCAGGCCGGGTTGCTGCCCTGGCGCACGGTCGCCGCGAACATCGCGCTGCCGCTCGAGCTGCACCGCTGGAGCCGCACCCGCCGCGACGCGCGCGTCGCCGAACTCGCCGAGCTCGTCGGGCTTTCGGACTTCGTCGGGCGCTACCCCGACCAGCTGTCCGGCGGCATGCAGCAGCGCGTCGCGATCGCCCGCTCGCTCGCCGCCTCCCCGCAGCTGCTGCTGATGGACGAGCCGTTCGGCGCGCTCGACGAGATGACCCGCGAGCGGCTGCAGACCGAACTCGCTCGCATCGCCGCCGAGACCGGAGCCGCGGTGGTCTTCGTCACCCACTCCATCCCCGAAGCGGTGTTCCTCTCCGACCGCGTGGTCGTGATGAGCCCGCGCCCCGGGCGCATCACCGAGGTGATCGACACCCGCCCCGGACGCCCGCGCGACGAGGCACTCCGCGAATCGCCCGAGTACTTCACGCGCGTCACCGCCGTGCGCGAAGCGCTCCACGGCGCTCCCCTGCAACGGGCGAACGAACGATGACCGCGACCCGCCTCCCGTCCTGGCTGCGGTTCGCCGCGCCCGTCGCCGTCGGACTCCTCGGGCTCGGCGTGTGGTTCGCCTACGTCGCCTCGGGCAGCGCACCGCGTATGCTCCCCGACCCGGGTGCGATCGTCGGCGAAGGCGTCCAGCGCTTCCCGCTCATCTTCGAAGCCGCCGCGATCACCGGCACCAACGCCCTCGTCGGCCTGATCGCGGGCTCCGTCGTCGCCGTCGCGCTCGCCGCCCTCGCCGCCACCTGGCGGCCGGTGGACGGCATGACCGCTCCGCTGGTCGCGGCGCTCGCCGTGGTGCCGATCGTGGCCCTCACACCGATCCTCAACACGATGTTCGGTGCGTCCAGCCAGTTCGGGCGGCAAGCGGTCGCCGCCATCGCCGCGTTCGTCCCCGTCTTCGTCAACACCCTCCGCGGGCTGCGGCAGACACGACCGGTCCACCGCGACCTCTTCCGAGCCACGGCCGCGAGCGGTGGCCAGACGTTCCGCTTCCTCACCCTCCCCACGGCGCTGCCGTATCTCCTCACCGGCATCCGGGTCGCCGCATCGCTCGCGGTGATCTCCGCCCTCGTCGCCGAGTACTTCGGCGGGCCCGCGGACGGGATCGGCACCGCGATCGCCACGTACGCCAAGTCCGGACGCGCCGCCCTGGCGTGGGCGTTCGTGGGCGGCGGCATCGTGATCGGTCTCGTCTTCTTCCTCGTCACCTCGCTGCTCGAACGCGTCGTCGCCCGGCGGCTCGGCGCGGGGCGTCCGCCGGCCTGACCGGCATCCCTCCCGTCCGCCCCGACAGAACAGGTTCCACCGCTCCACACCCGCACCACCCGCACCCGAAAGGACTCCCATGACACACAGCACACGCCGCGCCCTGAGCGCGGTCGCGGGGATCGCCGTGGCATCCCTCGCCCTCGCCTCCTGCGCCGGCGGTTCCACGCCCGACGCCTCCGACGGCGACTTCACTCCACTGACCTCGGTCAAGCTGCAGCTGCAGTGGCTGCCGCAGGCGCAGTTCGCCGGGTACTACGTCGCGCTGGACCAGGGCTACTTCGAAGAGGAGGGCTTCGACGAGGTAGAGGTCATCCCGTCCGGCGGCGACATCGTCCCGCAGGACGCGCTCGTCGCCGGCGACGTCGACTTCGCCGTCGCCTGGGTGCCCAAGGTGCTCGGCACGATGGAGAACCAGGGCGTCGAACTCACCGACATCGCCCAGGTGTTCCAGAAGTCCGGCACGACCCAGGTGTCGTGGAAGGACTCCGGCATCACGAGCGTCGACGACTTCGAGGGCAAGCGCATCGGCTCGTGGGGCTTCGGCAACGAGTGGGAGATCTTCGCCGCGATGGCCGACAAGGGCCTCGACGCGTCCACCGTGCAGATCACCACGCAGGACTTCTCGATGAACGCCCTCCTCGACAAGGACGTGGATGCCGCGCAGGCGATGACCTACAACGAGCTGGCGCAGCTGCTCGAGACGGTCGACCCCGCCACCGGAGAGCTGTACACGATGGACGACATCAACGTCATCTCGTACGAGGACACCGCCGGCGCCATGCTCCAGGACGCGATCTGGGCCGACACCCAGCGCCTGTCCGACGACCCCGCGTACGCGGACGCCGCGACGCGCTTCCTCAAGGCCGTCATCAAGGGATGGGTGTTCGCCCGCGACAACCCCACCGAGGCCGCCGACATCACGTACGCCGCCGCGACCGCTCCGAACGTGAGCGCGTTCCCGGTGGGCCCCGTGCATCAGCTGTGGCAGATGAACGAGGTCAACAAGCTCATCTGGGCCGGCGGAGACTTCGGGCTCATCGACTCGGCGGCGTGGGACCAGACGGTCGAGGGTGCGCTCGCGGCGAAGAACCAGGACGGCCTCAACCTCATCACCACGGAGCCCCCGGCGTCGGCGTACTCGAACGACTACCTCGAGGAGGCACTCGCCGCACTCGAGGACGAGGGTGTCACCGTGGACGGCGAGTACACCCCGATCGAGGTCACCCTCACGGAGGGCGGGCAGTAGTGGCGCGCGGGGCGGTCGGCGTTGCGGCCGCCCCGCGTTCCATCGCTTTCCACGAACGGCGTGGTTGACTACCCGGATGACGCAGCCCCCCGCTCAGCACGCGCATCGCGCCCCCGTGTCGGGCTGGCGCCGCGGAGCCCGGACCCTCGCGATCGTGCTGACCGTGGCGGTCGTCGCCGCCGTCGCCGTGGGCGCCTTCTACGCCTGGTCGCTCTCGGAGCGTCTGTCCGCGGCATCCGTCCCGCTCCGAGACGCGCCCGCTGCGCCGCCTGCTCTCAGCGCGTACGACCAGGCGTTCTCGGTCCTCGTGGTCGGTACCGACGAGTGCGACGACCAGGTGCGGGAAGCCTTCGGCGAGCGCTGCACCGACCCCGAGAACGACGGCGCGCGCAACGACGTCAACATGCTCGTGCACGTCTCGATCAACCCGCGCCGTGTCACGGTCGTGTCCTTCCCCCGTGACCTGCAGATCCCGATCCCGGAGTGCGCGTCCGCGGACGGCACCGTCTTCGGGGGTGCATTCAAAGCGCCGATCAACAGCGCCTACGAGGACGGCGGACTCTCCTGCGTCGCCGATACCGTGTCGGAGCTGAGTGGGCTGAGCATCCCGTTCGCGGCCAAGGTCAGCTTCGGCAACGTCGTGAACATCACCGACGCCATCGGCGGCGTCGAGGTCTGCATCGGCGGCGAGGGCATCGACGACCCCGACGCGGGCATCGACTGGGAGCCCGGCCCGCGTGTGGTGACCGGGTACGACGCCCTGGCGTTCCTGCGCACGCGCAAGGGCATCGGCGACGGCAGCGACCTCGCCCGCATCGGCAATCAGCAGCAGTACCTGTCGCGACTGATCAACAAGCTCCGCAGCGACGAGGTGCTGTCGAACCCCGGCACTCTCATCGGCCTGGCGAACACGGCGGTGAACAACATCACGCCCAGCGAGAGCCTCGCCGACCCCATCCGTATCGCCCAGCTCGCTTACACGCTCAAGGACGTGCCGTTCGACGACATCACGTTCGTGCAATACCCCGTGGTCGACGACCCCGACGACACGAACCGGGTGATCCCCGACGAAGCGTCCGCGGCGGTGCTGTGGGACGCCCTCGAGAGCAACGCGCCGCTCGCGCTGACCGGCGAAGCCGGGGCCAACGGCGGTGTGATCGCCGACCCGTCCGTGCCGGAACCGACGCCGCCGGCCGAGACCACCCCGGACCCGGATGCCACGGGCGCCGGCGCCGCCCCCGAGGTCGTCGAACTGCCGAGCAACGTGAGCGGATCGAAGGCGTCGCAGGCGACGTGCTCCGCCGGCAACGGCTGAGCGCGAGTCAGCGGAGGTTCGAGGCGGCGTACACCGCCATCGCGTCCCGCACGACCCGAGCCCGCTCGCTCCCGCCGTAGACCACCGCGAATCGCGGGTCGGCGACGTAGAGGTCGCCCAGACCCGTGTAGGCCGCGGCTTCCGGCGTGCGTCCCCACTGCTCGCCGACCCACGCGTGATGGGCGCCGACGAGCGACTGGAACTCCGCGGCATCCGGAGCCAGGCCCCGCTCGGCTGCCTCCCGCAGGGCCGCGTTGACGTCGCGGCTGCGCGTGTCGTCAGCGCGCCGCTCCTCCGGAGTCAACCGGGAGCGGCGGGCGGCGCTGCGTTCCCACGCATCATCTCCCCACCGCTCGCGCACCTCGCCCTCCCAGCGGGAGTCGTCGACCCCCGCGAGCACGTCCTCGATGTCCATGGTCTTCCCCTCCTCCAGGGCGGTGAGGGCGCTCCTCACCGCCGCGATCCGGTGTCCCATCGCGGAACGCGCTTCTTCGAGCGCGGCGAGGTGCGCGCGCATGGACTCCGCCAGCGAGCGCTCGTCCGCCAGGGCCCGCGCGATGTCGGGCAGCGGCAGGTCGATCGCCCGCAAGGCCAGGATCCGGTAGAGCCGCGCGATCTCCGTCTCGCCGTAGAAGCGGTAACCGTTCTCGGCGACACGGGACGGGTGCAGCAGTCCGACGCTCTCATAGTGCCGAAGCGTGCGGCTGGTCACCCCGGCCGCGCGGGCGACCTCGGCGATGGGCCATTCGTTCATGGCATCCACTCTGGCGGTTGACGTAGCGGCAGAGTCAACCCCGCCGCCGTTCTCGCGTCCGGACGGGTGATGCGTCACGATCGGGGGGTGAAGAACGCCACGCGGTCGACGATCCTGCTTCTGCTCGCCGCGGTGGCGCTCACCGGATGCGTGCCCGAACCGGCACCGAGCCCCACCGCGACCGCCGCACCGACGGTTACGCCGACGCCGACGCCGACCCCCACGCCGACCCCCGATCCTCTCGCCGGTATGAGCCTGGAGGACAAGGTCGGTCAGATGTTCATGGTGGGCACCTCGGCGAACGGCGCCGACCCGACGACCCTCGCCGCCGTGCGCGACGACCACGTCGGCGGCATCTTCCTCCACGGGCGATCCGGCGCGGGCGTGCAGGCGACCGCCGACCTCGTCCGCGGCTTCACCTCGCTGGTCCCCGCCGGGCAACCGGGCCTGTGGGTGGCCACCGACCAGGAGGGCGGAGACGTCCAGGTGCTGTCGGGGCCCGGGTTCGATGGCATCCCGTCTGCCAACGACCAGGGGCAGCAGGACGATGCCACCCTGCGCGGTAACGCCGCGACCTGGGGACGGCAGCTCGCCGAGGCCGGGGTGAACATGAACCTCGCGCCCGTCGCCGACATCGTGACGAGCCCCGACACCGCCGGGGGCAATCCGCCGATCGGACAGCTGAACCGCGAGTACGGCTACGACGAAGCCACCGTCGCAGCCAAGGCGGGGGCGTTCGCGGAGGGGCTGCGCGACGGCGGCGTGCTGCCGACCTTGAAGCACTTCCCCGGGCTCGGGCACGTGGGCGAGAACACCGACACCTCGTCCGGGGTGACCGACGATTTCGTCACCGCCGACGGACCCGACGTGGGGGTGTACTCCGCCGTCCTCCCGGAGGGTCCGGCCATCGTGATGCTCTCGACCGCGGTCTACGCCCGAATCGACGCGAACGCGCCAGCGGCGTTCTCGCCCACGGTGGTCGGCGTGCTCCGCGACACGGTCGGCTTCGACGGCGTCGTCACCACCGACGACCTCTCCGCCGCGCAGCAGGTGCAGCCCTGGTCGCCCGCCGATCGGGCGACGCTCGCGATCGACGCCGGCGTGGACCTGCTGCTCGTCTCGGCCGACCCCTCGGTGTACCCCGAGATGCGGCAGGCGGTGCTGGCGCGCGCGCAGGCTGACCCCGCGTTCGCCGCGAAGGTGGATGCCGCCACCACCCGCGTCCTTGCGGCCAAGGCCGCGATGCCCTGACGTCCCTCCCCCGCCGATAAACGCCATTCCTCGCCGGAAACGCTGCGGCACAGCGTTTCTCCGGAGGAACGGCGTTTATCGGTGTGGGGGTGCGCCTCCCTACGCCGTGCCGCCGCGATAGGCTGAAAGGCTGTGTCCGTCGAACCCGTCCTCGTTTACCCGCCCGAGCTGCCCGTCAGCGCCGCGCGGGAGGAGATCGCGCGCGCCATCCGCGACCACCAGGTCGTGATCGTCGCCGGCGCGACCGGGTCGGGCAAGACGACACAGCTGCCGAAGATCTGCCTCGAACTCGGCCGCACCTCCATCGCGCACACGCAGCCGCGCCGCATCGCCGCGCGGACCATCGCCGAACGCATCGCGGACGAGATGCAGGTTCCGCTCGGCTCGACCGTGGGCTACAAGGTGCGCTTCACCGACAAGGTGTCGGCGAACACCCGGGTCGCGCTCGTGACGGACGGCATCCTGCTCAACGAGATCCACCGCGACCGGCTGCTCCGCCGTTACGACACGATCATCGTCGACGAGGCGCACGAGCGCTCGCTCAACATCGACTTCCTGCTGGGATACCTGCGCCGAATCCTCCCGCAGCGGCCCGACCTCAAGGTGATCGTCACGTCGGCGACGATCGACCCCGAGAGCTTCGCGCGGCACTTCGCCGCGGGGCCGACGGAACCCGGCGGCGAGCCGGTGCCCGCGCCGGTCATCGAGGTGTCGGGGCGCACGTATCCGGTGGAGATCCGGTATCGGCCGGTCGACGGGGCGGACGAGGCTCCGGAAGACGACGGCGATTCCGACCCGGATGCCGACAGACCCACGCCGCCGCCGAAGAAAGTCCGGAGCCCGGCACAGGGCAAGCGCGACACCGACGACGTCGACGAGGTCGGCGCCGTCGTCGCGGCGCTGCGCGAACTCGACCGCGAGGCCCCGGGCGACGTGCTCGTCTTCTTCCCCGGCGAGGCCGAGATCCGGGACGCGGCGGATGCCATCCGCGGGGCGTACCAGAAGGATGCCGCCCCGACCGAGGTGCTCCCCCTGTACGGGCGCCTGTCCGCCGCGGAACAGCACCGGGTGTTCGAGCGCTCCACGGTCGCGGGAGTACGCCGCCGGGTCATCCTCGCCACGAACGTCGCCGAGACGAGCCTCACCGTGCCCGGCATCCGGTACGTGGTCGACACCGGCACCGCCCGCATCTCGCGGTACAGCAACCGTTCCAAGATCCAGCGGCTGCCGATCGAGGCCGTGTCGCAGGCGTCGGCGCAGCAGCGTTCGGGCCGCGCCGGGCGCACGTCTCCGGGCATCGCGATCCGGCTGTACTCCGAGGACGACTTCCACCGCCGCCCGGAGTACACCGAGCCGGAGATCCTGCGGACGTCCTTGGCATCCGTCATCCTCCAGATGCTGTCGCTGGGGTTCGGCGACATCCAGGCGTTCCCGTTCCTGACGCCGCCCGACTCCCGCGGCGTCAAGGCCGCGTTCGACCTGCTCGTCGAGCTCGGGGCAGTGAACCTCCCCGGCCGCGGCGACGAGCGCGGCCCGCGGCTCACGGGCATCGGCCGCGAGATCGCGCGGCTGCCGATCGACCCGCGCTTCGCCCGCATGCTGCTCGAGGCCCGGGGCGCCGACGTGCTGCCCGAGGTCATGGCGATCGTCGCCGGGATGTCGATCCAGGACGTCCGCGAACGCCCCGAGGACCGCCGCGAGGAGGCCGATCGGTTCCACGCGCGGTTCACCGACCCGACCAGCGACTTCCTCTCGCTGCTGAACCTGTGGGAGTACCTGCAGGAGAAGCAGGCCGAGCTCGGGTCGAGCGCGTTCCGGCGACTGTGCCGCAGCGAGCACCTCAACTACGTGCGCGTGCGCGAGTGGGTCGACGTCCACCGGCAGTTGTCGTCGCTGCTCGGGGCGGGGCGCGGGGAGGGCCGCGGGGGCGCGAACCCGCGCCGGACCGCGCCGCGGGACCGCGCGTCGCACGCCCCCGAAGGCCACGCCCAGGGGGATGCCATCCACCGCGCGATCCTGTCCGGACTCCTGTCGCACATCGGCATCCTCGATCCGCGCACGATCGCCGCGCCGAAGGACCGCAAGACGCCCGGCGACAGCCGCTCCACGAAGGGCGAGTACATCGGCGCCCGCGGTGCGCGGTTCGCGATCTTCCCCGGCTCCGGGCTGAAGAAGCGACGGCCCTCCGCGGTCATGGCCGCCGAGCTCGTCGAGACCTCGCGCCTGTTCGCCCGCACCGTCGCCGCGGTCGACCCGGCGTGGGCGGAAGAGCTGGCCCCCGACCTCGTGAAGCGGTCGCTGAGCGAGCCGCACTGGTCTAAGGATGCCGGCTCCGCCGCCGCCTACGAGAAGGTCACGCTGTTCGGGGTCGAGCTCGTCGGACGCCGACGCGTGCAGCTCGCGCGCTTCGACCGCCCGCTCGCGCGGGAGATGTTCGTGCGGCACGCGCTCGTCGAGGGCGAATGGGACCCCTCGGTGCTCGACAAGCGCCTCACGGCGTTCCTCCGGCGCAACCAGGAGCAGCGTCGCCTGCTCGAGAAGATCGAGGAGCGCGAGCGTCGCCGCGACATCCTCGTCGGCGACGAGGCGGTCTTCGCGTTCTACGACGCGCGCATCCCCGCCGACGTCACCGACGTCCGCTCGTTCGAGACCTGGTGGAAGGATGCCGCGAACCGCACGCCGCATCTCCTCGACCTGCGCGAGTCCGACCTCACCGGCGACCGCGCGCAGGGCGACGACCGGGCGTTCCCCGCGCGCTGGCGCCAGGGCGACCAGACGCTGAACCTCGCCTACCGCTTCGAACCCGGCGCCCCGGACGACGGGGTGACCGTGGTCGTGCCGCTGCCGCTCCTCGCACAGTTGCGACCTGACGGCTTCGACTGGCAGGTCCCGGGGATGCGCGACGAACTCGTCACGGCCCTGCTGCGGGCGCTGCCGAAGACGATCCGGCGCAACGTCGTGCCCGCCGCAGACTGGGCCGAGAAATTCAGCGCCGAGCTGGCCGAAAAGGGCCCCGAGCAGGCCGACGGCCTGCCGAGGACGACGCTCGTCGACGCTCTCGCGGCCCAGGTGCAGCGCGTCGCGAACCAGCGCGTGAGCGCCGCCGATTTCGAACTCGACCGCGTGCCAGGACACCTCATGATGTCGTTCCGCGCCGTCGACCCCCGCGGGCGCGCCGTCGGCTCGGACCGCGACCTGGGGTCGTTGCAACGCCGGCTCGCCGACCGCGCGCGCTCGAGTGTGGAGTCGACGATCGCGCGCCCTCCGGTGCGGACGGCCGCGGCGCGGGTCGCCGAGGCATCCCCCGCCTTCGCCTCGCGCTCGAAGCTCACGACCTGGGATGTCGACGAGCTCGCCGAGGTCGTCGACACCCCGGTCGCGGGCGGCGTCGTCCGCGGGTATCCCGCGCTCGTCGACGAGGGCGACAGCGTCGCGCTGCGTGTCGAGGCGACACCCGAGGACGCCGCGCGGCACACCCGTGCCGGCATCCGTCGACTGCTCCTCCTCGCCGTTCCCTCCCCTGCGTCGTACGTGCTCGACCACCTCACCGCGAACGAGAAGCTCGCCCTCGCCGCTTCGCCCTACCAGAACGCCAAGGCCCTCATCGAGGACGCGCGCGTCGCCGTCGCCGACGACGTCCTCCAGCGTGCGGCATCCACGGGGATCGTCCGCACGCGAGCGGAGTTCGAGCGCGTGCGCGACGCGTTCTCGGCCGCGTCGGTGGAACAGACCTTCCAGGCCGTGTCGCTCGTCGCGAAGATTCTGCTGGCGCAACGCGAGGTCGAGAGGGCGATGAAGGATGCCTCGTCGATCACGCTGCTCGGAGCGCTGAACGACGTACGCGGACAGCTGAAGGGCCTGATCTTCCCCGGGTTCATCTCCCGCACCGGCCTCGCCCGTCTGGCGCACCTCCCCCGGTACCTCGCCGGGGCACTGGAGCGGGTGAAGACGTTGCCCGACAACCCGGGTCGCGATCGACAGCGCATGACCGAGTACGAGCGCGGGGCCGCCGGCTTCGTCGAGGCCGGTGGGGTGCTCCCGTTGCCCGCCGACGCCCCGGCGCACCTCGTGCTGACGCGGTGGCTGCTCGAGGAGTACCGCGTGAGCCTCTTCGCCCAACGCCTCGGCACCGCGGAGCCGGTCTCCCCCCAGCGCCTCGCGAAGGCCCTGAAAAGCGCGTGAGGGGTCATTTTCTGTCGCCTGGATCGCTCTGCGGCGACAGAAAATGACCCCTCACGCGCAAGCGCGCTCAGGTGGTGCGCAGGGTCACCGAGCCCAGGGTGGCCTGCACCTCGACGCGCGGCGTCGCCTTGGGCGACGTCTGCAGGTCGCTGTCGACCGACCCCGGGCCGTCGCTCGTCAGGCGGTAGGTCTCGTTCGGGAGCCCTATGTCGGCGGAACCCGCCGTCACGTCGACCGTCGTGCGCGCCGGTGCCGCGCCGGTCAGATCGGCGGTGAGGTCACCGCCGGCGACCTCGAACGCCGCCTGCTCGGCCCCCTGGACGTCGGCCGTGACCGAGCCGCCGGCGACCGTGAGGCTCAGCGCGCTCGCGCCGCCCGACACGGTGGCGTTGCCGCCGGTGACCTGCACGTCGACCGCTCCGTAGTCGCCGGTGAGGTCGAGCGAGCCCCCGGCGACCTCGACGCGGAGATCGAGGGTCCGCCGCTCGAGCGACCGCGGAAGGGTCAGCGTAGCTTCCCCTCTCGAGTTCCAGTCCGCGAACGACCGCCGCGGGGACGAGACGTGCAGGGTGTCCCCCTGACGCTCCAGCCTCCACGCACCGGCCCCGCCGCCGGCGATCTCCGCCTCGGACACGTCGTCGAACGCGATCCGCAGCGCTCCTCCGGCGATGTTCACGTCGACGTCGCTGATCCCGCGGACATCGCTCTGCTGCAGCGGGGCACCCATCGACATCGCGCTGAGGTCCCTCGCCGCCGCAAAGCCGCTACTGACCAAGGTGCCGAGGATCACGCAGCCGCCCACGACGATGGTGCCGATCGCGACCGCGAGCGCGCCCTTCGAGCGTCGCGGGCCGGACACCGGCGCCGGAACGGGAGCAGGAGTCGGATGGAGGGGGGTCTGGACGCTCATGAGGATGCTCCGGTGGTGTCGTGGCCCAGGTGGACCAGGGCGGCGATGACGCGACGGTTCCCCGTCTCGTCCTGCTCGAGGCCGAGCTTGGTGAAGATCGCGGTGATGTACTTCTCGACGCTCGCCGGCGAGACGAACAGCGCCTGCGCGATCGCCTGGTTCGATCGGCCCTCGGCGATCAGGGCGAGCACGGCGCGCTCGCGCTCGGTCAGCGCCTGCAACCGGTCGTCGCGGCGGCGGCGGGCCAGCAACTGACCGACGACTTCGGGGTCGAGGACGGTCGCGCCCCCGGCGATGCGGGCGACGGCGTCGAGGAAGTCGCGGACGTCCGCGACGCGGTCCTTCAGCAGGTAGCCGAGCGAGCCCTGGCCGTCGGCGATGAGCTCGCTGGCGTACTCCTCTTCGACGTACTGCGAGAGCACGAGGACGGCGAGCCCAGGATGCCGCGATCTCAGCGAGATCGCCGCGCGGATGCCCTCGTCCGTCCAGGTCGGCGGAAGCCGCACATCCAGGATGCACAGGTCGGGGGCGGTGTCGTGCACGGCAGCGTCGAGACCGGAGGCGTCGGGAAGCGCGGCGACGACGTCGTGTCCGTCGTCGGCGAGGAGGCGGACGAGACCCTCGCGCAGCAGCACGGAATCTTCGCAGATCAGGATGCGCACGGGACCGTCACCTCCACCGACGTCGGACCGCCCTGCGGGCTGTCGATGCGCACGGTGCCGCCGGCCGCCGTGACGCGGTTGACGATGCCGTCGAGCCCACCGCCGGCGATGACGCGCGCGCCGCCGAGTCCGTCGTCCTCGACGCGCGCCCACAGCGACCCGTCGTCGCGCACGCGCACGTCGACCCGGCAGGCCCCCGCCCGTGAGTGCTTGGCGGCGTTCGTCAGCGCCTCGGCGATCGAGAAGTACACCGCGGCCTCGGCCGGACGGCTGCACCGGCGCGGCAGACGGACGTCGAGGGTCACGGGGATGTGCGATCGCGACGCGAGCGCCGAGAGGGCGGCATCCAATCCGCGATCCTCGAGGACGGACGCGTGGATGCCACGCGCCAGCTGCCGCAGTTCGGTGATGGCCGACTTGGTCGAGGCGTGGGCCTCGGCCACGAGCGCCTTGGCCGCCTCGGGGTCGTCGTCGATCTTGGTCTGGGCGAGTCCCAGGGTCATTCCGATGGACACGAGCCGCGGCTGGACGCCGTCGTGGAGGTCGCGTTCGATGCGGGTGCGCTCGACCTCGGCGGCGCGGACCGCGCCGGCACGCCGTGTGTCGGAGGTGCGCGCCTGCTCCTCGAGAAGAGCCTCGCGGGACGGCACGAGGATCGCGCGGGCCAGCACGCCGTGCAGCAGACCGAGCCCGACGATCGCTCCCAGAGCGACGAGGGCGACGAGAGCGCCCACGAGCGGCGCCGCGACCCCGTCGAGCGGCAGGAACCCGAACAGCGCCGCGCGCGCCCACCCGAAGATCGGACTGACGACCAGGGCGAGCCCCCACGCGACGGACCCGACGAGAACCAGCGTGACCAGTCCCAGCACCGTCGACACGGTGAAGGACGCGACCGCCCGCCACTGTCGCGGATCGATCGCCTGCAGCCAGACGGTGTGCAGCACACCGACGAACCCGGACTTGGGGCTGCGCCGCACGCGCAGCGCGGGAAGGTCGAAGCCGTACAGTCCGTCGAGTCTGGCCTGCTCGAACCACGCGACGGCGAACAGCGCGTACACGAGCCCGACGAGCAGGACGACGCCGATGAGGACGGCGAAGAGAAGCCCGACGCCGGCGCCGAGCAGGCTGAACAACCCGCCGAAGACGATGGGTCCGATCGCGCCGAGCGCCGCGAGCTGGGCGATCGCCCCGGCCACCTGGCCGGGCGACGAGATGCGCACGGCCGTCGGCGGCACGGCCCTCGGGGGTGCGGGGAGCGTAGGCGGCGGAGGCGGAGGAAGGACGGATGCCGTGGTCATGTGTTCCACGGTAGGACTCCGCCCAGCCCCGGTCAGCAGGGCCAACCCGCCTCCTCGTTCGGGTTTTCCCGAAACGACGGACGCCCCGCCGCACGAGGCGACGGGGCGTCCGAGAAGGAGCGGATCGATCAACCGCGGGTGCGGTTCTTGTTCCACACGTCGAAGGCCACGGCCAGCAGCAGCACGAGACCCTTGATGAACTGCTGGACGTCTGTCGAGATGCCCATGAGCGACATGCCGTTGTTGAGCACACCCATGACGAGACCACCGGCGATCGCGCCGACCACACGGCCGACACCACCCTGGACGGCGGCGCCACCGATGAACGAGGCGGCGATGGCATCCAGTTCGAAGAGGTTTCCGGCGCCGGGGCCGGCCGAGTTCAGGCGACCCGTGAAGACGATGCCGGCGAGGGCTGCCAGCACACCCATGTTGACGAACAGCAGGAAGTCGACGCGGCGCGTGTTGATGCCCGACAGCTTCGCGGCGGTGCGGTTGCCACCGATCGCGTAGATGTGACGGCCGAACACGCTGCGGCTCATGACCGTCGAGTACCCGATGACGAGGATCGCCAGCACGACGAGCACGATCGGGGTGCCGCGCGAACCGGGGGCCACGCCCAGCAGGTAGGTGAGGTAGGCGATGAGCGCGCCGCCACCGATGATCTTGAACAGGAACCACACCTGCGGCTCGTTCTGCAGTTCGAGCGCGGCACGCTTGGCGCGCTGGCGGAACTGGGAGAAGACGAACAGCACGAGGGTCAGCGCGCCGAGGGCCACCGTGATCCACTCCGCCGGCGACGACGCGGCCGGGAAGAGATCGGGGAACAGGTAGCCGCCACCGAGCTGGCGGTACTCGGTCGGGAACGGGGTGATCTGCGTGTTGCCCAGCGTCATCTGCGTGAGGCCGCGGAACAGCAGCATGCCGGCGAGCGTCACGATGAACGCCGGTATTCCGACGTACGCCACCCAGAAGCCCTGCCACATGCCGACCACCGCCCCGAGGACGAGGGAGAGCAGGATGCCGAGCCACCAGGGCAGACCCCACTGCACGATGAGCACGCCCGAGACGGCGCCCACGAACGCGGCGACGGAGCCGACCGACAGGTCGATGTGGCCGGCGATGATGATCATCACCATGCCGATCGCGAGGATCAGGATGTAGCTGTTCTGAACGATGATGTTCGAGACGTTGCCCGCAGTGAGCAGACGGCCGCCCGTGAGGGCCTGGAACAGCAGCACGATCACGATCAGCGCGATGAAGATGCCGATCTCGCGCAGGCGCGACGCGAAGAACTGAACGAGGGTGCTGGCTCCCCCGGCACCGCCGCCGACGGGGCCCTTCGGCGTCGCCGGACCCGCCTGGGTCGCGGTGTTGTTAAGCGCTGACATGGTCGGCTTCCTTCTCCTTCGTCATGAGCACCATGAGGGCCTCGGGTGTGGCCTCTTCGATGGGCAGCTGGCCGGTGATGTGGCCTTCGCTGAGGGTGTAGATGCGGTCGCAGATGCCGAGCAGCTCGGGAAGCTCCGACGAGATCACGAGCACCCCCTTGCCCTGCGCCGCGAGGGAATTGATGATCGTGTAGATCTCGTACTTCGCACCCACGTCGATGCCGCGGGTCGGCTCGTCGAGGATCAGCACCTCCGGGTCGGAGAACAGCCACTGCGACAGCACGACCTTCTGCTGGTTGCCGCCCGAGAGCTTGCCCACGACCACGTCGACGCTGGGAGCCTTGATGTTCATCGAGGTGCGGTAGCGGTTCGCGACGAGGTACTCCTCGTCCCCGTCGACCCAGCCGCCCTTCGCGAGCTTGCGCATGCCGGCGAGCGAGATGTTGCGCTTGATGGTGTCGATGAGGTTGAGCCCGGCACCCTTGCGATCCTCGGTGACGTAGGCGAGACCGCTGCGGATCGCGGCGGGGACCGTGGTGGTGTCCGCCTTCTGCCCGCGGATGTAGACGTTGCCCGTGATGCGCGAGCCGAAGCTCTTGCCGAACACGCTCATGGCGAGCTCGGTGCGGCCGGCGCCCATGAGACCGGCGATACCGACGACCTCGCCGGCGCGCACGTTCAGGTTCGCCTCGTGGATGACGACACGGTTGGCATCCGCGGGGTGATGCACGGTCCAGTCCTCGATGCGCAGCACTTCTTCGCCGATCTCGACGTCGCGGTCCGGGTACCGGTTCTCGAGCTCGCGTCCGACCATGCCGCGGATGATGCGGTCCTCGCTCGTCCCGCCGGTGGCCACGTCCAGCGTCTCGATCGTGCGACCGTCGCGGATGATGGTGACCTCGTCGGCGATCGCGCGGATCTCGTTGAGCTTGTGGCTGATGATGATCGACGTGATCCCCTGCCCCTTGAGGTGGCGGATCAGGTCGAGCAGGTGCTCGGAGTCGTCGTCGTTCAGGGCGGCGGTCGGCTCGTCGAGGATGAGGAGCTTCACGTCCTTCGACAGCGCCTTGGCGATCTCGACGAGCTGCTGCTTTCCGACGCCGATCTCGTTCACGGGGACGTCGGGGCTGTCGCCGAGACCCACGCGGGCCAGGAGCTTCGCGGCCTCTTTGTTCGTGGCATCCCAGTCGATGAGACCGCGGTGCGTGANACGGTCAGCGACACGTCCGCCAGGGCGATGACGCCGGGGAACTCCTTGGTGATCGAGCGCATCTCGAGGATGGTGCTCACGAGGTCCTCCTTGCAGGGCCGGCTCCAGGCCGGGTGGGGATGAGGGGAACAGGGGCCTCCGCCGCGACCGAACGGGCGGTCGCGGCGGAGGCGGGACGGGAGGGCCGCAGCCCTCCCGCGGGGATCACTTCAGGTCGTCTTCGGTGTAGTAACCGCTGTCGACGAGGACCTGCTCGTAGTTGTCGAGCGTGACGATCGTCGACTCGAGCAGGTACGACGGAACGACCTTCTCGCCGTTGTCGTACGTCTCGGTGTCGTTGACCTCGGGCTCCTCGCCCTTGCGGATGTCGTCGACCATGGTCACGGCCTGCTTCGCGAGCTCGCGCGTGTCTTTGAAGATCGTCGAGTACTGCTCGCCCGCGATGATCGACTTGATCGAGCCGACCTCGGCGTCCTGACCGGTGATGACCGGCAGCGCGTTGGCCGCGTAACCGCCCGAGGTCAGGGCCGAGATGATGCCGATCGACAGGCCGTCGTAGGGCGAGAGCACGCCGTCGAGCTTGGTGTCGCCGATGACCGTGAGGATGTTCTCCATGCGCTCCTGCGCGGTCTCGGGCAGCCAGCGCAGGATCGCGGCCTGACCGAACTCCGTCTGACCGGAGGGAACCGTGATGACACCCGAGTCCATGTAGGGCTTGAGGGTCTCCATGGCGCCGTTCCAGAAGAACGTGGCGTTGTTGTCGTCGGGGCTACCGGCGAACAGCTCGACGTTGAACGGACCGGTCGCGCCCGTCTCGGCGCCCGACTCGTCGAGGATGCCGAGGCCCGTGAGCAGCGACGTCGCCTGCTGCACGCCGACCTGGAAGTTGTCGAACGTCGTGTAGTAGTCGACGTTCTCCGTGCCGTTGATGAGGCGGTCGTACGCGATGACGGGGATCTGCGCGTCGGCGGCCTGCTGGAGCACGTCGGTGAGCGTGGTGCCGTCGATCGAGGCGATGATCAGGGCCTTGGCGCCCGAGGTGATCATGTTCTCGATCTGTGAGACCTGGGTGGGGATGTCGTCGTTGGCGTACTGCAGGTCGACCTGGTAGCCGAGTTCCTCGAGCTGCGACTTGACGTTGTTGCCGTCGGCGATCCACCGCTCGGACTGCTGCGTCGGCATGGCGACACCGATGATGCCGCCCTCCTCCTGCGCGTCGCCGCTGCCGGCGCCGGTGCGGTCGCCCGCGCAGCCCGCGAGACCGATGCCGAGCGCGAGGACGCCCGCTCCCGCGACTGCCTTGAGCATGCTGTGCTTCTTCACTCTGGTTCCCTTCGTTGGGTTGGATGTCCACGGTCGCTCCGCACGGAGCCCACCGCTTCAGCGCGGACGGCACGCCGACACGCGGCCGGCGGGGCGAAACGAGGCCGGTCGGCGAAGCGGGGTACGCGTCGTTCGAAACGTCTTCGTCTCGACGGAGTCGCTCCGCAGCGAGTCCCGTCGGCGTGGTGTGGCAGTCATGTGACCGTTCACATTGTGTGTGTGATGCTACCCCCGGTATCGCTGCTGCTGTCAAGTCCCGCTGCGTTCGCCGACCAGCCGTTGCCAAACCGTGACGTGCTAGCGGCTGGGCGGAGCCGTCGACGAGCGCACGATCAGACGCAGGTGATCGGGCTCGGGAATGGGCTGACCGTCCTGGGAAACTCCCAGCTCGGCGAGGAGATCCCACACCGCGCGCTGGCCGATGCCGGCGAAGTCCTGGCGCACGGTCGTCAGCGGCGGCCAGAGGTGCGCCGCCTCGGGGACGTCGTCGAACCCGACCACCGAGATGTCCTCGGGAACGCTTCGTCCGATGGCTCGAACGGCGTGCATGAACCCGAGGGCCATGTGGTCGTTGCCGGCGAACACCGCCGTGGCATCCTCGGTCCGGAGCAGTTCGAGCCCTGCCTCGAAGCCGAACTGGGCGGTCCAGTCCCCCAGCACGGGCGGGCGCGGCGACAGATCCTGCGCGTCCATCTCGGCGAGGTACCCGCGCATGCGGTGGTCGGCCTCGAGCCAGTCGCGCGGTCCCGCGATGTGCAGGATGCGCGTGTGCCCCAGGTCCGCCAGGTGGCGGACGGCCGCGCGCGCACCCGCCACCTGGTCGTTGAAGGTCGCCGTCGGCGCGGACGATCCGGTGGACGAGACGATCCGCACGGGGACCGGGAGCTGCATCTCATCGAGGATCGGAACGACACGGGTCTGCGGCGCTACGGCGATCAGCCCCTCGATGGACTGCTGCATGAGGTGATCGATCGAGGCGCGCACATCGTCCGGCGCGCTCGTGCCGAGGTTGGTGACGGTTAGCCGGTAGCCGGCGCGACGGGCGGCCGACTCCACCGCCAGCACCATCGCCGACGTGCCGTGGGTGGTCGCCCGCGGCCCCAGCACACCGATGAGCCGCGTCCGACTCGTGGCGAGAGCGCGCGCGGCCTGGTTCGGCACGAACTTGAGTTCGGCGATCGCCTCCCGCACGCGGGCGGCGGTCTCGGGCCGCAGCTGCGGGCTGTTGTTGATGACGCGCGAAACGGTCTGGTACGACACCCCGGCCAGACGTGCCACGTCACGGATGCTCGGGGCCTTGGCCGCGGCATCCGGGATGTCGGTCTCGCTCATCGATCTCGCCTCTTTGCGTGGCCGATCGCGTCGTGACCGGTCACACGAGAATAACCGACGTGCGCGCGTCGCCGCGTCTGCTGCCCCCGGCAGCGAGACGGCACGCGGCCGACAGGACAGCCGCAGCCCGCGGCGGAGCCGTCAGCAGCGTGCAGTCTCGCGGGATCGCCGGGGCGTTCGGAGGCTCAGGATGCCAGCAGCGCGCGGTAGAAGCGGATGCCGCGGAGCCACACCTCGACGCGGATCCGCTCGTCCGGGGCGTGCAGGGCGTCGCGCTCCGCACGCGTGAGGTGGAACGGCGCGAAGCGGTACACGTGCTCGGTGAGGCCGGTGTAGAAGCGGCTGTCGCTCGCCCCGAGCTGCAGGTACGGCAGCGGGACCACGTCGTCGCCGAGCGTCTCCCCGACCGCGGCCGAGAGCCGGCGCCACGCGGGACCCCGCCAGGGCGACACGGTCGACGGATCGCCGCCGTGGCGGAGTTCGATGTCGATGAGAGGGTCGGCGATGGCGCGGCGCAGGTGCACCGCGGCATCCGAGATCGTCTCTCCCGGGAGCATCCGAACGTTGACGGTCGCGCGCGCGGTCGTCGCCAAGACGTTGTCTCCCGCCGACCCCTCCAACCGCGTCACGACCGCGGTCGTACGGACCAGGGCATTGGTCTCGGGACCGAGGGCCGCGAACACCGCGGTCAGCGCGGGTGCGGTCACCGCGGAGCGGCGGAAGAGCGTCCCGAGCGGCTCGGTCGCGTGGGCAGCGGCGGTCGCGAGCATCGCGCGCACCGGGGGGACGAGCCGGCGGGGGAAGGGCCGTCGCCGCACCCGGTCGATCGCCCGCGCGAGCCGGGCCGTGGCCGGGAAGGCGGGCGGCGTCGAGGCGTGCCCGCCCGCCTCGCGCGCGATGAGTTCGAAGGTCGCGGTGCCGCGTTCGGCGACACCGATCATCGCCGTGGGTGCCGCGACACCGGGGAGGGCTCCGTCGACGACGGCGCCGCCCTCGTCGAGAACGAGAGCCGGCCGGACGCCGCGTTCAGCCAGGACCGCGGCCATCGCGCGCGCTCCCGTGCCCACGGTCTCCTCGTCGTGCCCGAAGGCGAGCCACACATCGGTGCGCGGAACCACCCCGTCGGCCAGGGACTCCTCGACCGCCTCCATGATCGCCACCAGCGCGCCCTTGTCATCGATCGCGCCGCGGGCGTAGAGCGTGGCCTGCGCCCCCTCCCCCTCGACGACCGCGGCGAACGGGTCGCGCGTCCACCGCTGTCCCGCGGTGTCGACGACGTCCTGGTGAGCGAGCAGCAGCAGCGGGGCGGCGGTGGTGCTCCCCCGCCAGCGGTACAGCAGCGAATGGCCAGCGACCACGTCGCGATCCAGGTGCTGATGCGCGAGGGGGTAGAGCCGCGCGAGCGCGGCATGGAACTCGTCGAACCGCGCGGTGTCCGTGAGCGCGGGGTCGACGTGCGACACGGTGGGGATGGCCAACAGCTCGCGGAAGCGCTCGACGGGCGTCATGACGCGAGCCTACGCGGGCGGCATCCGTCCCTCCCGCTTCGTGGGGCGTCCGCCGCGCGACAGGGCCCGGCGCCCGCCGATACGGTGGAGCCATGACTGGACTGCACTGGGGCATCCTCGCCACCGGCGGCATCGCGCACGCCTTCACCTCCGACCTTCGCACCGCGGGCCTCGACGTCACCGCCGTCGGCTCGCGCTCGATCGACAGCGCACGGAAATTCGCGGCGGAGTACGACATCCCGCACGCGCACGGCTCGTACGACGACCTCGTCGCCGACCCCGACGTCGACATCATCTACATCGCCACCCCGCACCCGGGACACGTCGACACGGCGCTGCTCGCGCTCGACCACGGCAAGCACGTCCTGGTCGAGAAGCCCTTCACGCTCAACGCCGACGAGGCCGCGCGTATCCGCGACCGCGCGGCCGAGAAGGGCCTGCTCGCGATGGAGGCCATGTGGACGCGGTACCTGCCGCACATGGCGCGCATCCGCGAGATCATCGCCGCGGGCACGCTCGGCGAGGTCCGCGTGGTCTCGGCCGACCACACCCAGAAGATCTCCACCGACCCGCAGCACCGCCTGAACTCACTCGAGCTGGGCGGCGGAGCACTGCTCGACCTCGGCATCTACCCGATCTCGTTCGCCGTCGACGTGCTGGGCCTCCCCGAGCGCATCACGGCTCTCGCACGCCTCTCGGACGCGGGCAGCGACGCCGAGGTCGCGACGGTGTTCGCCCACCCCGGTGGAGCGGTCTCGACGACCGTGTCGTCCTCCCGCGGCGCGGGAACGAACGTGGCGCAGATCGTCGGCACCGAGGCGCGGATCGAGATCGACCGCGTCTGGTACACGCCCACCACGTTTCGGGTCGTCGGACCCGACGGCGGCGTCCTGGAGGAGTTCGACGGGGCGGTAGACGGTCGTGGCATGCAGTTCCAGGCGCTGGCCGCGGAGCGGCTCGTGGCCGAGGGCGCGACGTCGAGCGATGTGCTGTCGATCGACGACACGGTCGCGATCATGCGTGTGCTTGACGAAGTCCGCCGACAGATCGGTGTGGTGTACCCCGGCGAGCACTGAGCGGGCTACCCGTCGCGCGCTGCGACGGGAGAGACTGGAGGCATGCCCGACACTCAGAGCGCCCGCGTCGCCGTCTATCTCGACTTCGACAACATCGTGATGTCCTGGTACGACCGGGTGCACGGGCGCAACGCGTACTCGCGCGACCGGCAGAAGATCGCCGAGAACCCGATCGAGCCAGAGATCGCCGAGCGCTTGACGAAGGCCACGATCGACGTGGGCGCGATCATCGACTACGCGGCATCCTTCGGCACGCTCGTCCTGACCCGCGCGTACGCCGACTGGTCGGCGCCCGTGAACTCCGAGTACCGGTCGCAACTCGTCGCCCGCGCCGTCGACCTGGTGCAGTTGTTTCCCGCCGCGGCATACGCCAAGAACGGCGCCGACATCCGCCTCGCGGTGGATGCCGTGGAGGACATGTTCCGCCTCCCCGACCTGTCGCACGTCGTGATCGTGGCCGGAGACAGCGACTACGTGCCCCTCGCGCAGCGGTGCAAGCGCCTCGGACGGTACGTCGTGGGCGTCGGCGTCGCCGGCTCGACCGCGAAATCGCTCGCCTCGGCGTGCGACCGGTTCGACAACTACGACGCGCTGCCCGGCATCCCGAAACTGGCGGACACGAAGAAGGAGGCCCCGACGTCGCGGCCACGCGCCCGCAAGCGCTCGCAGGACCCAGCCGTCAACCTCCTCGAACGCGCGATGCAGCTCGAGGGCGAGCGGGCCGACGGCGAATGGCTGCACGCCTCGGCCGTCAAAGACCTCATGAAGCGCCTGGATCCCTCGTTCAGTGAGAAGGCGCTCGGGTTCCGCAGCTTCTCGGACTTCCTGAAGGCCCAGACCGAGCACGTCGAGGTCGACGAGGACTCGAACATCGTGCAGGTGCGGGCGGTCGCTCGCGCCGCGTGACCGGCGCCGCGCCGCGCGCGTCAGCGTCAGCG